>NZ_JBDJMY010000004.1:0-163383 GCF_039674165.1 Stenotrophomonas terrae
AGCCATGCTCGGCAGGGGCTCTACCGGTAATGCCCCAGCCGAGCATGGCTCGGCTCTACATTTGCAGGCCCCAGCCGAGCGTGGCTCGGCTCTACATTTGAAGCAGAGCTCGGCCCTAGCGATGCACGCTACCAATGCTCGCCGCCGGGTAACGCAGGCCCGCGGCCGCATCCACCGGGAACACCGCATCAATCCGTGCCAGGTCCTGCGCACTGAGCACCACATCCAGCACACCAAGGTTCTCCTCCAGGTACGCCAGCCGCTTGGTGCCCGGGATCGGCACCAGGTCATCGCCCTGCGCCAACACCCAGGCCAGCGCCAACTGCCCCGGGGTCACGCCCTTGTCGGTGGCAATCGCATTTACCTGCTCCACCAGCGCCAGGTTGCGGGCGAAGTTCTCACCCTGGAAGCGCGGCGAATTGCGCCGGTAATCACCGTCCTCGAAATCGGCAGGGCTGCGGATCGCGCCGGTCAGGAAACCGCGCCCCAACGGCGAGTACGGCACGAAACCGATACCCAGTTCGCGCACCGTCGCCAGCACCTCGTTCTGCTCCGGCTCGCGTGACCACAGCGAATACTCGGTCTGCAGCGCGGTGATCGGGTGCACCACATGTGCGCGGCGGATGGTCTGCGGCGCCGCTTCGGACAGGCCCAGGTAACGCACCTTGCCCTGCTCGACCAACCGCGCCATCGCACCGACGGTGTCCTCGATCGGCACCTGCGGATCGACGCGATGCTGGTAGTACAGATCAATATGATCCACGCCCAGCCGCTGCAGGCTGGCCTCGCAGGCAGCCTGCACGTATTCCGGACGGCCATCGACCCCACGCGCCTGCGCATCGTTGGCATCCAGTCGCACGCCGAACTTGGTGGCCAGGAATACCTGCCCGCGACGGTCAGCGATGGCCTTGCCCACCAGCACCTCGTTGGTATGCGGGCCATACATGTCGGCGGTGTCGAGCAGGGTCACACCACGCTCCAGCGCCCGGTGGATCACCGCAATCGAGGCGGTGTCATCGCCACGGCCACCGTAGAACGCGCTCATGCCCATGCAGCCCAGGCCCAACGCGGAAACAACCGGGCCATCACGGCCAAGCACTCGGGTTTTCATGGGCAACTCCAACTCAGGAATGGGGATGGCCACTGTAGGCGCTCGCCACTATGCCGATAAAGACGGATACTCCGCACTGACCATGAAGCCTGACTTCACAGTAGAACCCTCACTGTTGCCGGCTCTGGCGGCTTTCGCCTGCGTGGCAAGGCATGCCAGCTTCCGCCATGCCGCGATCGAACTGGCGGTGTCGCCGTCGGCGCTGTCGCAGACCATCCGCAACCTCGAACGCCGGCTCGGCACCCGACTGCTGCAGCGGACCACGCGCCGGGTTGGCCTGACCGAAGCCGGCCAGCGCCTGCTGCAGGACACCGCGCCGGCTCTGGCCCGCATCGGCGAAGCCCTGCACGCGGTGGAAGCCAACCGCGACGTCGCCACCGGCCAACTGCGCATCACCGCGCCGCGCTTTGCCATCGAATACCTGCTGCTGCCGCACCTGCCCGCCTTCCATGCCGCCTATCCGCAGGTGGAAGTGGAGCTGGCGATGCAGGCGGCCCTGGTCGATGTGGTCGGCGAAGGCTTTGATGCCGGCATCCGCCTGGGCGAGTCGCTGGCCGATGGCATGATCGCGCTGCCGCTGGGGCCGCCGCTGCGCTGGACGGTGGTAGCCGCGCCCGGCTATCTGCAACAGCACGGCGCGGTGCAGACACCCGAAGCACTGATCGGCCATGCCTGTATCCGCCACCGCAACAGCAACGGCCGGGTCATGCCTTGGGAGTTCAGCCGCGACGGCCGCGACTTCACCCTGGATGTCAGCGGGCCGCTGCTGCTCAACGACAGCACCCTGGCCCTGCAGGCCGCGCGTGAAGGTGTCGGCCTGCTGCAGGTGTTCGAAGCCATCGCCCGTGCCGACCTCGCGGCCGGCCGCCTGCACAGCCTGCTCGATGATTGGCAGCCACCGTTTGCCGGCTTCCACCTGTACTACCCATCGCGCGAACAACTGGCACCAAAGTTGCGGGTTTTTCTCGATTTCATGCGCGCTGCCAACGCGTCCGCGACATGAGAGCTGACTTCCGGACGTGTCGCGCTTGCCTGCATGGCAACAGCACCGCAAGCTGATAGCCCAATACCTCCGCGAGCACCCGATTCCGGCATGCGCCGCCTCGACCGTCACCTGGGCCAGCTCTGGGCCCACGAAAAAGCCAGCTACGGGCTGCGCGTGTTCATCGCGCTCACTGCCGCCATCGCCTATGGCTGGTACGACGGTCATATCGAAGCCATCCCCGGCCTGTTCCTGGGCATCATCGCCAGCGCCATCGCCGAGACCGATGACAACTGGTGGGGGCGCACCAAATCGGTGCTGCTGTCGCTGCTGTGTTTTGCCGCCGCTGCGGCCGCGGTCATCGTGCTGTTTCCGCATCCACTGCCGTTCATCGCCAGCCTGGCACTGGCCGCGTTCGGGCTGACCCTGCTCGGCGCGCTGGGCGAACGCTACGCCTCCATTGGCCAGGCCACGGTGACGCTGGCGATCTACGCGATGATCGCGCTGGACCAGCACCACAATGTCAGCCAGCAGCAGGCACTGCGCGAAGTGGTGCCGCTGCTGGTCGGCGCGGCCTGGTACGGGCTGCTGTCGATCCTGTGGACGGCGATGTTCGCCAACCGCCCGGTGCGCGAGCGGCTGGCGCGGCTGTTCTTCGAACTCGGCCACTACCTGCAGCTCAAGGCCGATCTGTTCGAGCCGGTGCGACAAGGTGATCTGGAAGCACGGCGGTTGGCCCTGGCCGAGCAGAACGTGCGCGTGGTGCAGGCGCTGAACATCGCCAAGACCGCCATCCTCAGCCGCTTCGGCCGCTCCGGCCGGCCCGGCGTGCAGTCCGGCCTGTACTTCCGTCTGTATTACATGGCGCAGGATTTCCATGAGCGCGCCAGCTCCTCGCATTACCCCTACGAAGCCTTGGCCGACGCCTTTTTCCACAGCGACGTGCTGTACCGCTGCCGGCGCCTGCTGTCCCTGCAGGGCAAGGCCTGCCAGACCCTGGGCCAAGCCATCCGGCTGCGCCAACCCTTCGACTATGGCGAGCGCACCCGCATCGCCGGCCAGGACCTGCAGTCGTCCCTGCAGTACCTGCGCGAACAGCGCAATCCGCAGTGGACGCGCCTGCTGGGCTCACTGCAGCTGCTGGCCGCCAACCTGACCAACATCGAGCGGCAGCTGTCCGAAGCCGCCCTGGCCGACACGCCGCTGGAAGGCATCGACACGCGCCTGCGCGATTCCTCGCCGCACACCCTGCGCGAGATGGGCACGCGCCTGCGCCAGGCGCTGACCCCTGGCTCGCTGCTGTTCCGGCACGGCGTACGCATCGCACTGGCGCTGATCGCCGGTTACGCACTGCTGAAGCTGGTGCATCCGGAAAACGGCTACTGGATCCTGCTGACCATCGTCTTCGTCTGCCGGCCCAACTTCGGTGCAACCCGCCTGCGGCTGGTGCAGCGCATCGCCGGCACCCTGCTTGGCCTGGGCGTGACCTGGGCGTTGATGCAGCTGTTCCCCGGCACCGGCCTGCAGTTGCTGCTGGCGCTGGCGGCGGCGCTGTTGTTCTTCATCACCCGCACCGACCGCTACCTGCTGGCCACGGCCGCGATCACGGTGATGGCCTTGCTGTGCTTCAACCTGATCGGCAATGGCTTCGTGCTGATCTGGCCGCGCTTCCTGGACACCTTGATCGGCTGCGCCATCGCCGCCACCGCCTCGCTGCTGATCCTGCCGGACTGGGAAGGCCGGCGCCTGCACAAGGTGATGGCGCAGGTGATTGCCACCAGCACCGCCTACCTCGATGCCGTGCTGGCCCAGTACCGCAGCGGCATGCGCGACGACCTGCCCTACCGCATCGCCCGTCGTGACATGCACAACGCCGACGTGGCGCTATCGGTGGCCCTGTCGAACATGTTGCGTGAGCCCGGCTATGCGCGCGGCAATCTGGATGCGGGCTTCCGTTTTCTCGCCCTGTCCAACACCTTGCTGGGCTACCTGTCGGCCTTGGGCGCACACCGCGCGCAGGCCGATGCAGTCAATGAAGATGCCCTGGTCGCCAGCGGCCAGCGGCAGCTGCAGCAGTCACTGCTGGAGTTGGCTTCCGCGCTGGGCAAGCGCCAACCTGCAGCACCGCAGGAAGATGAGATCGCGCTGGCCGATGCGCTGGAGCAGATGCCCGATGAGATTGATGACAAGTCGCGGCTGGTGCGCACCCAGCTGGCATTGATGTTGCGGTTGTTGCCGAAGCTGCGGGCGGCAGCGGAAGAGGCGATCTTGCCAGCGTCTGTGGGAGCGGAAGCAACAGCGCGTTGAGCTGCTGCTGGGTGAATTGGGCTTTTGGTTTGCGGTTGGCTTTAGCTGTTGCTCTTCTCCTCTCCCCTTGCGGGAGAGGATGCCGAAGGCAGGAGAGGGGAAGCGGCGAAGCCGCTTGGCTCACGCAGCCTCAGATTGCATACACATCGGCCGCGCACTGTCGCCAGCTTCGCGGCTTACGCCGCTCCTACAAACGCGGGGTCACCGCCAACGTTGGCATTACGAGCTTCGCGGCTCATGCCGCTCCCACAACTTTGGCTTTAGCTTTAGCTTTGGCTTTGGCTGTCGTTCTTCTCCTCTCCCCTTGCGGGAGAGGATGCCGAAGGCAGGAGAGGGGAAGCGGCGAAGCCGCTTGGCTCACGCAGCCTCAGATTGCGGACACATCGGCCGCGCACTGTCGCCAGCTTCGCGGCTTACGCCGCTCCTACAAACGCGGAGTCAGCTTCTATCGATGGGTTGCTAGCTTCTCGGCTTACGCCGCTCCTACAAACGCAGGGTCAGCTTCTATCGATGGGTTGCTAGCTTCGCGGCTTACGCCGCTCCCACAAAGGCGGGGGCAGTGCTTACTGCGGATTCGCGGCTCATGCCGCTCCCACAGGCTTGCCGGCCTGCTTGCGCACCGGCAGGAAATACACCAGCAGGCTGATCAGCGCCAATACGCCGCCCAGCATGCAGACGCCGTTCCAGCCATAGCGCGTCCAGGCCATCGTGCTCGCTACCGAGCCGCTGGCGCCGCCAATGAAATAGCAGGTCATATAGGCCGAGGTGATGCGGCTGCGTGCACTCTCGTCCAGCTGATAGATCACGCTCTGGTTGTTGATGTGTACCGCCTGCACCGCGATATCCAGCAACACCACGCCAACAACCAGTACCGCCAGCGACACCGGTGCGAGTGCCAGCAATACCCACGACAGCAGCATCATCAACAGGCCACCTATCGCCACCGCGCGGCCATGGCCGCGATCGGTCAGCTTGCCGCCGCTGCTGGCGGCCAAGGCACCGGCCGCTCCGATCAACCCAAACAAACCGATCGTGGCAATCGAATAGCCGTACGCCGGGCCGGACAACAGAAACGCCAGCGGCGTCCAGAACACGCTGAAACCCGCGAACGACAACGCACCCAGCAGCGAACGCTGGCGCAGCACCGGCTCCTCACGCAGCAACACCAGTACCGAGCCGATCAGTCGCGGGTACGACATGCGGGCGCTGGGCTGATGCGCTGGCAGCAGCCGCGCCAGCACCACCGCCAGTACCAGCAGCGCCACGCAGGCCACCCAGTAAATGGTGTGCCAGGAACCCAGCCCGGCCAGCAGGCCGGAAGCCGTGCGCGCCAGCAGGATGCCCAGCAGCAGGCCGGCCATGACGGTGCCAACTACCCGGCCGCGATGCTCTGGCGCGGCCAGACCCGCCGCATGCGCCAGGATCACCTGCGCCGCAACCGCACACAGGCCGGACAGCGCCGTGCCCACCAGCAGCTGCGTGAAGTGGGTGGCGCTGGCGCAGATCGCCAAACCCACCGCCGCCAGCACGAACAAGCCCACGATCAGGCTGCGGCGTTCCAGCTTGTCGCCCAGCGGCACGATCAGCAGCAGGCCTGCGGCATAGGACAGCTGCGCCACGGTCACCACCCAGCCGGCCTGCTCGGCGCCGATCTGGAACGCATCGGCCAGGATCTGCAGCAGCGGCTGGGCGTAATAGTTACCGGCCACGATCACGCCGGTTGCCGCCGCCAGCAGCAGGACCAGCGCCTGGCTCAAGGGGCGATGGAGGGAAGAGGACACAGGGGTATTCATGGGCAGGCCTGGAGGGGTACGGCGCTCAGTCTGGGCCGCAGCCATTGATGACACAAATGTATTGTTTTCATCCCATCCATCTGTTTCAGTGATGGCATGTTCACATTGCGCCAGCTCGAATTTGCCGTCGCCGTTGCCGAGGAAGGCGGCTTCACCGCCGCCGCGGCACGCTGCCACACCGTGCAGTCGGCGCTCAGCCACCAGATCGCGCGGCTGGAAGATGCCTTTGGCTCACGCCTGTTCGAACGCAGCCACCGGCGCGTACGCCCCACCGCCGCAGGCGAGGTTTTCCTGCACAACGCCCGGCTTACCCTGCAGGCCGCTGCGCGCCTGCAGGAAGAAATGGCGCTGACCCTGGGCACGGTGCGCGGGCGTATCAACATCGGCCAGATCACCTCACTCAACGTGGTCGACGTGCCGGCCCTGTTGGCCGCCTTCCGCGCGGCCCATCCGGCCGTGGAGGTACACCTGAAAGTCGGTATGAGCGATGTGCTGCTGGCCGAACTGGAGGACGGCCGGCTGGATGTGGCCCTGGTCGGCGTCGGCCCGCAGATAAGCCTGCCGCCCCAGCACCGCCTGCTGCACGAGGAAGGCCTGTCGCTGGTGATGCCCATCGACCACCCGCTCACCCAGCAACGCACGATTCCGTTGCAGGCCTTGCAGGGCCTGCCGCTGGCGGCATTGGTGACCGGTGCCGGGGTGCGGCGCATGCTCGATGACGCTCTGCGCGAGCGCGGTATCCAGGCGCAGCTGCAATATGAGGTTACCCACAGCGAACTGCAGCAGCAGCTGGTCGCCGCCGGCCTGGCCGTTGCCGTGGTCCCCGACAGCATGGCCGCCCGCATGCAGCGCACGGTGGTGCGGCCGCTGGTCGAGGACTTCCGCTTCCGCACCTGTGCGGTATGGCGGGCCGATCCCACGCCGGCAGCCCGCGCCTTGTTGGGCCTGCTGCCTGCAAGCCAGGCCTGAGAGGCGTCTGCAATACACGCGCAGCTTGATCAATAGCGACACGCGGTTCTGCTAATGTGCCGCGCAGCACCGAGGAGACACGATGTCCGGCCACAACCAGTTCGCCCTGCTCAAGCAGCGCCGTTTCCTCCCGTTCTTCATCGTCCAGGCGCTGGGCGCGTTCAACGACAACATCTATCGCCAGGCGATCATCGGCCTGCTGTTCTATCTGGGCGTCAGCAGCGAAGAACGCACGCTGTACACCAACCTGGCGCCGGCGCTGTTCATCCTGCCCTACTTCCTGTTTTCCGCCCTGGCCGGGCAGATCGCCGAAAAACTGGAGAAGCAGAAGCTCATCGTGATCACCACCACCATGGAGATCGTGGTGATGTCGCTGGCCGCCGTGGGCTTCCTCACCCAGAACATGCCGGTGCTGCTGATCGCGCTGTTCTGCACCGGCCTGCAATCCACCTTGTTCGGCCCGGTCAAATACTCGGTGCTGCCGTCCATCCTCAAGCCCGAGGAACTGACTGGCGGCAACGGCCTGGTGGAAATGGGCACCTCCATTTCCATCCTCACCGGCATGATCGCCGGCGGCATGATCTTCACCCTGGCCGGTGCCTACGGCCCGATCGTGGCCGCTGTCGCCATCATCGCGCTGGCCCTGATCGGCAATATCACTGCGCGCATGATTCCCCGCGTGGATGCCGGCGCCCCCGAGCTCAAGATCAACTGGAACCCGATCAGCGAATCGCTGGCGGTGCTGCGCCTGGCCAAGAAGCAGAAAGCGGTGCGCAACACGATTCTGGGCGTGTCCTGGTTCTGGTTCTTCGGCACCGTTCTTACCTCGCAGCTGCCCACCTATGCCGTGGTGAATCTCGGCGGCGACGAGGTGCTCTACATCTTCGCGCTGGCGCTGTTCTCGCTGGGCACCGGGGTTGGCTCGCTGCTATGCGAGAAGCTGTCCGGGCGCATCGTCGAGATCGGCCTGGTGCCGTTGGGCGCGTTCGGCATGAGCGCGTTCCTGCTGGATCTTTACTTCGCGCGTACCGGCGTGGTGACCGCCACCGGGTTGGATGTTGTCGGCTTCGTCCAGCAACCTGGCAGCTGGCGCATCATCATCGACCTGCTCGGCATTGGCCTGTTCACCGGCTTCTTCGTGGTGCCGCTGTTTGCGCTGATCCAGAGCCGTACGCCGAAATCGGAAATGTCGCGCGTGTTCGCCGCGCTCAACATCCAGAATTCCGGCTTCATCGTGCTGGCAGCGGTGTTGGGGCTGGTCACGCAGAGTCTGCTCGACTGGACCATCCCGCAGTTGTTCCTGGCGCTGGCCATCGGCAACGCCCTGGTCGCGATCTACATCTTCAGCATCGTGCCCGAGTTCCTGATGCGCTTCCTCAGCTGGGTGATGGTGCACACCCTGTACCGGTTGCGGGTCAAAGGCGTGGAGACCAACGTGCCGGATGAAGGCGCGGCGCTGATCGTCTGCAACCACGTCAGCTTCATGGATGCGTTGATCCTGTCGGCCGTGATCCCGCGTCCGGCGCGCTTCGTCATGTATTACCGGATTTTCAACGTGCCGGTGATGCGCTGGATCTTCAAGACCGCCAAGGCCATCCCGATCGCCAGCCCCAAGGAAGACGCCGCGCTGATGCAGCGCGCCTTCGACGAGGTGGATGCGGCGCTGGCCGAAGGCGAACTGGTCTGCATCTTCCCCGAGGGCGCCTTGACCAAGGATGGCGAGATTGCCGCCTTCAAGTCCGGGGTGGAGAAGATCCTGGCGCGGCGGCCAGTGCCGGTGGTGCCGATGGCGCTGAAGGGCATGTGGTCCAGCATGTGGAGCAGGCGCGACAGTCGATTGGGGCAGATGCGGGTGCCTCGGCGCTTCCGCGCCCACATCGAAGTGGTCGCCGGGCCGCCGGTGGACGGGGCCAGTACCGATGCCCCCCAGCTGGAAATCCTGGTGCGCAAGTTACGCGGAGACGAGGCCTGAGTAGGAAAGACCACTTTCCAGAAATAGGACAAGTGGCTAGGCTAGCCTCCAATGTGTCTGCCGGGGAACGCAGCACAGCTCAGGAGCAAGGGGATAGATGGACAGCACCACGCCAGCACTGCCAGCCGTACCGCCTGCGCCGCCAAGCGCGCCGCAGCAGGTACATCACTACTATCACCCGCAGAAATCCGGCGGGATAGCCGCGCTGCTGGAAGTGCTGCCGGGGTTTTTCCAGGTTTTCGGTATTGGTCATCTGTACGCGGGCAATGTCGCCACCGGGCTGATCATCATGTTCGGCTACTGGGCGCTGGCGTTCGTCAACTTTCTGCTGTGCTTCGTCTTCATCGGTTTCATCACGTGGCCTCTATGCTGGGTTGCCACAATGATCATCTCGCCGCTGACTGCGGCGAATGCCTGCAAGTCGCGCTGATTTTTCAACAAGGAGTTTTACGTGAATACAAGCAGTCCCGCCGTATCCAACAACCTCGTCTGGGCGATCCTGTCCACCCTGTTCTGCTGCCTGCCGCTGGGTATCGTTTCCATCATCCACGCTGCCAAGGTCAATGGCCTGCTGGCTGCTGGCGATATCGCCGGCGCGCGTGATGCCGCCGACAAGGCCAAGAAGTGGGCCATCTATGCTGCTGGTGCGGGCATCGTCGTCAGCATCCTGTACATCGTGCTGGTGATGGTGCTCGGCGTCGGCGGCGCAATGAGCGGCGCTTCCGGCTACTGATGAAACCGACAGGCCGGCCGAATCTGGCCGGCCTGTTGTTGTCCTGACATGCGGTTCCCGCAACACCTGCTGCGCTACATGCCCTTGGCCGCGATTGCCGGCATCGGCGTGGGCGCGGTGGCGGTACTGAGCCGCATCGACCCGAATGCTCCGGGCAACCCGCTCCCCTCCTGTCCCTTCTATGCCTTGACCGGCCTGTGGTGCCCGGGCTGCGGCAGCACCCGCTGCCTGCACGCGCTGGTGCACCTGGACCTGCCCCAGGCGATGGCGATGAATCCGCTGTTGATCGTATCGATCGTGCCGGTGCTGGTGATGGCACTGCATGGTGCAGGGCTGTGGCCGGCAAAGCTGGGCTGGCTGGTACGGTTATTCGCGCAACCGATCCCATGGCTGGTGCTGATCGTGTCCTATTGGCTGCTGCGCAACCTGCCCTGGTACCCGTTCAACCTGCTGGCACCGGGCTGAAGGCCGGCTCGGCATTCGCGTAGCCCGGGTAAGCGCAGCGCACCCGGGGCAGCGGCCAACAGCCAACAGCCTTGGATCCAACCAGATTTTTGCTTCCCGGGTGCGCGGCGCTTACCCGGGTTACGGCCGCTTCCGATTGACGTTGGCTCAGCCCACCCAGCCGGCAATAACCAGCAGCGCCAGCACCGCCATCCACAGCAGCAGCGTGCGCCAGACCAGGCTCATCGCATCGCGCAGTTCCGGATAGCGCTCGTCCACCGGCACCTGCCCGGCCAAGCGCGCCTCTTCTGCTTCTTCGACCAGCTCGGCACCCACGCTGGCACGCGCGGCCTCGGCCAGAAAGCCAAGCTGCAGCGACCAGCGGTTGCCCGCCGCGCGGCGCCAGGCCGAAAACACCGTATCGAAATTGCCCACCAAGGCCATCGACAGCGTCATCAGCTGTGCCACCGGCCATTCCAGCACCGCCAGCAGCCAATCACCTGCGCGCCGCTCCTCGGCGGACAACAGCACCGATTGCGCGCCCTGCGAGGACTGCGCCAGCAAGCGGTATAGCAGCACACCCAGCGGGCCCAGCAGCAGGAACCAGAACAGCGGCGCAAACCAGCGTCGCAGTGCATTGAGCACGGTTGCCTCGACCAGGCCGGGCGCATCCTCGCGCAGGCTGCCGCCGGCCGACTGCAGTTTGGACACCGCCAGCGTGGCGGCCGCAGCGTCCTCGGCATCGATCACCGCTTCAACATCGCGGTCCAGGTCACGCGGCCCCCAGCACAAGGCCAGCACGATGATGCCGAACAACAGCGATGGCAGGCCGAACAGTCGCCCGTCCAGCGCCCATTGCAGCAGGCCCATCAGCACTACGCAGGGTGCGATCGCCAGCAGTACCGCATAGCGGCCCGCCGATTCACCCAGCTGCGCGCGCACCCAGCCCAGGTAGCGCCCGAACCAGCGCCAGTCGCGCAGGCTGGCCAGCAATGTGGGTGCCACATGGCCAAGTACCAGCGCTGCGATTACCGCTACCAAGGTTGTGAACATGCGGGTCCTCCGGCCTGCGATTGTAGGCCCTGGCGGGTCGTCCCCCGCCGCCGCTGCACCTGCCAGCCCGCACTCATGGGCGCTGGCTCTGGTACCAGTGCTCGATCAGGGTGCGAGCAATCGACAGCCGTTGCGGCAGCAGGATGCCCTGCCCGTCATCGTCAGTGTCACGTTGCAGGGCCGCGCCCACTTCCTCGACGCTGAACCAGCGCGCGTCCTCCAGCTCGCCGTCCACGGTCGGCACGTCGTCGTGCGCGCTGGCCCGGAAACCGACCATCAACGCGCCCGGGAACGGCCACGGCTGGGTGCCCTGGTAATCCGCCTGGATCACCCGCACCCGTGCTTCCTCGAATACTTCACGGGCCACGGTCTGTTCAAAGGTTTCACCGGGTTCGACGAAACCGGCCAGCACCGAATAGCGGCGCGCGATCCAGTTGCTCTGCCGCCCCAGCAGCAGCCGGCCATTGTTTTCAACGGCGACGATGACCGCGGGGTCGACACGCGGGTAATGCTCGGTGCGGCACTGGTCGCAATGGCCAATGAAACCGGAACGGCCAAAACGCACCGCCGAACCACACACCCCGCAGAACCGGTTGCGCGAATGCCAGTACGACATGCCGCGCGCATAGCAGAACACGTCGACCACCTCGGCCGGCCAGTTCACCGCTGCCTGCCGCAGGTCCATGCGTTGCGGTGCCTGCACGGTCAGCGTTGCTGCCTCGGCCACGAACCAGGCCCGGCCCTCACGCAACCCAAGAAAGATCGCCACGCCCGGGCCACCGCCCAGCTCGCCACCACTAAACAGCGCCGGCTGTTGGTGATCGTCAGCGAACGCGGTGCCATCGGCATCGAGTACAAGCACCTGTGCATTGGGCCACAAGGCCGCCAGCGCATCAGCGTCACCGCGCACGCCATCGGCACGGTCCAGCGGCGCGCCGACAAAGGCGTGCCCGGCAAAACGGGATTCAGAATTCAGCATCCGCCAGAGCCTGACGACAAAGCGCCGCCATCGCAAGCGTGGCCGGCCGCAAAGCGGCCGCAACGGCTTACATCGAGAAGCTGCTGCCGCAGCCGCAGGTGGTGCGGGCGTTGGGATTGCGGATCACGAACTGGGCGCCGGTCAGGCTTTCGCTGTAATCCACCTCGGCACCCATCAGGTACTGCAGGCTCAGTGGATCGACCAGCAGGGTGACGCCTTCGGTGATCACCGCCAGATCGTCTTCGGCACGGTTTTCATCAAACTCGAAACCGTACTGGAAGCCGGAACAGCCGCCGCCCTGGATGTACACACGCAGGGCGAGCGCATCATTGCCCTCGTCCTGGATCAGCTCACGCACCTTGGCCGCAGCCGCCGGGGTGAAATTCAGCGGACGGTCCAAGGATTGGTAATCAGGCGCCGGCTGAACGCCGGGCAGGGAAACTAGGGTGCTCATGGTGCTCAGGATGGGGGCGGCAGGCCCCTGTTTCAAGCTGCAGCGGCTTCAGCTTTCTTGGACTTCTCGGTGGTCTTGGCATCTGGTGCCGGCAGCGCGGCCATCGCGGCGGTATGCAGCAGGCGGCCATTGAGCTGGGCACCGGCGCTCATTTCGACCACGGTGTAATGCACATTGCCGGTGACACGGGCGCTGGGCGTCAGCTCGATGCGCTCACTGGCGTGCACGTCACCTTCCATGCTGCCACTGAGCACCACCACGGCAGCGCGTACTTCGCCCTCGATCCGGCCATGCTCGGCCAGGGTCAGCATTGCCTTGGCGTCTTCCTCGGCCACCACTTTGCCGATGATCCGGCCTTCCACATACAGGCTGCCGCTGAACACCACGTCGCCGCGGATTTCCACCTGCGAACCGATCAATGCGTCTACGGCCATGTCGCCGTCGTGCTTGGACTTGCTTTTGAACATGTTTATTCCCCTCTGCCGTTGCCGGCGAGTTTCCAATCGAATGTCTGGTTGGAGCCCCCCCCGGGTCCGGAGAGGGAGACTCGCACACGTTGCGGCGTGAAATCCCGGGGCAGCATCACGCTACCGTCCAGTTGTTGAAAATAACGGAAGGAATAATCCTGCCCCGGCGCACCTTTGCGCTGATGTAGGTCGTCCCAGCTGACTGTTGTCAGCTTTCCGTCCTTCACCCCCTCAACCGAGAACCGCAGCTGGCCCTGGCTGATCGCGCCGCGATTCAGGTTCTGGGTCAGCACCACGCTGTAATGCCAGGTGCCGGCCGCTTCCGGGGAAAACTCCACTGAATGGGCGTTCAGCCCCTTGCGCTGACTGGTGGAGCCCACCAGCCGTTCATAGAAAGCCACGTCGGCACGCAGGCCGGCAATCTCTTCATCGCGCTCGCCCAGCGAAGTCTGCACTTCATTGTTGGCGGCGCGGCTGATCTTGTCCGAGGCCTCCAGCGTGGCTTGGCGTTGCCGCAGCTCTTCCAGCTGGCTGCGCTGCTGGCTTGCCAGCGCCTCGCTCTGGCGCAGTTTTTCGCGCATGCCGCCGGCATCGGGCGAGGCGTAGCGCGCCGCCAACCAGCCAACCAGCAGCAGCGACAGCAGCCAGGCGCCAGCCAACAGGGCAATCGGCACCCAGCTCGGGCGCGTACTCGCACCGCCGCGCGGGGTGATCTGGAAACGGGAAGAAGGTCGGTGGGTCATGGCAGGCTCCAGTGGCCCCGGAAGGGCGGCACATGCGCTCAGTCTGAAACGACGGGCCAGTGTAAACGACACGCCTGTACACGCGCTTGCGGGTGGATGGCTGGCAATCACCGCAGCCATGCTCGATAGTTGCGATCCTGCTCACAGTACTCCGGCCGGACTCTCCCCATGACTGAAGCCCATGTATTCGTCATCGGCATCTTGCTGGCCTGGCTGGCCGGCATCCGTGTCTACCTGACCGTGTTCGGCGTCGGCATGGCCGGGCTGATGGGCTGGGTGGACCTGCCCCCGGCGCTGCAGGCCACCGAGTCCTGGTGGGTACTGGGCACCTCCGGCGCGCTGGCCGTGGCCGAGTTCTTTGCCGACAAGATCCCCGGCGTGGATTCGATCTGGGACCTGCTGCAGACCCTGGCGCGGGTTCCGGCCGGCGCCTTCCTCGCTGCCGCCACCCTGTCGCCCAATGGCGAACTGAGTACCGGCGTATTGGCCGCGGGCGCCGGCATCGCGCTGACCAGCCATGGCCTGAAGGCCGGCACCCGCGCCCTGCTCAATACATCACCGGAGCCAGCCAGCAACTGGGTGGCATCGTTTGCCGAAGACAGCGTGGTGATCGGCGCCCTGGCATTGGCCTTTGCCCATCCGTGGTTGGCATTGATCTTCGTGATCAGCGCCAGCGTCATCGGCGCCCTGGTTGTCTGGCTGGTTTGGCGCACGCTCTGGCGTGGGCTCAAGCGCATGTTCGCCAGCGCCGACACGCCAACATCGGCAATCCCCACGCCCGGCGACCACTCGCTGCCGCCCGCCCCCTGAACCATAATCCCCTGATGGCCAGCACCGACACACTCACCGCATCTGCCCGCCCGCTACGCGCGGAAACTCCTCCTGCCGATTACTCGCAGCGCTGGAGCGTGCGCAACGCGCCGCCTACCGAGGCGGTGCAGGCGCAGCTCAAGACCGGCCAGGACAGCGGCGCGGCGGCGCTGGCCAGCGATGTCGGCGATGACACCCCGTACCGGGTGCTGATCGTCGAGGACAACCGCTCGCAGGCGCTGTTTGCGCAGAGCGTGCTGCACGGCGCCGGCATGCAGGCCTTCGTGCAGATGGACGTGGAAGGCGTGCAGCAGGCCATCAGCGAACACCGCCCCGACCTCATCCTGATGGATCTGCACATGCCCGGGCTGGACGGCATGCGGCTGACCGCGATGATCCGCCAGCAGCCGCACCAGCAGCTGCTGCCGATCGTATTCCTCACCGGTGAGGCCGACCCCGACCGCCAGTTTGAAGTGCTCGACTGCGGCGCCGACGACGTGCTGGTCAAACCGATCCGCCCGCGCCATCTGGTCGCCGCCGTTGCCAACCGCATCCGCCGCAACCGCATGCAGCCGCTGGGCAAGGTCGAGGCCGGCCCGCTGTTGAACAACCCCGAAACCGGCCTGCCAACCCGCCACAACGTGATGCAGCAGCTGCACGCCGCTATCGCCGAGCGACAAGCGGCCGGGCTGCTGTTCATCGAGATCGCCAGCGCGCTGGGCCTGCGTGAGCGCTATGGCTACGCCAGCTACGAGCGCTTGATGGTGCAGGCCGGGCAGCGCCTGGCCGAGAACCTGCGCCCGCATCTGCTGGCCCGGCTCAATGACAACAGCTTCCTGCTGCTCAGCCGCGGCATGGACGCAGCCGATGTGCCGGCGCTTGCGCAGCGGGTCCGCGAAGGCCTGTCCGCGCAGCCGTTTGCGCCACGCGAGGAAGAATCGGTGTTCCTTCGCTGCGTGGTCGGCCATGCCCACCTGTCACAGGACCTCAACGACGCCGATGCCGCGCTGGAAGCGGTGGAGCGCACCGCCCTGCAGGCGCGGCTGAGCACGGCCGGCATCGCCGCCTATGAAAGCAACGACGTCGCCATCAACAACGAACACCTGGCCCTGCTGGAAGGCCAGATCGAGCTGGCCTACCAGCCCATCGTCGCCGTCGCCGGCGGCGATACCGCCCAGTACCAGGTGCTGCTGCGCCTGCGCCAGAGCAATGGCACGCTACTTTCTGCCGGCCAGGTTATTCCCGCCGCCGAGGCCGCCGGCCGCATCGCCGACCTTGACCAGCAGGTGGTCGAACACGCGCTGGGGCTGCTGCATCTGTACCAGTTCGCACAGCCGCCAATGCGTCTGTTCCTTTCCCAGTCGATGCGCAGCCTGGCGCGCAGCGCCTATGCGGAATGGCTGCTCAATGCGTTGCAGGAACGCCAGGTGGCCGGCAACGGCCTGGTCATCGACGTGCGCCTGTCCGATGCCCTGGTGCACGCGGTGAGCCTGCAGCAATTCTGCGCGCAGCTGATGCCGGCCGGGGTGCAGTTCTGCCTGAGCCAGTTTGAGCCCAGCGCCGAAGCCAATGCACTGCTCACCCAGCTGCCGTTGAGCTTTGTGCGCATGGCCGCGCGCTACGCCGAAAGCCACACCAACCAGAAGCTGCGCGACGAACTGCGCGGTGCGATCGATCTTGCCCACCGCGCCAACCTGCAGATCATCGGCCAGCAGATCGAAGACCCGCAGGCCGCCGCAGCCATGTGGATGGGGGGCATCGATTTCATCCAGGGCAATGTGGTGCAACGCGCAGGTAGCGAGCTCAACTTCGACTTCCAGAACGCGGTGCTGTGAGCGCGCCCACATCGGCGGCTTCGCGCGTCTGGGCGCTGCTTGCAGCCGGCAGCGCCGCGGCTGCGGGCGCGCTGGTATTTGTGCCGGCAGCACCTGCACTGGCTGTCCCTGGCTGCGCTGCGGCGGCCACGGTCGCGGCATTGCTGGCCGCCTTCTGCGCCAGCCGTCACCTGCGCCAGATCCACGCAATGCAGCTGCGGATCGAGGAAGCGCAGCTGGAAAACAAGCGCCTGCAGGTTGCGGCGCAGGGCCACAGCACGCTGGAACAGGCATTGCTGCAGGCCAAGCAGGCTGCCGAAGCCGCCACCTTGGCCAAGGGTGAATTCCTGGCCACGATGAGCCACGAAATCCGCACCCCCTTGAACGGCATCCTGCCGATGCTGGAGCTGGTCGCACAGGGCCCGCTGAGCCTGGAACAGCGCAACATGCTGGACACCGCCACCGACAGTTCACGGCAGCTGTTCCGCATCGTCGACGACATCCTTGATTACTCCAAGCTGGAAGCGAACCGGCTGGAGCTGGAAATCACCACCTTCAACCTGCGCGAAACCCTGGACGGCATGCTGCGGCTGATGCAGCGCGCCGCCGAGCACAAGGGCCTGCGCCTGTCACTGCAGATCGACCCGGCGGTACGCCTGTCGGTGCGCGGCGACCCGGTGCGGCTGCGCCAGGTGCTGGGCAACCTGCTGGTCAACGCGATCAAGTTCACCGAACTTGGCGAGATCAGCATCCACGTCAAGCGCCTGGGCGAAACCGCTGCCCAGCACCGCCTGCGTTTTGAAGTCCGCGACACCGGCATCGGTCTGGACGCCAGCCAGGCGCAGCGCCTGTTCAACGCCTTCACCCAGGCCGATGCCTCCACCACCCGCCTGTACGGCGGCACCGGTCTGGGCCTGGCCATCTGCAAGCGCATCGTCGACCTGATGCAGGGCAGTATCGGCGTGCAATCCGAACCGCTGCGCGGCTCGACCTTCTGGTTCGAGATCCCGCTGCTGAAAGTGATCGGCGACCTGCACCAGCCCGAACACCTGCGCAACGTCCGCCAGGTGCTGGTAGTCACCCCCGAGCCACGGCTGCGCCAGCGGCTGCAGCTGGTGCTGCCCAACTGGGGCTATGAGCCGGTGATCGCCAACAACCTGCAGGAAGCGCTGGAGCGCCTGCGCAAACCCACCGTCTCCGGCATCTTCCATGCGCTGATCGGCGACTTGGAGCCGCTGCGCAACAGCGCACCAGCGCTGCAGCGCGCAGTCGAGCGCATGGAAGACAACCGCCCGCGCGTGCTGTGGCTATACGGTGACGCGCCGATAGCCGATGCATTGCGCGACGGCGCTACCCTGCTGCCGCGGCAACTGCCCGACACGCAGCTGCGCAACGCCCTGGCCGAACCGCTGCAGCTGGCGCCGAGTCCGGACCCTGCACTGCAGTTGTGGAAAGGCAGTGATATCGCCGCACCGCCGCAGGCAATCCGGGCAACTGCCGCCTCCAGCGCGCCTGCGCTGGCGACGCCGGCCCAGGCTGCAGTCGCGGTTGCTGCACCGGCAACGACCAGCCCGGCCACCGCAGTCGCCGACCTGGCCGGCATGCAGGTACTGCTGGTCGAGGACAACTCGGTGAACCTGATGGTCGCGCAGAAGCTGCTCAAGATACTGGGCGCGCAGGTCGACACCGCCGAGAACGGCGCCATCGCCATCGACAAGATGCACGGCAAGCGCTACGACGCGGTACTGATGGACTGCCAGATGCCGGTACTGGACGGCTTTGCCGCCACCGGCCGCTGGCGCGAACATGAAGCCAGCAGCGGCGCACAAACGCGCCTGCCGATCATCGCCATTACCGCCAATGCGATGGCCGGCGACCGTCAGCGCTGCCTGGACAGCGGCATGGACGAATATCTGTCCAAGCCCATTTCACGCCCGCAACTTCTGTCCTGCCTGCTGGCGTTCAAGCCCGCATCCACTGCAACTACCGATCTGGTTACCCGCATGCCCACCGCCGACCTCTCCGCCAACGCACTGGCTGCCGCCTCCACCGCACATACCGATGGCATCACCGCCTCGGTGCTGGAGCGCAGCGTGCTGGACGAACTGTTTGACATTGCCGGTGAGGAAATCAACGCCATCATCGACGTGTTCCTGGAAGAAACCCCGCAGCTGGTAAGAGACCTGCAGGAAGCTGCGGTAATGCCCGACCTGCTGCGGCTGGGGCAGCTGGCGCACAGCCTCAAATCCTCCAGCGCCAATGTCGGCGTACTGGCCCTGTCCGAAGCCGCTCGCCGGCTTGAGCACGGCGCACGCACCGGCACCCTGGAGCGACCAACAGTGATGGTGGCCTTGATAGTGGCCGAGTTCGGGCGTGCGCGGCTGGCGCTGACCGACTATCAAGCCAGTCAGCGCGGGCAGGCCCCGGCCGCGTACTGATCGCGCTGCTGCGCGATCAGTCTTCCAGCTTGGTGAGCAGGTAGTTCGGCTCGCCGATGCGCGCGATCAGATCGAGCTGGGTTTCCAGCCAATCGATGTGCTCTTCCTCCGAATCGAGGATCTTCACGAACAGCTCGCGGCTGACGTAATCGCTGGTCGATTCGGCATAGGCCACGGCGTCGCGCAGCACCGCCGCCGCTTCGTTCTCCAGCGCCAGATCGCACTTGAGGATTTCGGTGGGGTTTTCGCCGATGCGCAGCTTGCCCAGCGCCTGGAAGTTGGGCAGGCCTTCAAGGAACAGAATGCGATCGGAAAGCACATCGGCGTGCTTCATCTCGTCGATCGATTCCTTGTATTCGTGTTCGGCCAGCTCGTTCAAACCCCAGTTCTTCAGCATCTTGGCGTGCAGGAAGTACTGGTTGATGGCGGTCAACTCGTTGTAGAGGACCTTGTTGAGAAATTCGATGACCTTGGCGTCGCCTTTCATGGCGCTGACTCCGACTATTGGAACCAGCGCACTTTACCGTTTGCCGGCAGACAATGAAGGAACGCGAATCGTGATCATTAGCCAGCGCTGTTGGCGCTGGCGGCAAGGCCGGCTCAGGCCGCCCGCAGCAATGGCAGGGGCAGTTCGCGGCTGGCGCGTGCCTGCTCCAGCAGGCCGGCGGCCATGTCCAGGCAGGACCCGCAATTGGAGCCGCAACCGGTACGCATGGTCAGCTCGGACACGCTGTCGCAGCCGGCAAGCGCGGCTTCACGGATCTGATGATCGGTAACCCCAGTGCAGATGCAAACGTACACGGCTTGACGCCCCTGAACCCGGCACGTATCGGCCGTGTCAGCATTCAATCGCAAATGCGAATGGTTGTCAATTTCGGGCGTTAATCATTATTAATCTTCTTGCCGCGCCACACGCCAGGCCGCCGCGGTCGCTTGCGCGGGCGCTCATGGCCGGCACTGCTGCCAGGCATCCACGCCTCCTGTGCGGCCGCTGGCATCGCCTGCACGCCCTGCCCGGCGATACCCCGCGCCAACGGCGCCAGGTGGCGCAGGGCGCGTGCATAGACGCCACGCTTGAAGATCACCACATGTTCCACCGGGTACCAGAAGTCCACCCAACGCCAGTGATCGAACTCCGGCGTATCGGTTTCATCCAGACGCACATGCGCCTCGTCACCGGTCAGGCGCAGCAGGAACCAGACCTGCTTCTGGCCGATGCAGACCTGTTTTTCGGTGTGCCGGATGGCCCGCGTAGGCAGGCGGTAGCGAAGCCAACCGGGGGTCGCCCCCAGGACTTCAACGTGTTCAGGCAGCAGGCCGGTTTCTTCCTGCAATTCGCGATACATGGCCTCGACCGGGGTTTCGTCGGTATTCATGCCACCTTGCGGGAACTGCCAGCCATCCCGGCGCACACGTCGTGCCCAGAACACCTGCCCGTCTTCCCGCATCAGCACAATGCCGACGTTCGGTCGATAGCCGTCCGGATCGATCACGATGCGGACTCCTAAAATTTCTACTGTCGACGACTCTGCCATGGCTGCTGTCATGCCACAAGCAAAGAAAAACCTGTTGACAAAATGGTGCGACACCACCAGAATTACCGGCTCCCAAGGCTATGTAGCTCAGCCGGTTAGAGCACAGCACTCATAATGCTGGGGTCGGTGGTTCGAGTCCACCTATAGCCACCATGGGACGCAGGTTTGACCTGCACTACAGCCCCGTCGCCAAGCGGTAAGGCATCTGACTCTGACTCAGACATTCGGAGGTTCGAATCCTTCCGGGGCTGCCAGACACAAAAGGGCCTGATCGAAAGATCAGGCCCTTTCTGTTTCATCCCGCTACACCCAGGCCAACCCACCGGCCAGATGTGCGATAATTGCCACACACAATAGCCCCGTCGCCAAGCGGTAAGGCATCTGACTCTGACTCAGACATTCGGAGGTTCGAATCCTTCCGGGGCTGCCATATTGAAAAAGACCTGATCGCGAGATCGGGTCTTTTTTTTGTCTGGCGTTCCGGTACTGGAGAGGCCAGCGGCGCGCCGAATCAAAACCGCCCAGCCAACCCCAAAACGACAAAAGCCCGGCCGAAGCCGGGCTTTTGCTTTCCCAGTGGGATTCCGAAGAATCCCACCCCGAAGCGATTAACGCTTGGAGAACTGGGTGGCGCGACGTGCCTTGTGCAGGCCGACCTTCTTACGCTCGACTTCACGAGCGTCACGGGTCATGAAGCCAGCCTTGCGCAGCTCGGACTTCAGGGTTTCGTCGTACTCGACCAGCGCACGGGCGATGCCCAGACGGATCGCACCGGCCTGGCCGGTGGTGCCGCCGCCGGCAGCAGTGACAAGAATGTCAAAGCTCTCGGTGTTCTGGGTCAGTTCCAGCGGCTGACGCACGATCATGCGTGCGGTCTCACGGCCAAAGAACTCGTCCAGCGGACGGCCATTGACGGTGATGTTGCCAGTGCCCTTGCGCAGGAACACGCGAGCGGTGGAGGACTTGCGGCGGCCAGTGCCGTAGTTTTGAGTGATAGCCATGATTAGATATCCAGAACCTGCGGCTGCTGTGCTGCGTGCGGATGCTCAGTGCCGGCGTAGACTTTGAGCTTGCGGTACATCTGACGGCCCAGCGTGCCCTTCGGCAGCATGCCCTTGACGGCGTGCTCGATCACGCGCTCCGGGTGACGCTCAAGCGCCTGCTCCAGAGTTTCGGTCTTCAGGTTACCGATGTAACCGGTGAAGCGATGGTACTTCTTGTCCTTCAGCTTCTTGCCGGTAACAGTAATTTTGTCGGCATTGATGACGACCAGGTAATCACCGGTGTCAACGTGCGGGGTGTAAACCGGCTTGTGCTTGCCACGCAGGCGGCGAGCCAGCTCGGTGGAAAGACGACCCAGCGTCTTGCCGGCGGCGTCAACGAGGTACCAGTCGCGCTGGACGGTCTCGTTCTTTGCAGTGAAAGTGCTCATAAAGAACTCAGGTAGGTCGGGCTGATTGCGGCGAGATGAACCACCGGAACTTTGCCACGCGTTGTGAAGGTGAAACAGAAGAGGCGGGATTGTACTGGCCGCAGGCCCCCGGCGCAAGCCGCGCCCCTGAACGGCCACCTGCCCGTGGCTTGGCAGGTCAAGGGCCAGCGGCGAGAATCGCCACATACCCCACAGCACTGCCCGCCATGATCACCGCCCGCGTACACACGCCACTGGACCACCTGCTGACCGAAGCCCAGCGCGCCCTGGATACGGTGTTCGGCAATCCGCCGGCCGCCCGCCCCAACCCGGCTGGCGACACCCCCGAGGTGGTACTGGAGCCGGCCGAGGTCCGTCATGCCGCCGGCCTGATGCGCATCAACCACGTCGGCGAGGTCTGCGCGCAGGGCCTGTATTTCGGCCAGGCAGCGGTCGCCCGCGACCCGGCCACGCGCGCGCACCTGCTCGAAGCGGCGCAGGAAGAGACCGACCACCTGAGCTGGTGCGCGGACCGCCTGCGCGAACTGGACAGCCGCCCCAGCCTGTTCAACCCGCTCTGGTATGCCGGCAGCTACACCATCGGCACCTTGGCCGGCCTGCGCGGCGATGGCTGGAACCTGGGCTTCGTGGTGGAGACCGAGCGCCAGGTGGAAGCCCACCTGGACGAGCACCTGGAAACCCTGCCAGCGGCCGATCAGCGCAGCCGCGAGATCCTCAAGGTGATGAAGATCGACGAAGCACGCCACGCAGAACACGCCGAACATGCGGGCGCGCGCAAGCTGCCCTTCCCGATCCCATCGGTGATGGCGCTGGCCTCCAAGGCAATGAAGGCCGTGGCGTCCCGGATGTCGCGCCGAGCCCTGCGCGGCTGGGGCCTTACCTGTTGCGCCGAGCCATGCTCGCCGGTGGCTTTACCGGGAAAGCTGCTGCCGAGATTGGCTCGGCACTACATGGCCACGGTTTCTGCATAAGGCCCTGCCGAGCATGGCTCGGCACTACATGGTCAGGGCTTCTGCATAGGGCCCTTGCCGAGTATGGCTCGGCACTACTAGCTGACCATTTTCAGGCCGATCACACCGGTCACGATCAGGCCGATGCACAGCAGGCGCGGCCAGCTGGCGCTGTCACCGAACAGGATCACGCCCGCGATCGCCACGCCCACGGCGCCAATCCCGGTCCAGATCGCATAGCCGGTACCCACCGGTATCGTGCGCAGCGCCTGGGTCAGCAGCCATAGGCTGATGCCGGCAAACACCACGGTGAACACACTCGGCCAGAGCCGGGTAAAGCCTTCGCTGAACTTCAGGCCCAGCGCAAATCCAATCTCGAACAGGCCCGCAAGCAGCAGGTAAATCCAGGGCATCGCCAACTTCCTTTACAAAAAAAAAGACGGCGGCCCGGTGAATTCACACCGGGCCGCCGTCGGCAAACGTCTGCATCAGATGCAGGGCGGGCCGTCCCGCCTGTTTTTGCGCAGACCGGCACGCCGGCCTGCGCGGTTTTGCTTACTCGGCCAGGTTGCGGCCGTGGAACAGCTCTTCGATCTCGCGGCGCAACAGTGCCTCGATCTTCATGCGTTCCTTGAAGGACAAGTTCTTTGCCTTCTCTTCGAACAGGTACTTGTCCAGGTCAAAGTCCTGCAGGTGCATCTTCGTGTGGAAGATATTTTCCTGATAGACATTGACGTCGAACATCTCGTAACGCGACTTGATGTTCTTGGCCAGGAAGTTCTGGATCGAGTTGATCTTGTGATCGATGTAGTGCTTCTTGCCCTTTACGTCACGGGTGAAGCCACGCACGCGGTAATCCATGATCACGATGTCTGATTCCAGACTCTCGATCAGGTAGTTCAGCGCCTTCAACGGCGAAATCACGCCACAGGTAGCCACGTCGATATCGGCGCGGAAGGTTGCAATACCTTCCTGCGGGTGCGTTTCCGGATAGGTGTGCACGGTGATGTGCGACTTGTCCATGTGCGCGACCACGGCATCGGAGATCAACTCCTTGCCGGCCTGCTTCTTGTCGATCACCGGTTCCTCGGAAATGAGAATTGTGACCGAGGCACCCTGTGGGTCGTAATCCTGACGCGCAATGTTCAGGATGTTCGCACCGATGATTTCAGCTACATCGGTGAGGATCTGCGTGAGTCGATCGGCGTTGTATTCCTCGTCGATGTACTCGATATAACGCTGGCGCTCTTCTTCAGTACGCGCATAGCAGACGTCATAAATGTTGAAGCTCAAGGCCTTGGTGAGGTTGTTGAATCCTTGCAACCTCAGGCGAGGCAACGGCTTGACCACGGCGGTCGATCCTGTAGATGGTGGGAAAGGCGGAAGTATGGGGCAAAGTTCCTCCCTGTGATACTTGCACCGTGATGCCCGTTTGCCCCTTATGCTCAGCGTCGTTAAGCTTGCCCATTAAGCAAGTTCATCCAAACTGTGAACGCCATCATGAGCCAAGGTAACGCCAACACCGTGTCCAACGTGCGTCTTGCCTCCAGCCCGCTGGCGCTGGACATCGCTACCATCGACCGATTCCTGGCCCACAGCCACCGTCGCCGCTACCCGGCGCGCACCGATGTGTTCCGTCCGGGTGACCCTGCAGGAACCATGTATTACGTGATCAGCGGCTCGGTCAGCATCATTGCCGAGGAGGACGACGACCGTGAATTGGTCCTGGGCTACTTCGGCGCCGGGGAGTTCGTCGGCGAAATGGGCCTGTTCATAGAGTCGGACAAGCGCGAAGTCATCCTCCGCACCCGCACCCCCTGCGAACTGGCGGAGATCAGCTACGAAAGGCTGCACCAGCTGTTTCTGGGCCCACTGTCAGTGGATGCGCCCAAGCTGCTGTACGCCATTGGCTCGCAGATTTCCCGCCGCCTGCTGCACACCAGCCGCAAGGCCAGCCGCCTGGCCTTCCTGGACGTGACCGACCGCATCGTGCGCACCCTGCACGATCTGTCCAAGGAACCGGAGTCGATGAGCCACCCCCAGGGCACCCAGCTGCGCGTCTCGCGCCAGGAAATCGCCCGTCTGGTGGGGTGTTCGCGGGAAATGGCCGGCCGCGTATTGAAGAAGCTGCAGGCCGACGGGCTGCTGCATGCCCGCGGCAAGACCGTCGTGCTGTACGGGACGCGCTGACCGGCGCTGATCCGTATTCACGTAGCAAGCCCGCGGGTTTGCGGCCCGCTGTGCGGCGCCGCAGACCGTGTGGCCACAAACAGGCGCGTAGCAACGCGCCTGACCGGGCCGGCGCCTCGAAACTGTTGAGGCACGGCCCCAGCGCATCAGCCTTCAAGGCCCCGCGCCTGACCTCGCCCCCTTTGCCAAAGGGGGCTATGGCCTGATTTACCTCGGGACAGCCCGCTGCCATGCAGCCCGGGCAAGCACCGCGCACCCGGGGCTTTGACGCATTGGTGGGCACAGCCGCCCACCGATGGCGCTTTCGCAAACTTCCCAGTGGCAGTGCGTTTACCGGGACTACAAGGGAGCGCCCTGTTCACCTGACTCGAAAAAGCGTGTTGCCGCGGCGCGCCGGCTACGGCACCGGGGCTCTGTACCCGTCATTTGGCGAACACCACGTGAGTGATTCCACCGACATCCGTTCACAGCATCCCCCTGTTGCGCAAAACAAGACACGGCCATTTGCTGCAGAAAATGACGCCTTCAAACTGTGAACTCTGTCGTCGGCCAAAATCTCAACACGTCCTGCGAATTGATCGATTTTCAGGATCTGTGTGGGTCCGCCGCTTCAGCCCCTTAAAAGCACGATGATTGAGGATATAGCGGCAACTTAGCTGCTGTTTGGCGCTGATTCGCGTAAGGAATCAACTCAATTCATTACTTGCCGATGTAGCTTTCCTTGACCTGCCCTGCCCCGGACCGCAGGCTTGGGGAATGGAATTTGGCAGCGAATTTTACTGGTTCATCCTGATCGGCCTGGGCGCGCAGCTGGTGGACGGCGCTTTGGGCATGGCGTTCGGGCTGATTTCGTCCTCGGTCCTGCTGAGCATGGGGCTGCCGCCAGCGGCGGTCAGCGCCAGCATCCATACCGCCGAGGTGTTCACCACGGGCGCGTCCGGGGTCTCGCACCTGGTCGCCGGCAACGTCGACAAGCGCCTGTTCTTAAGGCTGGCGATACCTGGCGCCGTTGGCGGTGCGATCGGTGCCTATGTACTGACCCAGCTACCCGGTGACGTGGTGCGCCCCTTCATCTACCTCTACCTGCTGGTGCTGGCGATCTTCATCCTGGCGCGCGCGGCGGGCAAGTTCATGGCCACGCAGGAAGTGAAGCGGGTGCCGGTACTGGGCTTCTTCGCCGGCCTGCTGGACGCCACCGGCGGCGGTGGCTGGGGGCCGGTGGCCACTTCCACCCTGCTGGCCCGTGGCGGCCAGGCACGCACCACCATCGGCTCGGTCAACGCCGCCGAGTTCGTCGTGACCTTGTCGATCTCGGCCACCTTCCTGTTGTCGATGGGCCTGCAGCACCTGTCCATCGTCGCCGGCCTGCTGGTCGGCGGGATGATGGCCGCGCCGGTGGCGGCCCTGCTGGTGAAGCGGGTCAAGGAGCGCTGGGTGCTGATCGCCGTCGGCGTGCTGGTGCTGTCGATCAGCCTGTTCCAGATCGGCATGGCGGTGGTGAAGCTGCGCGGGGCTTGAGGCGCTTGAGGCGATCTTGCTCTTAATAGCCCCTCTCCCGTTCACGGGGTGAGGCGTAGCTTGCGAACCACAGGTTCGCTGCCCGTCGAACGACCTTGCGCCAGCGCAAGGGCCGGGGCGCATAGCGGGGGTTGGGGGTGAGGGCAGCTTTTGCCTTGAAGCCTTAAAAGCTCCCCTCATCCGCCCTGCGGGCACCTTCTCCCGCATGCGGGAGAAGGGAGATTCCCACATGCCTGCAATCTGATAGCCCCTCTCCCGTTTAGGGGAGAGGGGTTGGGGTGAGGGCGCTTTTAAGCTCCAAAAGCTCCCCTCATCCGCCCTTCAGGCACCTTCTCCCGTAAACGGGAGAAGGGATGTCGGCTCCGGTGGGCTCTGCAGGTGCGTCAAGAGCGCCCTCATCCGCCCTACGGGCACCTTCTCCCGCAAGCGGGAGAAGGGATGTCGGCTCCGACTGGATCGTTGCCTGCTCCGCTTTGGATTACTTGGGCAGCGGCTCGCCGCCGCGCCCCGGGCAACCCCAGTTGAGGATCGGGGTGCCGGCCGGCAATACCTTGCCGAAGTAGGCCACGCGCGAATGCTTGGGGTTCACCACCACCGGCGCCTTGGCGGCTTGCAGCAACGGCAGGTCGGCGGTGCTGTCGGAATAGGCGATGGCGATGTCACCGTAGCCGCGTTCGCGCAGCATGCGCATCTTCTCTTCGTTGTGGCAGTGGCGGGTGGCGCCCATCGCGCCCAGACGCGGGCCTACTTCACTGCCGATCACCGGCACGCCCTGCTCGGCCACGAACGCCAGGATCGCGCGGGCCAGTTCCGGCGGCGCGCCAGTGGCCACGATCACCCGGTCCCCGGCACGCCGGTGCGCGGCAAATACCTGCAGGGCATGCGGCAGCAGATGCTGGCGGATCTGCGGCTCGTGCCTGAGCACGTACTGGTCGATCACCTTGTTGAACTCACGCGCCTGATGCAAGCCGAAGGTGGCGATCCAGACATAACCGGAAATACCGAAACGGCGCGTCGGCAGCAGCGCGACCAGCGGCCCCAGCAACGGCGTGGCGAGGATGGCCGCCAGCAACCGCAGCGGATTGCGCTTGATCAGCCAGGCGAACAGGTGGCTGCCGGAATCACCGTCATACAACGTGTGATCGAAGTCGAAGACGACCAGCTGCGCGTCGTCGCGGGGGGGCGGATAGGGCTCAGTCATGCGGGGAAGAATAGCTGACGCAGGCCCTCACCCGGCTCTTCAACGCGCATGAAGGTCTCACCCACCAGGAAGGCGTTGACGCCCGCATCGCGCATGATCTTGACGTCGGCCGGGCCCATGATGCCGCTCTCGGTAACCAGCAGGCGGTCACGCGGTACCGCGTCCTTCATCGACAAGGTGTTGTCCAGCGACACCTCGAAGGTGCGCAGGTTGCGGTTGTTGATGCCGACCAGCGGCACCGGCACCTGGATGGCGCGTTCCAGTTCGTCGATGTCGTGCACTTCCACCAGCACGTCCATGTCCAGTTGCATGGCCAGGTCGGACAGCTCGGCCAGCTGCCGGTCGTCCAACGCCGAGACGATCAGCAGGATGCAATCGGCGCCGAGTACGCGCGCCTCGACCACCTGGTACGGATCGATGACGAAATCCTTGCGCAGCACCGGCAATGTGCACGCCTCGCGCGCCTGCCGCAGGTACAGGTCGGCGCCCTGGAAGAAATCCACATCGGTCAGCACCGACAGGCAGCTGGCACCGCCCAGCTCGTAGCTCACCGCGATATCAGCCGGATGGAAGTCCGGGCGGATCACACCCTTGGACGGGCTGGCCTTCTTGACCTCGGCGATCACCGCCGGGTCGCCGTTGGCGATGGCCGCATTCAGCGCATTGGCGAAGCCGCGCACCGGTGAGGCGTCGGCCACGCGCGCCCGCAACTCGGCCAGCGGCACGCGGCTGCGGCGCTCGGCTACCTCCTGCACTTTGCGGGCGAGGATGGTGTTGAGGATGTCGCTCATGGATCTGCTTCCTGGAAGACGGGCGCTGCTGACGCGGTTGATCGGGTGACTACTGGGCAATTATCAGGGATTGCCGGCCAGACTGCGGCTGGTGGCAACGTACTGCTGCATGCGCGCGCGGGCGCTGCCATCGGCAATCACCGCGCGGGCACGGGCCAAGCCGTCGGCGATGCTGTCGGCGACGCCGGCCACATACAGCGCGGCGCCGGCGTTGAGCGCGACGATATCGTTGGCCGGGCCCGGCTGGTTGTCCAGCACCGCGCGCAGCATGGCGATGGATTCCTCAGGATTCTCAACCTTCAGGTTGCGGCTGGCCGACATGGCGATGCCGAAATCCTCCGGATGAATCTCGTATTCGCGCACCTTGCCATCGCGCAGCTCACCGACCAGGGTGCCCGCGCCCAGCGAAATCTCGTCCATGTTGTCGCGGCCCCACACCACCAGCGCACGCTCGGCGCCCAGCTCGCGCAGCACACGCGCCTGGATACCGACCAGATCCGGGTGGAACACGCCCATCAGGATGTTAGTGGCGCCCACCGGATTGGTCAGCGGACCGAGGATGTTGAAGATGGTGCGCACGCCCATTTCGCGGCGTACCGGCGCGACAACTTTCATCGCCGGGTGGTGCATGGGCGCGAACATGAAGCCGATGCCGGTCTGCTCGATGGCCTGCGCCACCTGTTCCGGCTGCAGCTCGATAACCGCACCCAGCGCTTCCACCGCGTCGGCACTGCCAGACTTGGACGACACACTGCGGTTGCCATGCTTGGCCACTTTGGCGCCAGCCGCAGCCACCACGAACATCGAGCAGGTGGAGATGTTGAAAGTATGCGAGCCATCACCACCGGTGCCGACGATATCGACCAGATGGGTCTTGTCGGCCACCTGCACCGGCAGCGCGAATTCGCGCATCACCGTCGCCGCGCCGGCAATCTCGCCCACGGTTTCCTTCTTGACCCGCAGGCCGGTGAGGATGGCCGAGGTCATGGTCGGCGAGATTTCGCCGCGCATGATCTGCCGCATCAGATCGACCATCTCGTCGAAGAAGATCTCGCGGTGCTCGATGGTGCGTTGCAGGGCTTCCTGCGCAGTGATGGTCATGACAACTCCAGAAATCAGGAAATAACGATGTAATCGCTTTGGCTGTGGATGCCAGCGTGCGCGCCGCCGCGCAGCTGCACGTGCAGGCCACCGATCGGCCCGACCGGCAGGCAGCTGTCCACTTCCAGCAGCGCATCGCGGTGCGGCATGATCCACTGCGCTTGCGCCTGTGCCAGCGCCTTGCGCTTGGCCTCGGCGACATCGGCAGCGACCACCAGCAGGTAGCTGTGGGCCTCGCCGAATTCGCCTTCGACGTAGCCGCCGAGATTGACGAAATACAGCGCCGGTGCACCGGCAGCGGGCGCGTCCTGTGACAGGCGCACCTGCCAGTCCTCGACGCCATCCACCGTCATCCACGAATCCAGATGCAGGCCGGCAGCCTCGCCGAACCATTGCTGGCGCAGCTGCGGATAGGTCTGTTCGATCGTGGGGCCGATGGCGAACACCACGTCATGCACTTCGGTGTTGGCACGCGCATGGCGGCCGCCGAGCATCACCACGAATAGACGGAAATCTTCCAGGCTCATGCCGTCGGCCTCGCACTCAGTGCCAGGCGCAGGCCAAAGCCAATGAAAAGCACGCCGGCCAACTTGTCCAGCCATTGCAGGCCACGCGCGGCCCAGCGGCTGCTGCGCACACGGTCGGCAGCCAGCACGTAAGCGGCATTGATCGGCAGCGCATTCACCATGAAGATCAAACCCAGCAGCGCGAACGCCAACGGCTTGTTCTGCACGGAAGGTGCGATGAACTGCGGCAAGAACGCAAGAAAGAACAGCACCACTTTCGGGTTCAGCACATTGGTCAGGAAGCCACCGGCAAACACCTGCCAGAACGAGCCGGCGCTGCCACTACTGGCCGCGATATCGGCCTGCAAGGTGGAGTCGCCGGTGTTGCGCAGCAGGCGCACGCCTACCCACAACAGATAGGCCGCGCCGATCCACTTGATCATCGTGAACAGCATGGCCGATGTCGCCAGCAACATGCCCAGGCCAAACGAGGCCAGCGCCACATGCACCAGGCAACCTGCGTTGATGCCGGCAATGGCGGCAAACCCCGCGCGGCGGCCGCCGCGCAGCGAGCGGCTGATGATGTACAGCACATCCGGGCCCGGCGTCAGGTTCAACAACCAGCCGGCCAGCATGAACAGCAGCAGCTGGCTGGGTTCGATCAACATGTGCGGTCCAGGAAGTTCTTCATCAGCGCGTGACCATGCTGGGTGAGGATGGACTCGGGATGGAACTGCACGCCCTCGACCGGATACTCGCGGTGGCGCAGGCCCATGATCTCTTCCATGGAACCGTCCGGGTTTTCGGTCCAGGCGGTGATTTCCAGTACCGACGGCAGCGTGTTCTTGTCCACCACCAGCGAGTGGTAACGGGTGGCCTCGTAGCGGTCCGGCAGGCCGGCAAACACGCCCTTGCCTTCATGGCGGATCGGCGAAGTCTTGCCGTGCATGATGTTGCTGGCGCGGATCACATCACCGCCATAAACCTGGCCGATTCCCTGGTGGCCCAGGCACACGCCGAACACCGGAATCGTCGGGCCCAGCTGGCGGATAACCTCCAGTGACACACCGGCTTCGTTCGGCGTTTTCGGGCCGGGCGATACCACGATGTGCGAAGGCTGCAGCGCGGCGATTTCAGCAACGCTCATCGCGTCATTGCGCACCACCTTCACTTCGGCACCCAGCATCTGCAGGTATTGCACGAGGTTGAAGGTGAAGCTGTCGTAGTTGTCGATCATCAACAGCATGGTCAGGAACTCATTGGGCGATCAGGAAGATCGCGTAGACGTTTTCGGAAAGAGTGATGCTGCCGGCTTCCAGCGATTCGGCGAGGCCATCAGCTGCGCGTGCATTTGCCTGGATGTCGGTGGGGGGCGCAGGTGGACCCGGAAGGCCGCCGGACCCGTGCGACCCCGGCCATGTCCCCGCTTGAACGCCGTAAGCGAAATTCGGAGCGACCTCGGAAATCGTGTACAGCCCACCCAGGCGCACGCCATAGGAATCAGCCAGTTTCTGGGCCGTATCACGGGTTTGTTGCGCGGCTTGGCGCTTCAACTCGGCGCGCACTGCGGCCTCATCCTTGTAGCTGGTGGTGATACCCGACACCTGCAGTTCTTCGCTGGTTTTCAAATTGCCGAGCAGGCGACGCACCTCGTCCAACGAAGTGAACTGAGCGGACAAGGAGCGCTCGACCTTGGTGCCGGAAAAAACTCGCGCGTTGTTCTCGTACTTGTACTCGGGAGCGATACTAAGCGCGGACGCCTGCACACTGTCGCGCAAGGCGTGCTGCGCCTTGAATGCGGCCAGTATCTGCACCGCATTGGCTTGCGCGCGATCGCGCGCAGCGGCGGGATCCTTGTCAATCGAGCGCAGAGTCACATTGATGCCGAATTGATCCGGCACAACTTCCCGCTGCGCCTGACCTTTCACCAGCAGATGTGGCTGCGACGGAAGGCTGTTGGCCTGCCCCCATGCCTGCGGAGCGACAGCCAGCAACAACGATGACCACAGCAACATGTTCGACAGCTTCATGCGGCACTCCTTGTCAGGGTGAAAAGAACAACGGTGAGATCACTACGGTGCAGTCGGGGGCCAGTTACAGCCCCTTCGCCGCCTGCGCCACCGCACGGAACAGCGCGCGGCCCTTGTTCATGGTTTCCTGCCATTCGGCATCCGGATCAGAGTCGTAAACCACGCCGCCGCCGGCCTGCACGTACAGGTAACCGTCCTGGATCACCGCCGTGCGGATGGCGATGGCGGTATCGGCATCGCCGTTCCAACCGATGTAACCGACCGCGCCGGAATAGACGTTGCGCTTGACCGGCTCCAGCTCGCGGATGATTTCCAGCGCACGGATTTTCGGTGCACCGCTGACGGTGCCGGCCGGGAAGGTCGCGCGCATCACGTCGCTATAGCTCAGCCCAGCCTTCAAGGTGCCGGTGACTTCGCTGACGATATGCATGACATGGCTGTAACGCTCGATCACGAACTGCTCGCCAACCTTGACCGAGCCCGGTTCAGCGACACGGCCGACATCGTTGCGGCCAAGATCAATGAGCATCACGTGCTCGGCGCGCTCCTTGGGATCGGCCAGCAATTCGACTTCCAGCGCCTTGTCCAGCTCCGGCGTAGCACCGCGCGGGCGGGTACCGGCGATGGGGCGCACGGTGACGATGCCATCGCGCAGCCGCGCCAGGATTTCCGGCGAGGAGCCGACCACCTGGGTGCCGCCGACATCGATGAAATACATGTACGGCGACGGGTTCAACGCACGCAGCGCGCGGTACACATCGATAGGCCGCGCACGGAACGGCACGCGCAAGCGCTGGCTCGGGACTACTTGGAAGATGTCGCCGGCACGCACGTATTCCTGCGCCTTGCGCACCACCGCGTGGTATTCCTCGCGGGTGAACGAGGATTGGAAATCCTGCTCGTCGATGGCATCGGATACCTGCGACTGCGGGTAACCGGCACCGCCCTGGCGCAGGCGATGGGCCAGCTCATCGAGGCGACGGTTGGCGCGTGCCCAGGCCTGCGGCTGCGCCGGATCGGCGTGCACGATCAGGTAAAGACGGCCCTTGAGGTTGTCGAATACTGCCAGCTCTTCGGACAGCATCAGCAGGATGTCGGGCGTGCCCAGTTCGTCAGGCTTGTCGCCCGCGCCCAGGTGCGGCTCGATGTACTGGATGCACTCGAAACCGAACCAGCCGACCAGGCCACCGGTAAAGCCCGGCAGGCCGTCCAGCTGCGGCACCGAGTACTGCTTGCGCAGCACTTCCACCTCGGCCAGCGGATCGGCCACTTCGCGGCGCTCGACCACTTCGCCCAGCTCGCTGACTTCCAACGTATGCCCGCGGAAGCTGTAGATGCGACGTGCCGGCATGCCGATGATGGAATAACGCCCGAAGCGTTCGCCGCCTTCGACCGATTCAAACAGGTAGGTATACGGGCCGTCGGCGAGCTTCAGATAGACCGAAAGCGGCGTGTCCAGGTCGGACAGCACTTCGCGGACGACGGGTACGAAATTATGCGGGTGTGCGGCGTGGCCTTCAGCGGCCAGCTGCTGGAACTGCTCTTGCGTGATCAAGACGGCTTTCCTTCCGGGAATCGACGGTGGCGGTACGGACGACGGCAACGGGCCACCATCGCCACCAGCGGCGAGCGGAAGAAAGGGAACGCTTGGTCGTCAAATTGAACACCCTGCAACTCTACCGCAAGAAGGCGCCCGTGTGCATCTGCAACATGGGCAGATGCTTGCAGCAGCAACGATTCAAGCGCCCAGCAAGGGGGTGTGCGCCGGCAGATGCAGGCGCACCCGGCCCACCACGCACTGTATGTGGAAGCGCCGTGCCTGCAGCGGCTCGCCGTCCAGATTCAGCGTCAGCGGCTGCTCCGCCTCGATCCATACCTCGCGCAGCCGCGCGCGTTCAGCCACCTCCTCCAGTGCGGCGTGCTTGCCTTCGCTGAACAAGGTACCCAGGGTCGACATGACTTCACCGGACAGTTCCGGCACCACGGTGAGGTCCAGTAGGCCGTCATCAAGCAGGGCGTCCGGACACAGCTGCTGGCCGCCGCCGGCCTGCCGACCATTGCCGACACCCAACGCGATGAAATCGCCCTGCCAGTCGAAGCCTTCGCCATGGATATGCGCCTGGATCGGCTCGATCCGGCCCAGCTTGGCCACGCCGGTGATGACATAGGCCAGGCCGCCAAGCATTTTCTTCAAGCCATCGTTGGTTTCGACGGTGACTTCGGTACCGAAACCGCCGCTGGCCAGGTTGGCGCACCAGTGCACCTTGCCGTCGCCGTCAACGCGCAGCAGATCGATCAGCCGCGCCGGCGCCTGGCTTGGCAGTTGCAAGGCTGCCAGCGGCTCGATCGGAATACCGGCTGCGGTGGCGAAGTCGTTGGCGGTGCCCAGCGGCAACAAGGCCAGCGCCGGCAGCTGCGCTGCATCCTGGCCGGTATGCGCGAGGGCCTCGGCCACTTCGCTCAAGGTGCCATCACCGCCACCGGCGATCACCACCGGTGCAAGCGCGGCGATGGCTTCGCGCACGTAGCGTTCGGCATCACCCGTTTCCCAGGTCACCCGCACCTGCAAGCCCTGCCCTTGTGCACGCAGCTGCGCGACCGCTTCACGCACGGCATCGTCACCGGCGGATTTACCATTGAGGATCAGGTACCAAGGCGCTGCTTGCATGCGGTTCTCCATTGAAGGCGCTCAGCCTAGCAAGCGGCTCACTGCAGGCAGATGAATGTCACACCCTTGTCATGAGGCATCCGGAGAATGAAAGGCCATAGCAAGGAAGACGGATGGAGGCAGGATCAGCCTCCCACAGCATTCCCCGGCCGCAACGGTAACGTTGCGGCTTTTTTTTGCTTCACCTGTAGAGCCGAGCCAAGCTCGGCTGGAGCATTGCCGGCAGAGCCTCTGCCGAGCATGGCTCGGCACTACCTCATTCGCCTTTGGCGAATTTCTCCAATGCATCGCCTTGCAGGCGATACACCGTCCATTCGTCCTGCGCTACTGCACCGGCCGCTTTGTAGAAATCAATGGCCGGTGTATTCCAATCCAACACCGACCACTCAAACCGCCCACAGCCCTGCTCCACCGCCAGCTTGGCGATGTGCTGCAGCAAGGCCTTGCCAGCACCGCTGCCACGCGCCTCGGGGCTGACGTACAGATCTTCCAGGTAGATGCCGTTGCGGCCCAGCCAGGTCGAATAATTGTAGAAAAACACCGCATAACCGATGGCCTGGCCATCGCGTTCGCAGATCAGCGCCTGCGCCTTGGCATCGGCGCCGAACAGGCTGGCACGGATGCCGGCCTCATCGGTCTGCACGGAAGATTCAGCCTTCTCATAGATGGCCAGTTCGCGGATGAAGTGCAGGATCAGGCCTGCGTCATCGGCAACTGCCGGACGAATCTGCACTTCAGCCGCGCGCATTACTCAGCCCCGTGCCGCAGCGACATTGCCGCGCATCCTGGCAATCATCGCGGCGTAGTCGGGTGCGTTGAAGATGGCCGAACCGGCGACGAAAGCATCCGCACCTGCGGCAGCGATCTCACCGATGTTGTCGGCCTTTACACCGCCGTCCACTTCCAGCATCACCGGCTTGCCGAGCTTGTCGATCATCGCCCGCACTGCACGCAGCTTGTCCAGCGTGGACGGGATGAATGCCTGGCCGCCGAAGCCCGGGTTGACCGACATCAGCAGCACCAGGTCCAGGTCTTCCAGCACCCAGTCCAGCACCTCGACCGGGGTGGCCGGGTTCAGCACCAGGCCGGCCTTGCAGCCGTGCGACTTGATCAGCTGGATGGTGCGGTGGACGTGGCGGCTGGCTTCCGGGTGGAAGCTGATGATGCTGGCACCGGCCTCGGCGAAGTCCGGCACGATGCGGTCCACCGGCTCTACCATCAGGTGCACGTCGATCGGCGCAGTCACGCCGTGCTTGCGCAGCGCCTGGCAGACCATCGGGCCGATGGTCAGGTTGGGCACGTAATGGTTGTCCATCACGTCGAAATGGACCCAGTCGGCACCGGCCGCCAGGACGTTGTCGACCTCTTCGCCAAGCTTGGCGAAATTGGCCGAAAGAATGGACGGGGCAATGATGCAGTTGGACATGACGGAGCCTTTCAGCGCTTGCGCAGGGATTTGATGCGGTCGTAGGCGGCGTTGATCTGCCGGGCCTTCTTCTCGGCCTGGGCGCGCAGTTCAGGCGCGGCGCCGGCCACTTTGTCGGGGTGGTACTGGGACATCAGGCGGCGGTACGCCAGGTCGATTTCCGCATCGGTGGCCTCACGGGTGACCCCCAGTTCACGGTAGGGCAGGTCCTTGCCCAGCTTGAACCAGTCGCTGTCGAAGGCGTGCCCGAGCAGCAGACCAATAATCCCGCCAAACAAGGGGTTGGGCCTGAAAAGCAGGGCCCCGGCGATGAAGCCGAACAGTTTTCCGTACCAGCGCATGAGTGAGTGAATGGCCTGAGGACAATCAAGACGTGCATTTTATGCCACAGCGGCCCGATCCGGCCGTACACTAGGCCGCCCGCCGACCAGCCGCGGGCCCTGCGGGTCCTCCAGACTCGGGTCCTCCAAGCCGGCGGCATTCATTGCCAAGTCCCAGGAGTGCCCGTGCCGACCACGCTGTTGCAATCCGATCTTCCCGGCCTGCCCTTGCGCCATCGCGGCAAGGTGCGTGATGTGTTTGATATCCCGCGCGAACGTCTGCCAGCCGGTACTCCCCCGGGCGAATACCTGTTGATGGTTGCCACCGATCGCCTGTCGGCGTTCGACGTGGTGCTGCCCGACCCGATCCCGGGCAAGGGCGAAATGCTGTGCCAGGTGTCCAACTTCTGGTTCGCCAAGACCGCGCACCTGATGCCCAACCACCTGACCGGCATCGACGTGGCCAGCGTGCTGCCCGAAGGCGTGGACCCGGCGCTGTATGCCAAGCGTGCGGTGGTGACCAAGAAGCTCAAGCCGGTACCGGTGGAAGCCATTGCCCGCGGCTATGTGATCGGCAGCGGCTGGAAGGACTACCAGCGTACCGGCAAGATCAGCGGCATCGCCCTGCCCGACGGCCTGCAGCAGGCTGAAAAGCTGCCCGAAGCCATCTTCACCCCGTCCACCAAGGCGGCGGTAGGCGACCACGACGAGAACATCGATTTCGATGCGATGGTCAAGGCGGTGGGCGCGGACATGGCCGAAAAGGTGCGCGATGCAACGCTGCGCATCTACAAGTTCGCCGCCGAATACGCGGCCGAGCGCGGCATCCTGCTGGCCGACACCAAGTTCGAGTTCGGTACCGACGCCGACGGCCGTCTGTACATCATGGACGAGATGCTGACCCCGGATTCCTCGCGTTACTGGCCGGCCGACGAGTACCAGGTGGGCATCAGCCCGCCCAGCTATGACAAGCAGTTCGTGCGCGACTACCTGGAAACCCTGGACTGGGACAAGACCGCCCCGGGCCCGGCGCTGCCGGCCGAGGTGATCGAGCGTACCCGCGCCAAGTACGCCGAGGCGCTGGACAAGCTGGCAGGCATCAGCGTCGACTGATCGCGCTGTCCATCACGGATGCGCACGGCCACCGTGCGCATCCGTAGGGAAGCCGCGCTATGCTCTGCCGCTCAACCCGGGAGGGACGTGGAATGAGTATTGCGCGACCGGTGGATCGTTACTTCGCCAGCTACTCCGGCGATCACGTCAACCACACCAACCAGGCCATCCACGTGTTCGCGGTGCCCGCGATCCTGTGGTCGGTGATTGCCCTGCTGTGGTGCATCCCGCCATTGGTGCCGTGGTTCCAGCATGGCATCTGGGCCGCATTCGCCATGTTCGGTACCTGGGCCTATTACAACCGCCTGTCGCGCCCGCTGGGCATCGGCATGCTGATCATCTTCTTCGTATTCGGCTGCACCTGCCGGCTGCTGGAAGACCGGCTCGGCATCCAGATGCTGCTGTACATCGCCATCGGCGTATTCGTGGTGGCATGGATAGCGCAGTTCATCGGCCACAAGATCGAAGGCCGCCGCCCCAGCTTCCTCACCGACCTGACCTATCTGCTGATCGGCCCGATCTGGGTGCTGGCCAAACTGTTCCGGCAGTTTGGATGGCGCTACTGAGCGGGGAAGATATTCCTGGCGGGCCTTGCACAGGAATGTCGTTCTCCTGGGAGCGGCCCTGTAGTGCCGAGCCATGCTCGGCAAGAGGCGTCACTGGTAAAGCTTCAGCCGAGCATGGCTCGGCGCTACCTCGGTGGTTCCGGCATTGCGTGCTTCGCGGCTCACGCCGCTCCTACAATCAGAGCGGCCTGGCACAGGAATGTCGTTCTACTGGGCGCGGCCCTGTAGTGCCGAGCCATGCTCGGCAAGGGGCGTCACCGGTAAAGCTTCAGCCGAGCATGGCTCGGCTCTACCTCGGTGGTTCCGGCATTGCCTGCTTCGCGGCTTACGCCGCTCCTACAAGCTGTCAACCCGCTCCGGCGGATCGGAGTGAGCCTCGGCAGTTCGCCACAATGCGGCACTTTTGCGTTTCCCGGCCGCAGCCGCTGGCAGTACTGGCTTGGGCGATCTAACCCGAACGGATCATTCATAAAAAGTCGCGGATCGAAAAAATCGCCTGTTAGACTGCAAAACCCCTTTATGAACCGCGCCCTACATGACGCCAGTCCTGTTGCTGCTGCTTGCGCTGCCCTTTCTGTTGGCAGCGGCCATCGCCCTGATAGGCCGCCTGTCCCGCGGAGCAGCCGCATGCATGGCCGCAGCCGCACCGGTGCTGGGCCTGGCCCTGCTCGGCAGCGTGACGCCGGCGGTGATCGATGGCGAGGTGATCCGCAACAGCTGGCAATGGCTGCCGCAGATCGGGCTGGACTTCAGCCTGCGCCTGGATGGGCTGGCATGGATGTTCACCGGCCTGGTGCTGGGCATCGGTGCGCTGGTAGTGCTGTACGCGCATTACTACCTGTCGGCCAAGGACAGCGCGCGCCGCTTCTACAGCTACCTGCTGCTGTTCATGGGCGCGATGCTGGGCATGGTGCTGGCTGGCAATCTGTTGCTGCTGGTGGTGTTCTGGGAATTGACCAGCATCAGTTCATTCCTGCTGATCGGCTTCTGGTCGCACCGCAAGGACGCCCGCGAAGGCGCACGCATGGCCTTGATCGTCACCGGCGCAGGCGGCCTGGCATTGCTGGCCGGCGTGCTGCTGATCGGGCGCATCGTCGGCAGTTTCGATCTGGACGTGGTGCTGGCCTCCGGTGACCTGATCCGCGCCAGCACCTTGTACCCGTGGGCACTGCTGCTGGTATTGGCCGGCATTTTCACCAAGAGCGCGCAGTTCCCGTTCCACTTCTGGCTGCCGCAGGCGATGGCCGCGCCCACCCCGGTCTCGGCCTATCTGCATTCGGCCACCATGGTGAAAGCCGGCGTGTTCCTGCTGGCGCGGCTGCACCCGGCCCTGGCCGGCACCGAGCTGTTCTTCTACGTGGTCAGCGGCATTGGCGCGATCACCCTGCTGGTCGGCGCCTGGAATGCGATCTTCCAGCACGATCTCAAAGGCCTGCTGGCCTATTCGACCATCTCGCACCTGGGCCTGATCACCCTGCTGTTTGGTCTGTCCACGCCGATGGCGGTGGTGGCGGGCGTGTTCCACATCCTCAATCACGCCACCTTCAAGGCCTCGCTGTTCATGGCCGCAGGCATCATCGACCATGAAACCGGCACCCGCGACATGCGCAAGCTCGGCGGCCTGCGCAAGCTGATGCCGATCACCAGCGCGCTGGCCATCGTCGCCTCGCTGGCCATGGCCGGCATCCCGCTGCTCAACGGTTTCCTGTCCAAGGAAATGCTGTTCGCCGAAGCGTTGGCGACGCAGGGCCCGGACTGGATGCGCTCGGCAATCAGCGCCGCCGCCCTGCTGGCCGGCGTGCTCGGCGTGGCCTACAGCCTGCGCTTCGTCCACGACACTTTCTTCGGCAAGGGCCCGGTCGACATCGACGTGGTGCCGCATGAGCCGCCGCGCTGGATGAAGGTGCCGGTGGAAGTGCTGGTGGTGATCTGCCTGGCGGTGGGCATCGCGCCGGCGCTGACCATTGCGCCGGTTCTGCAGACCGCGGCCGCTTCCATCCTGGGTGCCTCGATGCCGGCGTACAGCCTGTCGGTATGGCATGGCTTCAACCTGCCGTTGGCGATGAGCGCGGTGGGCGTGGTTGGCGGCGTGGCGTTGTATTTCGGCCTGCGTCGTTTCACCGATCTGTACGCCGCGCGCAACCGCCCCACCGGCAAGCACCTGTTCCACCGCGCCCTCGATCTGCTGTTCGGCTTCGCCCACAGCCTCACCACTGCGTTGGCCAATGGCAGCCTGCAGCGCATGTTGTTTGCCCTGGTGCTGGTTGCGGTGATCGTCGCCGCCGCGCCGTACATCGCCAACCCGGCCATGCCGGTGTGGCCGGCGCCGCAATCCTTGCCGCTGCTGGGCTGGACGCTGTGGCTGGTGATGCTGGCGTGCGCATTTGCCGGGCTGTTCCTGTACCAGCAGCGCCTGCTGGCGGTGATCGTGATGGGCGGCACCGGGCTGATGGTGGCGCTGACCTTCGTGTTCCTGTCGGCCCCGGATCTGGCCCTGACCCAGTTGATGGTGGAGATGGTGACGCTGGCGCTGATGCTGCTGGGCATGAACTACCTGCCAACGCAGTCACCGCCGGAACACTCACGCTGGCGCAAGCGCCGCGATGCGCTGCTCGCGATCATTGCCGGCACCGGCATCGCTGCGCTGGCCTATTCGCTGATGACGCTGCCGCCCAACACCATGTCCGGTGAGATGCTGCTGCGCTCCCTGCCCGAGGCTTACGGCCATAACGTGGTCAACGTGATCCTGGTCGACTTCCGCGGCTTCGATACCTTCGGCGAGATCACCGTGTTCGGCATCGCCGCACTGGTGGTGCACGCCATGCTGCGGCGCACGCGGATGGCGCCGGAACAGATCATGCCCGGCCCGCCGATCAAGCTGCCGGTACCGGCCGATCTGGCCCAGATCATGTTCCCGCTGACCCTGACGGTGTCGATCTTCCTGTTCCTGCGTGGCCACAACGCGCCGGGTGGCGGCTTCATCGCCGGCCTGGTGCTGGCGGTGCCGCTGCTGATCCAGTACGTGATCCAGGGCACGGTGTCGGTGGAGTCGCGCTTCGGCTTCGACTACATCCGCTGCATCGGCCTGGGCCTGCTGATCGCCCTGCTCAGTGGCGCGGCCTCGATGCTGTTCGGCGTGCCGTTCCTGACCAGCGGCCACCTGGACCTGGAGCTGCCCTTGATAGGTACCGTGCCGCTGGCCAGCGCCATTGGTTTTGATACCGGCGTCTACCTGGTGGTGTTCGGCGGAGTGATGCTGATCCTGTCGATGATGGGCACCATCAAGCCCTCGCGCACCCGCAATGCCCGCAATGGCGAAATCGATATCCACCGCCGTTCGGCACGCACCGGGGAGATGCACTGATGGAACTGGCACTGGCAAGCGCCATCGGCGTACTGGCCGGCATCGGCATCTACCTGCTGCTGCGTGCGCGCAGTTTCGACGTGATCCTGGGCATGACCTTCCTGTCCTACGCCACCAACCTGCTGATCTTCAGCGCCGGCCGGCCGGTGATCGGCAAGGCGCCGGTGCTCAAGGATGGCGTGGCCACCAGCCTGGCCCATTACACCGATCCCCTGCCGCAGGCGCTGGTGCTGACCGCCATCGTGATCGCCTTTGCGATGACCGCGGTGAGCATCGTGCTGGCCATGCGCAGCCGCAGCGACAACAACAGCGATCACGTGGACGCGCACGAGCCCGAGTTGCCGGCTGACGATGCGACCAAGCCGGGAGCCGGCGCATGAACCACCTGGTGATCCTGCCGATCCTGATCCCGCTGCTTGGCGCTGCACTGTCGTTGTTCATCGAACACCGCCGCTACGGCCCCAAAGTGCAGCGCAGCGTGGCCTGGGCCAGCATGGCGGCGCTGGCGGTGGCGGTGGCATTGCTGGTCGCGCAGACCAGCCAGGGCCAGATCTCGGCCTACCTGCTGGGTGACTGGCCGGCGCGGCTGGGCATCGCCCTGGTGGCCGACGGCCTGGCCGGCTGGATGCTGGCCACCACGCTGCTGCTGGCCATCCCCTGCCTGCTGTATGCCTGTACCGGTTGGGACCGGCGCGCACCGCACTTCCATGCGCTGTTCCAGTTCCAGCTGGTCGGCCTCAACGGCGCCTTTCTGACCGGCGACATCTTCAATCTGTTTGTGTTCTTCGAGGTGATGCTGATCGCCTCCTACGGCCTGCTGCTGTCCGGTGGGCGCGGCCTGCGCATGCGCATCGGCCTGCATTACGTGGTGTTCAACGTCACCGCCTCGACCCTGTTCCTGATCGCGCTGGGCATGCTCTACGCCACCCTGGGCTCCTTGAACATGGCCGAGATCGGCCAGCGTGTGGCCGAGCTGCCGCCCTCGCACCTGAAGCTGGCCAAGGCCGCCTTGGGCTTGCTGCTGCTGGTGTTCTGCTCCAAGGCGGCGCTGCTGCCGATGTACCTGTGGCTGCCCGAGTCCTATGCACGCGCGCCGGCCGCAGTGGCAGCGCTGTTCGTGATCATGACCAAGGTAGGCCTGTATTCGGTGCTGCGGGTGACCTCGCTGTGGTTCGACGCCGACGCCGGCGCGATGAGCGGCTATGGCAGCGACTGGCTGTTGTGGGCCGGCATCGCCACCCTGGTGGTTGGCGCACTGGGTGCGCTGGCAGCCACCCGCATGAGCGTGCTGGTGGCCTACCTGGTGGTGGTATCGGCGGCGACGCTGTTCATCGCCTTTGCCCTGGGCAATGCCGGCACCATCTCCGCCGGCCTGTATTACCTGCCGCACAGCACCTTTGCCGCCGCGGCGCTGTTCCTGATCGCCGACCTGATGCGCCGCCGGCGCGTGCAGGCTGACCGCCGCCGCGAGCATGAGCTCGCCGCCGTACTGCCGAGCAGAACCGTGCCGGGCCTGCTGTTCCTGGTCAGCGCGGTGGCGGTGGCCGGGCTGCCGCCACTGGCCGGTTTCCTGGCCAAGGTAGCATTGCTGTCAGCGGTACCCGATGCGCATACCGGCGTGGTCTGGACGGTGGTGCTGGGCAGCAGCCTGCTGGTGATCATGGGCCTGGCCCGTACCGGCATCCGCCTGTTCTGGCGCGTGCCCGGCGATGATGACGCCGCCATCCCGGACCCCGAACCCGTGGATGCACCAGCGCGCCCCTTTGAAACCACCGCCACCTGCCTGCTGCTGGGCTATGTGGTGCTGATGAGCGTGTTCGCCGCGCCGCTGATGCGGCAGACCGATGCCATCGCCGCGCAGCTGCTGGCACCGGATCAATACCTGCACGATGTACGCGGCACTGCGCCGCAGGTGAGGCAGCCATGAGCGAACGTCGCCCCTTGCTGCGCCGGGTGTTCCCCTCGCCAGCCCTGTCGATCACCGTGGTCGCGTTCTGGATGGTGATGTCCTCCAGCTTCGACCTCGGCCAGCTGGTGCTGGGCCTGTTGCTGGGTATCGTGATCCCGTTGTTCGCCGCGCGCCTGGACCGCGAGTTCGCCCGCCTCGGCACGCTGCGGCCGGTACCCAAGCTGATCGCGGTGGTGCTGTGGGACATCCTGGTGTGCAACCTGCGCGTGGCCGCCCAGGTGCTGGGCCGCGAAGACAAGCTCAAGCCCGGCTTCATCTGGGTGCCGCTGGATATCGCCAACATCCACGGTATCGCCGCGCTGACCAGTTTCATCACCCTGACCCCGGGCACGGTGTCGGCGGCGCTGTCCGAGGACCGGCGCCATCTGCTGGTGCACGTACTGCACCTTGAAGATGCCAATGCCCTGATCAACGAGATCAAGAGCCGCTACGAAGCGCCGCTGATGGAGATCTTCCCGTGAACGGTTACCAGATATTCGAAACCACGCTGGTGGTATGCATGCACGTGGTCGGCATCGCCATGCTGCTGGCGCTGTGGCGGCTGCTGCGCGGCCCCACCGTGCCGGACCGCATCCTGGCGCTGGACACCTTGTCGGTCACCGCCATCGCCGAACTGATGTTGTTCGGCATGTATCTGGACTCGGCCATCTACTTCGAGGCCGCCTTGATCATCGCCATGCTGGGTTTCTGCAGCACGGTGGTGCTGAGCAAATTCGTGCTGCGCAGGGATATCGTCGAATGATCACGTTTCTGCAGATCGCATTGTCGGCGCTGCTGGCCTTTGGCTGCTTCTTCATCCTGGTCGGCGCGCTGGGCCTGGTGCGCTTCTCCGATTTCTTCAAGCGCCTGCACGCCCCCACCAAGGCCAGCACGCTGGGCGTGGGCTGCGTGCTGGTGTGCTCGGTGGCGTACCACATCTTCCTCGGCCAGGACCCGCAGCCGCGCGAGCTGCTGATCACCGTATTCCTGTTCATCACCGCCCCGATCAGCGCCCACCTGATGGCCAAGGCGGCGCTGTCGCTGATGATGGAAAGCCGGCCCGAGCCGCCTAAAGACGACACCTCGCGGTAAGAGCGGTTGTAGGAGCGGCGTCAGCCGCGAAGCCAACAGCGTTCAAAGCGCCGGAATAAATGCACTTACAAGCCCCGTTGCCGCCGCAGTTGCAGTGGCTTCGCGGCTTACGCCGCTCCTACACGGCGAACAACGCCAGCTCTAGGCCGACCCACGCCAGAAACGCGACAAACAACACCGCGCCTTCGCCACGGCTGACCTTCAGGTCGCCGCGCAGCATCGGGTACAGCATCAGCACGAACACGATCGCCGCCGGCAGTTCCAGCCGCACGAACGAGGCCGGCAGCGGCATTGGCCGCAGTGCCGCCATGCCACCAATCACCACCAGCACGTTGAACAGGCTGGAGCCGATCACGTGGCCGACAACCATGTCACCCTGCCCGCGGCGAGCGGCGGCGATGGCTGCGGCAACTTCCGGCAGGGCGGTGCCGATGGCCACCGGCAGCAGGCCGGCCAGCAGCGGCGACATGCCCCAGCCGGCGCCGATCACCGGTGCGGACTGCACCACGAAGCGGGCGCCGTAATACAACACCACCGCGGCGATGGCCAGGCGGATCAGGTTCAAGCCCAGGCCGGTACGGGTGGTGGCGTAGTTGATGATGCTTTCCTGCAACGCCACCGGCTCATGCCGTGCGCGTTTGAGCAGGAAGGCCAGCACGCCGACAAAACCCAGCAGCAGCACGCTGCCTTCGATGCGGTTGATGGCACCGTCCAGGCCAAACACGATCAAGGCCAGCGTGGCCACCGCCAGCAGCACCAGCAAGGGCGAGAGCAGGCGCGTGCGCACCATCAGCGGGAAGGCCAGCGCAGCCAGGCCCAGGGTCAGCCCGACATTGACGATGTTGCTACCAACCGCATTGCCCAGTGCCAGTTCCTGCGCGCCCACCGCGAAGGCGCGGACATTGACCACCAGCTCCGGCAGCGAGGTGCCGAAGGCCACCAGCAACAAACCGGCGACGAACGGCGAGGCACCGAAGCGCTGGGCCAGACCGGAGGCGGCCTTGACGATGGAGTCGCCGCCCAGGGCCAGCAGCACCAGCCCCAGTACAAACCATATGAAAGCTTCGAACATTGCAGCTGACTCCCGGCGTTGATGACGGCAGTGGCGGGGCAATGCCCGCGCTACCGCCCGTTGCCGCAGCAGGGTATCAGCCGCAGCCTTCCACGTAATCCACCTGCGGCGGCAGGCCTACCCGCCACACCGTGGCCTTGCCGTCGGCGCCCAGCTCGAACACCAGCGCCCCCTGGCTGCCGTCGGTTGCCGGCACCCGCAGGACCTTGCCGTCGGCAACGTACTTGTGCGGCTGCACCGGTTCGGCCTGCGGATACAAGGACTGCAACTGGCTCAGATCCATGCCGATCTTGCCGCCGCCCGGCGCGGCGGTATCGCCACCGCGTACGTCATAGCGCACGAACTTGCCCTCTTCGAGCATGAAGAACGGCCCGCCCTCGGTGTGCGCGGCCGGCGAGAGGTAATAACAACCGCCGTCGGCCGCCGCGTCGCCCTGCAGTTCGCTGCCCCACACCGCACGCAGCTGGTCGACGTCGATACCCAGCTGGGCGGCGCCATAGCCTTGCCAATCGGCATCGCTGCTTGCCACCGGCGCGGTGCTTGCCGGCGCTGGCGCGGGCGCCGGCGTGGCCGCGGGTTCGACGGCCAGCGGCTCGGCGGGCGGCGTGCGCTGGCAGGCCACAAGCAACACGGCGGCGAACAATGACATCGGCAGGCTTGTGCGATTCATGCGGTGGCTCCAGGCAGGTCCGGGGCCGAGTCTAGCGGCAAGCATGGCCGCCGCGCGCGAAGACCGTTGTCATCGCGGTTTCACCTGACGGCGACAGGCTGGGCGCCTACGTCGCCCATGCCACCGCCCATGCACCCGCACAAGACCGAACTTGGCCACACCGTGCTGCAGACGCACCGTGCCGCGCTGGACCTGCGCCAACGGCGAGCGCTGATCCTGTGCGATGGCAAGCGCAGCCTGGCCGAACTGAGCGGCATGCTTGGCAATGATGTCCCCGAGCTCATCGCGCAGCTGCGACGCGAGGGCTATCTACAGGCCGATGCCGCCCCTGCCCCGCCCGCTGCAGCGCCCGCAACGGCGACCGTGGCCGCTGCCCTCGCTTCCGCCCCGGCACAGGCCAGCGCGGAACGGCGGCGTTCGATGGTCGCCGCACGCATCTATGTGCTGGATATCCTGGCACTGCAGCGCAATCCCACCGCCGCCCAGCTGCACAAGCTGTTGCAGGCAGCGCGCGAGGAAGGCGATACGGTGAATGCACTGAAGCTGGCGCTCAGCCACCTGCCGGCGATGACGTCGGCTGGCTACACCCAGCGTGTGCGTGGACGCCTGCAGGAAGTGCTGCCCGAGGCGCATCTGACAGCGGTGCTGGAAGCAGCACCGCTGCCGGCCTGACTCAGCCCTTGGGCGGGCTGAAGTTGTTGCGCAGCCCGCTCCAGCAGGCCTGGTAGCCACGCTGGCGGTGCGCGGCGTCCATCGCCTGCTCGGTCGGGCGGATCACGCCACGGGTTTCGAACATGAAGGCCATGGTGTCCTTGATCACATCGGGCTTGGACAGGTCGGCCTGCGAGGCCTTGTCGAAGGTCGCCGCATCCGGGCCGTGGCCGGTCATGCAGTTGTGCATGGACGCGCCGCCCGGCACGAAGCCCTCGGCCTTGGCGTCGTAGGCGCCGTGGATCAGGCCCATGAACTCGCTGGCGATGTTGCGGTGGAACCACGGCGGACGGAAGGTGTTCTGCGCCACCAGCCAACGCGGCGGGAAGATCACGAAATCCAGGTTGCTGGTGCCCGGCGTATCGCTGGCCGAATGCAGCACCAGGAAGATCGAGGGATCCGGATGGTCGTAGCTGATCGAGCCAATGGTATTGAAATGGCGCAGGTCGTAGCGGTACGGCGCGTAGTTGCCGTGCCAGCCAACCACGTCCAGCGGCGAATGGCCGATGTCCGCACGCCACAGCCGGCCCTGGAACTTGGCGACCAGCTCGAACTTGCCGTCCAGATCTTCATAGGCGGCGACCGGGGTTTCGAAGTCGCGCGGATTGGCCAGGCCGTTGCTGCCGATCGGGCCGAGGTCGGGCAGCTTCAACAGCGCGCCGAAGTTCTCGCATACATAGCCACGCGCCTGGCCGTCCGGCAGCTCGACCGCGAAGCGCACACCGCGCGGGATCACCGCGATCTGCTGTGGCTCGATATCGATCACGCCCATCTCGGTGCGCAGGCGCAGCCGGCCCAGCTGCGGCACGATCAGCAGCTCGCCATCGGCGTTGTAGAAATAGCGCCCGCGCATGTCGGCGTTGGCGGCGTACAGGTGGATGCCGGCACCGGCATGGGCTTCGGCCGAACCGTTGCCACCCATCGTGTACAGGCCATCGATGAAATCGGTGGGCGTGGCCGGCAGCGGCAGCGGGTCCCAGCGCAGCTGGTTGGGCGAGGCCGCGGCGTGGCTGAAATCGCTGTGCAGGTGTGGCTGCTCGAACGGAGTGAATTCACCGTGCATCGCCGCCGGGCGGATGCGGTACAGCCAGCTGCGGCGGTTGCTGCCACGCGGCGCGGTGAACGCTGTGCCGGTCAACTGCTCGGCACACAGCCCGTGCGCCACCTGCTGCGGCGAATTGCGTCCAACCGGCAAGGTGCCGGGCACAGCCTCGGTGGCGAACTCATTGCCGAAGCCGGATTGATAAGCGTTGCTGACCATCGCGAACCTGCCTGTATTAGGGCACTTAAAGCCCCTCTCCCTCCGGGAGAGGGGTTGGGGTGAGGGTAAGGCTTTCAGCCATCATAAAAATGGCTTCCAGCACCGCATCCACCTGCAGCAGCACATCGTTGTCCCAGAAGCGCAATACGGTCAAACCTTGCTGCTCGAGAAAGCGAGTGCGTACGCGATCGACGTCTTCATTGTGCTGTGAGCCATCAAGCTCCACCACCAACCGTTTGGCCTCACAGTAAAAATCAACGATATACGGCGGAACCGGATGCTGTCTGCGAAACTTCAGCCCACACAGCTGGCCATTCCTCAATCTGTTCCAGAGCTTGCGCTCGGCGTCGGTCAGGTTACGGCGAAGCCTGCGGGCACGACCAAGGGTGACCGTCGGTAGTGGTGGCTTGCTGCTGTAGCTCATGAAACGGCCTCCTTGCGCCTTTCATGATCTTTAGCAGCTTCGCCCTCACCCCAACCCCTCTCCCGACGGGAGAGGGGCTATGTCCTATAGCGCGTTGCGCCTTACAGCACGCCACGGTCCATCTGGTCGCGCTCGATGCTCTCGAACAGGGCCTGGAAGTTGCCTTCGCCAAACCCTTCATTGCCCTTGCGCTGGATGATCTCGAAGAAGATTGGGCCGATGCAGTTCTTGGTGAAGATCTGCAGCAGCTTGCGCTGCTTGGTTTCCGGGTCGGCGTCGATCAGGATCTTGTTCCTGCGCAGACGTTCCACGTCTTCGCCGTTGTCCGGAATGCGCAGGTCGACCACGTCGAAGTAGGTGTCCGGCGTATCCAGGAAATCAATGCCCTGCGCACGCATCGCTTCAACCGTGTCGTAGATGTTGTCGGTGAAGCAGGCGATGTGCTGGATGCCCTCGCCCTTGTAGGCGTCCAGGTATTCATTGATCTGGCTCTTCGGGTCGGAGGACTCGTTGAGCGGGATGCGCACGACGCCGTCCGGTGCCGTCATCGCCTTGGACACCAGGCCGGTCTTGGTGCCCTTGATGTCGAAATAGCGGATCTCGCGGAAGTTGAACAGGCGCTCGTAGTAATCCGACCACTGCTGCATGTTGCCCAGGTACAGATTGTGGGTCAGGTGGTCGATGAAGGTCAGGCCGAAGCCGACCGGGTTCTGCTCGGCGCCTTCAATGGCCACGTAGTCGGCGTCGTAGATGCTGCCGGCCTGGCCGTAACGGTCCACCAGGTACAGCATGCAGTCGCCAATGCCCTTGATCACCGGGGCCGGCACCGCGCGGGTTTCAGCCAGCAGGTCCACTTCCTCGGCACCGTTGCTCAGGGCCAGCGAAAGCACCTCGGCGGCCGGCTTCTGGAAGCGGATGGCGAAGCCACAGGCGCTCGGGCCGTGCTTGGTGGCGAAGTCGGCGGCGAACGAGTTGGGCTCCTCGTTCACAAGAAAGTTGACGCCGCCTTGACGGTAGACGGTAATAGCACGCTGCCGGTGGCGGAGTACGGCCGTGAACCCCATGTTCTTGAAGTAGGCGTGCAGCTGGGCAGCCTGTCCAGCCGGTGCGGCGAACTCGACGAACTCAAAACCATCGATGCCCATCGGGTTTTCAAAGGTGGTGACCTGCATGCCCAGGTTGGGCGCGTTGGATGCGGTAGGGGTGTTCATGGTGGCCTCCGGAAGCATGGCGGTCGCCGGGGTGCCGGCGATGAAAACAGGAAGATCCGCCGCAAAAAAGCGGGTCTGGACCGAAGGTTATAGTTTCACATGAAACCACCATCAAGGTGCACTGCAGCATGAGCTCTTCCGATTACAGCAAGTCCACCAGCATCCGCGCCTCGCACGTGTTGCTGGATCTTGAGCAGTTCCTGCCTTACCGCATCAGCGTGCTGTCCAACCGGGTCAGCGGCAACATCGCCCGGCTGTACGGCGAGCGCTATGGCCTGGCTATCCCCGAATGGCGGGTCATCACCATCCTGGCGCTGTATCCGGGCTCCTCGGCCAGCGAAGTGTCCGAGCGCACGGCGATGGACAAGGTGGCGGTCAGCCGCGCGGTGGCGCGCCTGCTGGAGCGTGGCTTCATCAAACGCGAGACCCATGGCGATGACCGTCGCCGCTCGGTGCTGGCGCTTTCTGCGGCAGGCTTCGAGGTCTACGAGACCATCGCGCCGATGGTGATCGAGATGGAACGGCGGCTGATGTCAGCGCTCACCGAGGAAGAGGAACAGGTACTCGAACGCCTGATCACGCGCCTGGCCGATGCCGGTCTGCAGCGCATGAACGAGGGTTGATCGTCACCGACGATCAACTCAGGTGCTTGCGCCGCGCATAGATCCACGGCGCGGCAAGGGCCGCGATCGCACCACCTGCAAAACCCAATGCCGCAGCCACCGCCGCCGCTTCCACGCGGCCGGGCAAGGCCAATGCTGCAAGCAGCAACAGGCCGGCCGGCAGGCCGATGAACGAGGCCAGGAAGAACCGCCAGCGCGGCACCCAGGTGTGCAGCTGCATCAGGCTGGCGCCGGTCCAGGCGTCGTTGGCCTGGTCACGTCCGATTTTGTCCACAAGCTTGACCAGGTCAACCTCGGCAGCCGCCTTGCCCATCCGCGCCAAGGCCAAGGCCGCGCCAACTTCGGTTGGATCGGGCCAATTCGAAGGCCATGCCTGCGGCGCGGCAACGCCATAAGCGGTCAACAGCGGCAGCGACAAGGCGGGCACCGGCAGCGCGCGCAGCCGCCGCTTGTCCATAACGCACCAGAACTGGGTCAGGCCATCATGATTGACCTGGTACAACGCCAGCTGCTCCGGCGCCGGATACGGCAAGGCGGTGACCCGCGCGGCCATCGATTCCACCCCCATCGTGCGCAGGAAGCCGACCCGGCTGCGCCCACTCTGCGCCCAGCCCAGGCCCAGCGGCGACAGCAGCATGACCTCGGCGTGATCGCTGGCACCGCCGTTGGCGCGCTCATCGCTGGCCAGAAAAGCCGACAAGGAATTGGGCTCGGCCACGTCGGCCTTGCCCCAGCGCTGCGAATGCCCGAGCAGGAACTTCAATGGCACCCGCGCGGCAACGGTTTCGCCGCGCACGCTGTCGGAGGCGAACGGCACCACGCTGGCGACGAAGGCGCGCAGCTCGTTGCCGGGCGATGCACTCCATTCCGGCGGCAGCAGACCAGCGAGCAGGCCGTTGCGCGCCAGCTGGTCGATCTGTTCCTTCTGCTCGACCAGCCGTGTCACTGCCGACTGCAACATGATGTTCGGCGGTACCGCGGCCTGCGGCAGCCGGTAGCGCGGCGGCGGCGCGGGGTCGTCCGGCGCCGCGCTTTCGTCCAGCAGTTCGTCCACCGTGGGCAGGCTGGTGCCGGACAGGTCCTGTTCGGCGGTCACGGCGGTGCTGGAATCGGAGCTGGCAACTGGCTGCATGATGAGTGAGGGCGATGAGCCGGATGCAGAGGGATTGATCCGTTAGCGGCCGCACGCGAACAAAATGAAGATGAAGGCTGTTGCTTTGCCCCCTCCCTTGCGCATCGCGCAGGGGAGGGTTGGGGAGGGGTGCTTTGGCTTTACTTCCAGCAAACAGCAAACAGCAAAATCAAAGGCACCCCTCCCCAACCCGATGCGCAAGGGAGGGGGCAACGAAAAACGGCGCCTTTCGGCGCCGTTTTCGTTCAATCACATCGCAGGCTTACTTCGCCGGCGGTGCCCATGCTTTCAGGAAGGCATCGAACTTGGCACGGTCGTAACCCTTGCCCTTCTCCAGATCGCCAGTGAACTGCGAATGCAGCAGCTCGCCTTCGGCGTCCAGCACGAACAGATGCGGGTAGCCCTTGATCTGCGGGAAGCGCGAGAGGAACTTCGCGTTCTCGTTCTCCGGGCTGTAGTTGACCTTCATCCACACGTAATTGGCATCGCGGAAGCGGCGCAGCTCCGAATCACCTTCCATGAAGGTGTCCAGCAGGTGGCACCACGAGCACCACTCGCCGCCCACATCCAACATGATCCGCTTGCCACCACGCTGGGCCTCGACCTTGGCCGTTTCCAGATCCGCAGCCGGGTCGCGGGCCGGGTCGAACTGCGCGTTGAGCCCAGCCACCGCAGCGATATCCGCTGCGGTGGGGGTATTGCCCGAGGCCACCGGTTGGCTGGTGTCGGCCACCGGCGCCTTCTGCTCGGAGGTATCCAGTGGCTGCACCTTTTCCGGTGCCGCAGGCGGTGGTTGATTGCAGCCAGCCAGCGCCACGCCAAGCAACAGGGGAACCATTCCGAACAGCAGTTTCATCGCGTAACTCCTTACTTCACACCGTGCATCAGTTTCTGTACCAGCGGGGCGATCAGGAACAGCAGCACGCCGCCGCCGATCAGGATCCAGAAGCCCATCGTGTAACCGGCATGGGCCGACTGTACGGTCATGCCACCGGCGCCGCTGACGTGGCCGGCGAACAGACCGGCCAGATTGTTGCCGATGCCGGTGGACAGGAACCAGCCGCCCATCGCGAAACCGACCAGCCGCACCGGTGCCAGCTTGGTCACCATCGACAGACCGATCGGCGACAGGCACAGCTCACCGATGGACTGGATCCAGTAGACCGCGAACAGGGTCCAGAACGGGATCTTGTTGGTGCCCGGCTCGAGCAGGCTGGACAGGGCGAACATCAGCAGCAGGAACGCCAGGCCGTTGAAGATCAGGCCCAGGCCGAACTTGCGCGGGATCGACGGATTGGCCTTGCCCAGGCGCACCCACAGCCACGCCAGAATCGGCGCCAAGGTGATGATGGCCACCGAGTTGACCGACTGGAACCACGCGGTCGGGAAGGTCCAGTCACCGAACTGGCGGTCGACGATGCGATCGGCCAGGAAGGTGAAGGAGCTGCCGGCCTGTTCGAAGAACATCCAGAACAGCACGTTGAAGGTGAAGATGATCAGCATCGCGATCACCCGGTTGCGCGCAACCTTGCCTTCGCGCACGCCTTCAATCAGCAGCATGATGCCCAGGCCGATGAACATCACCGTCAGGATCACCTGCAACACGTTGGCACCGGCATTGAGCAGGCCGTACATCACCGGGATGGCAACCAGGCAGGCGATGGCGGTCTTGATCACCGGGCCACTACCCTGCTTGTCCGGCAGCGGCGCGCCGATGCCCTTCAGGTGGTGACGTTCGAACTGGAACCACACCAGGCTGATCAGCATGCCGATGCCCGAGGCGATGAACACCATCTTGTAGGCCGGCATGGCCACGGTGCCAAACACCTTCTCAGCCAGGATCTGGGTGAGGATCGGCGAGATCATCGCACCCATGTTGATGCCCATGTAGAAGATGGTGAAGCCCGAATCGCGGCGTTCGTCATCCAGCTTGTAGAGCTTGCCGACCATGGTGGAGATGTTCGGCTTGAACAGGCCGTTGCCGACGATGATCGTGGCCAGGCCGAGGTTGAAAATCTGGTGGTTGGGAATGGCGATCATGAACAGACCGGCCGCCATGATCACCGCGCCCATCAGGATCGAGCGTTGGTAACCAATGATCCGGTCGGCGGCATAACCACCAAAAATCGCGCCCGCATACACCAGTGCCAGGTAGGCACCGTAGGTGTGGCTGGCCGATTCCTCGCCCTTGGCGTCGCCGCCAAAGAACTGCGACACGATGTACAACACCAGCGCCCAGCGGATGCCGTAGAACGCAAAGCGTTCCCAGAACTCGGTCATGAACAGCATCCAGAGCGGACGCGGATGGCCGAGGGTGGTCTTGAACTCCGGCACGGGCGCCGGGGTTGATGCGGAATTCGGCGCGGCAGCGCTCATGCGGTGTCCCCTGATGGTTTGGGCAAATACAAAAAGTCGGCCGGAACCGGCGCGACGGGCGAGGATCACAGAAGCGTCGGCTTCACGTCAAATACATACTGCTGCAACCAACGCCTGCGCCGGGCATGTGCCAGGCCATCAGCACCCGCTCGCGGGCGCTGCGCAAGTTTCTGAATAGGTTGGGTTTTCAACCCTGACGGCGGTCTCAGGCGTCGGCCCGGATGGTGGTGCGCACCTCGAACAACTCGGGGAAGAAGGTCAGCTCCAGTGCCTGCCGCAGGAAGCCCACGCCGCTGGAACCGCCGGTACCGCGCTTGAAGCCGATCACCCGCATCACCGTACGCATATGCCGGAAGCGCCACAGCTGGAACTGGGTTTCCAGATCCACCAGGTCTTCGCACAGCGAATACTCACGCCAATAGCGGTCGGTGTCCTGATAGATGTTCTCGAACACCTGGCGCAGGGCCGGGTCGGTGACATGCGGCTGGGTCCAGTCGTGGCCTTCGTAGGTCGCCGGGATGGCATGGCCGAAGCGCGCCAGGTAGGCCAGGAACTCCTCGTACAGGCTGGGCGCTTCCAGCACCTCACGCAGCTGCGCCTGCCCTTCCGGATCATGGGCGAACACGTTGAGCATGTCGGCGTTCTTGTTGCCCAGCAGGAATTCGATATAGCGGTACTGCAGCGACTGGAAGCCCGAGGACGGGCCCAGCACATCGCGGAAGCCCATGTATTCGGAGGGGGTCAGGGTTTCCAGCACCGCCCACTGCTCGGTCAGCAGGCGCAGTACCTGTTTGGCCCGGGCCAGCACCTTGCGGCACTGCCAGACCTCGTCGCGCTGCATGTGGCCGCGCGCCGCGCGCAGTTCGTGGGCCAGCAGCTTGAGCCACAGCTCGGAGGTCTGGTGCTGGATGATGAACAGCATTTCGTCGTGGTGCGGCGGGTTGGACAGTGGCTGCTGGGCGCTCAGCAGCTGGTCCAGGCGCAGGTAACCGCCGTAGGTGAGCCGGCCCTGCAGGTCGGTATGGATACCGGCTTCGAGCTCACGCTGGTTCTTTTCTACGGTCATCGGCCTGGCCATCGGATGGGGCGGCAAGGGTAACGCAGGCCACGCCATCTGCCCCTCCCTTTTGCCACAGGCAAAGGGGAGGGTTGGGGAGGGGTAAGCCCTTCGCGGACTGATCCGGTGCCAGCTTCGCGGCTTACGCCGCTCCCACAAAAAACCGCGGCGCTGAGGTGTAGAGCCGAGCCGTGCTCGGCTGGGGCATTCCTGGTGGAGCCCCTGCCGACCATGGGTCGGCACGACATGGGCGCTCGTGGTAGAGCCCCCTGCCGAGCCGGGCGCGGCACTACCCGTCTTCCCGCGCAAACGGACTCGAAACACGCTTGAAGCCAAGCGGCGCGACAATGTGCCGCTTGTGTGCTTTCAGCCTGAATACGTTGCGTTTGCTCGCCCATGCTGAGCCCGGCGGAACAAAACCGCCCTGTACCCGGTCAATCTTGCTGCGGCGCAGGACGGCTTTTTCGAAGGGAGTCCTTACCATGTGCAATTCCTATCATTTGAAACCATCTGTCTAAGGTGTTGCTGCAATGACGGTTTCCGCCCAGTTCCAAATCAATTATCTGCAGTACCTCGATGCCGACGGCAACCTGGTACGTGACGATCTCCCCGCCTCGCTGCGTGACCCGCGCTCGCTGCTGCCGATGTTCAAGCAGATGCTGGCCACCCGGGTGTTCGACACCAAGGCCGTGGCGCTGCAGCGCACCGGCAAGCTCGGCACCTTTGCCTCCTGCCTGGGCCATGAAGCCGCCCACGTCGGCATCGGCGCCGCCATGAAGTCCGGCGACGTGTTCGCCCCCAGCTACCGCGAGTACGGCGCCATGTTCATGCGCGGCGTGCGCCCGCGCGACGTGCTGATGTACTGGGGCGGCGACGAGCGCGGCAGCGACTACGACCGCGACAGTGACGCGGTCCGCGATTTCCCCATCTGCGTACCCATCTCCACCCAGTGCCTGCATGCGGCCGGTTCGGCGCTGTCGTTCAAGCTGCGCAACCTGCCGCAGGTGGCGGTCAGCGTCTGCGGCGACGGCGGCAGCTCCAAGACCGACTTCTACGCTGCGGTGAACTCGGCCGGCGCCTACAAGCTGCCGCTGATCCTGTGCGTGGTGAACAACGGCTGGGCCATCTCGGTGCCGCGTTCGGCCCAGACCGGCGCCGAAACCCTGGCCCAGAAGGGTCTGGCCGGCGGCCTGTTCTGCCTACAGGTGGATGGCAACGACCTGATCGCGGTGCTGGCCGCGATGGAACAGGCGCGCGAGCGCGCCCTGTCCGGCGAAGGTGGCACGGTGCTGGAACTGCTCACCTACCGCCTGTCCGACCACACCACCGCCGATGACGCACGCCGCTACCGCGACGATGCCGAAGTGAAATCGGCCTGGTTGAAGGAACCGCTGATCCGCCTGCGCAAGTACCTCACCGCGCAGGGCGTGTGGAGCGAAGAAGAAGAAAAGAACTGGATCGCCGAATGCGGCACCCGCGTGGATGAGGAGGTCAACGCCTACCTCAGCTGCCCGGTGCAGCCGGTCGAAGCCATGTTCGACTATCTATATGCCGATCCGCCGCCGGACCTGCTGGCGCAGCGTGCAGCCGCCATCGCTCTGGAGCAGCGCCATGGATGACATCAAGCGCAGCGCAACGGTCACCCCGGCCAGCCACGATCACGGCGTCGCGCACAGCGCGGCGAGCAACAGCGGAGACAACCCGATGACCGCCACCCCGATCACCCTCATCGAAGCCGTCACCCAGGCGCTGGCCTGGGAAATGGAACACGACCCCTCGGTGCTGGTGCTGGGCGAAGACGTGGGCGTCAACGGCGGCGTGTTCCGCGCCACCGCCGGCCTGCAGCAGCAGTTCGGCTCGCAGCGCGTGCTCGACACCCCGCTGGACGAAACCACCATCGCCGGCCTCACCGTCGGCCTGGCCGCACAGGGCATGAAGCCGGTGGCCGAAGCGCAGTTCGACGGCTTCGTCTACCCGATGGTCGATCACCTGATCTGCCACGCCGCACGCCTGCGCAACCGTACCCGTGGCCGCCTGCATTGCCCGATGGTGCTGCGCGTGCCGTGGGGCGGTGGTATCCGTGCACCGGAACACCACAGCGAAGCCAACGAAGCCATCTTCACCAATGTGCCGGGCATGCGCGTGGTGCTGCCGTCCAGCCCGCAGCGCGCCTATGGCCTGCTGCTGGCGGCGATCCGCGAGCCGGATCCGGTGATCTACATGGAACCCAAGCGCATCTACCGCCAGTACAAGGAAGTGGTCGTCAATGACGGCGAGGCACTGCCGCTGGACGTGTGCTTCGTGCTGCGTGACGGCACCGACGTGACCCTGGTCACCTGGGGCGCACAGGTCAAGGAAGCACTGGAAGCGGCCGACAAGCTGGCCGGCGAAGGCATCAGTGCCGAAGTCATCGACGTGGCCACGCTGCGTCCGCTGGATTTCGCCACCATCGCCGAGTCGGTGGCCAAGACCGGCCGCTGCGTGATCGTGCAGGAAGCGCCGAAGACCGCTGGTTTTGGTGCCGAAATCGCCGCACGCCTGGCCGAAGAATCGCTCTACGACCTGCTGGCACCGGTCGAGCGCGTTGCCGGCTATGACACCCACATCCCGCTGTTCCGCCTGGAAATGAAGTATCTGCCCAGTGTCGAGCGGATTGTGACCGCCGCCAAGCGCGCGGTCGCGGTGGGCTGACATGCTGGCACGTTTGATTGGCAGCTACCGCAGCCAATACCGCAATCCCCTGCAGTTCCGTACCGGGCAGATCGTCGAGCTCGGTGTACGCGACGAGGAATGGCCCGCCTTCGCCTGGGTGAAAACCAGCGAAGGCAGCGCCGGCTGGGCGCCGGTGGCCTGGGTGCGGGTATTGGACAATGGCCGTGCCGAAGCGCTGCGTGACTACAGCGCCCGCGAGCTGGACGTTGACCGCGGTGAGCAGGTACGGCTGCATCACGAACATGGTGGCTGGTGGTGGTCCGAACGCGCCGATGGCGCGCAGGGCTGGCTGCCGGCGCGCGAACTTGAATTGCTGGAAGAGAATTGCACATGAGCCAGACCAAGAATTTCAACCTGCCCGATCTGGGCGAAGGCCTGCCGGACGCCACCATCGTTGAGTGGTTCGTCAAGGAAGGCGACGTCATCAAGCTCGACGAGCCGCTGGTATCGATGGAGACCGCCAAGGCCGTGGTCGAAGTACCCTCGCCGTTCTCCGGCAAGGTGCTGAAGCTGGCCGGCGCTGCCGGTGACATCGTGGTGACCGGCCACGTACTGGCCAGTTTCGAGCTCGACCCCAACCTGCCGCAGCGCGCCGAAGGTCAGGACACCGGCCATCACCACGGCGCACCGGCTGAAGCCGCACCTGCCGCTGCGCCGGCTCCAGCGCCGGCCACCGCTGCCGCCGAACGGGCAGACGAAGGCACCGTGGTCGGCGCCATGGTCAGCTCCAATGCCGTGCACACCGAACAGGCCGTGGCCGTCGGTGGCGTCAAGGCGGTACCAGCCGTGCGTGCGATGGCGCGCAAGCTGGGCGTCGACCTGGCCCGCGTACGTGCCACCGGCGCCGAAGGCGCGGTGACGATGAATGATGTGAAGCAGGCCGCGGCGAATCCGTCGACTTTGCTCCCCTCTCCCACCGGGAGAGGGGCTGGGGGTGAGGGTCCGACCTCCACTGCAGCTGCCGTACCCTCACCCCAACCCCTCTCCCAGGCGGAGAGGGGCTCAAGCGCCCGCACCCCGCTGTCCGCTGCTGGCAAGCCGATGCGCACTGCCCCTCCGGGCGTGGTTGCCAAGGGCCAGCCGGAGCCGCTCAAGGGCGTGCGCCGCAACATGGCGCGGGTGATGGCCGATGCGCACAGCAAGGTCGTGCCGACCACGCTCAGCGACGACGCCGACATCCACGCCTGGGCGCCGGGCAACGACATGACCTCGCGTCTGGTCCGCGCCATCGTCAGCGCCTGCCAGGCCGTGCCGGCCATGAATGCCTGGTTCGACGGTGACAACCTCACCCGCACCCTGCACGCCCAGGTCGACATCGGCATTGCCGTGGACACCGACGATGGCCTGTTCGTACCGGCCCTGCGCAACGCCGACATGCTCGATGCACGCGGCGTACGCGAAGGCATCAACCGTCTGCGCCAGCAGGTGGAAGACCGCTCGATCGCCTCCTCGGAACTGAGCGGCTATACCATCAGCCTGTCCAACTTCGGCATGTTCGCCGGCCGTTACGCCACGCCAGTTGTCGTGCCGCCATGCGTGGCCATCGTCGCCGCCGGCCGTGCCCGCTTCCAGGTCACCCCGGTGATGGGCGGCATTGAAACCCACAAGGTCATCCCGTTGTCGGTCACCTTCGATCACCGCGCCTGCACCGGCGGCGAAGCGGCGCGCTTCCTGCGCGTGCTGATTGATGACCTGGCCAAGGTTCACTGATAGTTTTCGCAGTGTGAATTCGGGCCCGCAGCGATGCGGGCCTTTTTTTGTGCTGGGTTTGGGGTTGCTTTGGGTTTGCTTGCTTGGTTTTTGCTTGATTTGGTTTGCTTTGGGTTTGCTCTGGGTTTGCTTGCTTGAAGCTTCCCCTCACCCCAACCCCTCTCCCGTGAACGGGAGAGGGGCTAATGCACTGCGAGCGCAAGCTTTGCGAGCCCCTCTCCCGCCTGCGGGAGAGGGGTTGGGGTGAGGGCAGCTTTTGATCTTCAACCAAACATCACCCACCGGTAACCCGAACCCACACATCGAGCGCTACGATTGCCCTACCCACACCCGCCATCAAGACCGCCATGGGCACCTGGACCTGCAGCAACTGCAAGGAAATCAACGAAGACACATTCGACCAGTGCTGGAAATGCGGCACCCATGCCGATGGCGCGCCACCGCCACGCGGCTATCAACGCGAAGAAAGCACGTCCTGGACACAGCCACCGCGTCTGATCGAATGCCCGCGCTGCCCTGGCATGCGCATGGAGTTCATCGGCCGCAAGCGCTTTCATGAGGGTTCGCAGTCCATGCCCTTCCTGCTCGGTGACATCAGCGAGTTGTTCGTCAACCGCGAAGAGTTCGACCTGCATGCCTGCCCGAGCTGCGGCAAGGTTGAATTGTTCCTCGCCGACCGGGTCCGCTGAACCCAACAGACAGTGGGTGTAACAATGCGCAGCCGCCGTTGCCTGATCCTGCTGTTTGTCGCCATGTATCTGTTGATGCTGCTTGGCGGCGCCGCGCTCAAGCCCGGCTATTCACCGCTGTCGCAATACATCAGCGAACTCGGCGCCAGCGGCAGCGCGCATGCGCAGCTGATCAGTCTTTTCGGCTTCGTTCCGGTTGGAGTATTGGCAGCAATGCTGTTGTGGTCGTTTGCCGCGATAGTGCCGGTCACTGGAACCAGCCGGCTCGGCTACTGGCTGCTGATGTTCGAGCCCTTGGCGTGGATAGGGTCGGCGCTGGCACCTTGCGATCCTGGTTGCCCCAACAGCGGCAGTCTGTCGCAATCGCTGCATACCCTGCTCGGCGTGTTCACCTATCTTGGCACCGCCCTTGGGCTGATTCTGCTGGCCACCAATTCCGAAATCCGCCCTGCCACGCGCGCCCTGTGGATCGCCTTGGCCGCGTTCTGGTTGCTGATGTTTGCGCTGATGGGGCTGGAACCGCTACAGCCATGGCGCGGCCTGCTGCAACGCCTGGCCGAATGGAGTGTGTACGCCGCACTGTGCATCAGCGCATGGCGATTGAGCGGCCCAGCGCGCGTCGGCCACAGCGCGATAACACGCGCGCCCGGATAGCCGGTGTACGCTGCGCTCCTCTGCCACCGGAGCATCCGCATGAGCCACCGCAGCCGTCTGGCCGGTTTCATCATTGATTGCCAGGGCACCGACAGCGATGCCGCCGCCGCATTCTGGGCGCCCGCACTCGGCTTGCATGCCGAGCCCGCCTACACCGAAGACGATGGTGCGCAGTACGCCGAGCTGTCAGGCGCACCGGCTGAGCTGCATGTCGAGGTACAGCGCGTTGAACATGCACCGCGTGTGCATCTGGATATCGAATCTGACGATATCGACGCTGAAGCAGACCGGCTTGAAGCACTCGGCGCACGCCGCATCGGCAAGATCAAACGCTGGTGGGTGATGGAAGCCCCGACCGGCCACCGCTTCTGCATCGTGCAGATGAAACATCCGGAACGTGGCCCAGTACCCACTACCTGGAAGTGATGAACTTTTTTCACGACTTCATGCGTTGTGATGTGTTGCAATGCGCGTTCAACTTCAAGGAGCGAACAGCATGGGTTTGATCACCGGAATGATTGTGGGCGGTCTGGGCGGTTTGGCCGCCATCAACATCCTCGCGCTGATGGCAAAAAACAGCGGCAGGCCGCACGACATCACCACCTTCAGCTCCGATGAGAACGTGCTGGCCAAAGTTGATGCCTGGGCAAGTGCACATGGCTACCGCCAGGTCAGGGACATCGACGGCACCCGCGTCTATCGCAAGGGCAACAACATCCTGACCTCGCCGATGTACCTGGAAGTCACCCAGGACGGCAACAAGTACAGCGTCAAGAGCTATACCCAGGTCAATGGACTCATCCTCAGGGGTGATCTTGCGCTCACCGGCGACACCTTCATCGCCAAGGTGCCGCGCTCGATGGCCAAGAAAGCACAGAACACCTTGTTCGCTTCATTGAACGTGCCCGGCCTGCCCTGACCGAGCGGGCAGCGCTGCATCCGTCGCCGCTGCGCAACGACACGGGGATAATGTGCGGCCTGGGTCTATCGGAAGCGCAACAATGAATCCCCCTGTTTCTCTACACAATGCACGTGTATTGGTTGCCGGCGGCAGCCGTGGCATCGGCTTGGCCATCGCTGCTGCCTTTGCCCGCGAAGGGGCAAACCTCAGCATCTGCGCACGCGGCGCAGCGGCGCTGCAGCAGGCCGCTGAAATGCTGTTGCGCGAAGGTGTAACCACCGCGCACACGCAGCAATGCGATCTCGCCGATCCGGCGCAGATCCACGCCTGGATCGATGCCGCCGCAGCCGCGCTGGGCGGTGTCGATATTCTCATCAACAATGCCTCCGGCTATGGCAACGGCAATGACGATGCCAGCTGGCAGGCCGGTTTCGATATCGACCTGATGGCCGCGGTGCGCGCCAGCCGCGCCGCCCTGCCCCATCTGCGCCACAGCACGCTGCCGGCCATCCTCAACATCAGCTCGATCAATGCCTCGGTACCCACGCCGCGCGCGGCGGCCTATTCCGCCGCAAAAGCCGCACTGAACTATTACACCGTGTCGCTGGCCACCGAGCTTGCGCGCGAGAGCATCCGGGTCAACGCACTGGCACCGGGCTCGATCGAGTTCCCGGGCGGCCTGTGGGACCAGCGCCGCAGCAGCGCACCGGAACTCTACGAACATATCCGCGCCAAGATCCCGTTCGGCGGCTTTGGCAATGTCGAGGATGTGGCCAGCACGGCAGTGTTCCTGTGCTCGCCAGCGGCGCGCTGGATCACCGGCCAGGTGCTGGCAGTGGATGGCGGGCAGTCGCTGCCGGCGTAAGCAAGCCGTAGGCGGGTGTTTGTAGGAGCGGCGTAAGCCGCGAAGCTTGCGCCGTCACAGATCCAGGGCTTCGCGGCTTACGCCGCTCCTACAAATCATCTGGCTTCGCGGCTTACGCCGCTCCCACAACGCAAGGCTATCGGCCTCACACCAGCTCCGCCGAGCCCACGATCCGCACGCCCGGGCGCGGGCTCAAGGCCGCCTCGACCAGCGCATCGGCAATCCGCGTGGCCGGATTGATCCGCCATGCGCGCGGCAATACCGGCGCCAGCGTTCCCAACACCACACTGGCCAGGTGCTCACCGGCGCGCCGCTGCGCACGTTCGCCGCCTATCAGGCCCGGGCGGACCAGGGTCAACGAGGCAAACCCCAGCGTGCGCAGGTCCTGCTCCAAGGCACCTTTGACCCGGCTGTAAAAAAACGGTGAGCGCGGGTTGGCGCCGGCCGCCGAGTTCAGCGCGAACACCTCGCAGCCATTGCCGCGCACCGCCCGTGCGATGGCCAGTGGGTAGCCATGGTCAATCCGCTGGAAGGCCTCGCGTGAGCCGGCCTGCTTCATCGTCGAGCCCAGGGCACAGATGGCCGCGTCCACCTGCCAACCGCCTGCCACAGTGGCCAGGTCCTCGAAATCCAGCACCGGGTTCAGCAGCCGGGCGTGCGTTTGCGCCAGCGCGCGCCGGCTTGGCGCGATCACCGCGCTGCAGCGCGGGTCGGCCAGCAACCGCTGCAATACCTGCGCCCCGACCAGGCCGGTGGCGCCAGCCAGCAATACCCGCATGATGTGCTCCTGTGATCTGCTGCAATTCAAGCCCGCTGTTACCTTGCCGATAATGGGGCTTGGATACCACCTCCGGTTGCGCACAGGCGCGGCCACAACCCGCCCGGACCTCTTCGCAATGGCCGATAGCCCCGACGACTCTTCCCCCTCCCGCAGCAGCGGACTGGGGCGCATCCTGGCGCGCCGGCCCACGCCGCCGCCGGTAGCGGCCGTGGAACTCGTCGCCAGTGGCGGCGCGGGCGCGGCGATGCTGCAGCGGCTGTTTATCGGTGCCAACGCGCCGGAGCCAGTGTTGGCGGCATTCGCCCAGGGCATGTGCACCCTGCCCGGCGAGTTGGGCGACATGGGCCAGCGCCTGCACAGTGCCCACGCCGAGAAGGACTGGGAGCGTTACGCGCGGCTGTTGCGGCAGCTGATCGACAAATACATCCGCACGGTAGAGCTGGAATCCAGCAACACCCACAACAGCCAGGCCGAGCAGTTGCGCGACATGTTGCGCGATACCCTCGGCGCGGTGCTGGCCAGCCTGATGCAGCAGTCGCCGGAGCTGGAGCAGCAGGCCCAGCGCATGGGCGAGGAACTGCGCAACTGGCGCAGCGGCCAGCCGCTGCAGCCGGTCGCCGTGCATCTGCGCGAGCTCTGCCACCAGGTTGGCGTGCGCAGCAGCAGCCTGCAGGAACAGCGCGACCTGCTGCTCAACCTGTTCGACATGCTGCTGGAAAACATCGCCGAACTGCTCGATGGCGACAGCTGGCTGCAGGGCCAGATCCGTTCGATCCGGCAGCTGCTGGCCGGGCCGCTGGACGCCAGTTCACTGGAGCAGACACGCAACGATCTGCGCGAGGTGATCTACCGGCAAGGGCTGCTGCGCGAAGGCATCGACCAATCCAAGCAGGCGATGAAGGACCTGATGGTGGACTTCGTGCAGCAGGTGGACGGCATGGTCACCGAAACCGGCGAATTCCATGACCGCATTGCCAGCTATGCCATCGCGGTACGCCAGACCCGCAGCATTTCCGACCTCACCCAGCTGCTGCAGGACGTGCTGCAGGACACCGCGCGGGTACAGGCGCAGGCGGCACGTGCACGCGACCACCTGGCCAATGCCCGCGCCGAGGCCAAGGCCGCCGAGCAGCGTGTGCAGCAGCTTGAACGCGAGCTGGAAGAAGCCGGCAGCCAGCTGCGTACCGACCCCCTGACCGGCGCCCTGAACCGGCGCGGGCTTGAGCAGCAGCTGGGCGAATTACTGGCCGACACCAACACACCGTTGAGCGTGGCCATGCTGGATCTGGACCACTTCGGCCAGACCAATGCCCAGCACGGCCATGCCGGCGGCGACCAGGCCCTTCGCCATCTGGTGGCGGTAACCCAGCAGCGCCTGCGCGGCCGCGACTGCCTGGCCCGGCTCGGCGGCGATGAGTTCGTGCTGGTGCTGCCCGGCCTCAATCGCGCCGCCGCCCTGGAAACCCTGCGCCAGTTGCAGCAGCAGCTGGCACAGCGCCCGTTCCTGCACGAAGAACAGCGGGTGCAGGTGCGTTTCAGCGCCGGCGTTGCCCAGGCGCAGCCCGGCGAAGCCCTGCAGGCCCTGCTGCAACGTGCCGACCAGGCCCTGTATGCAGCCAAGCGTGTCGGCCGCAACCAGGTGCTGCCGGCCGACTGACTGGCCGCCTGCCGGGTAATCGACGCGCGCCTGTGATATTTCCTGCGCTGGTGCGAATCACCCGGGCATGGACATCACTGCGACCGACCCCATTGCCGATCTGCAACAGCGCTTTGCCCACCTGCTGGCACAGCATCAGGGCATCGTGCTCAAGGTTGCGCGTGGCTACTGCACGCAGCGCGAGGACCGCAGCGACCTGATCCAGGAGATCAGCACCCAGGCCTGGCGCGCGTTTCCCGGCTTCGACCCGCAGCGCGCACAGTTCAGCACCTGGCTGTACCGCATCGCCCTGAACATCGCCATCTCGCAGCTGCGCGCCCGTGAGCTGCGCCGGCATTACCACAGCGACGTCACCCTCGATGACGCGCAGGCCAGCGTCGCCGACAAGGCCGAGGACAGCGCAAGCCTGGCCCAGCTCAACCAGTTGATCCACGCCTTGCCGGCGTTGGACCGGGCGCTGTTGCTGCTGCATCTGGATGACTGCAGCCACCGCCAGATCGGCGAAGTACTCGGCATCAGTGCCAGCAATGCCGCTACCCGTCTGCACCGGCTGCGCCAGCAACTGCGCAGCCAGTTCGACCCCGTCCCACCCACACCCACCCAGCGAGACTGAGCACATGCAACTGGACCAACTCAAAGCCGCCTGGGCAGATCAGGCGCAACGTATCGATCAGCTGGAAGCACACGCCCTGCAGGCCTGGCAGCAACCACGACAGCACGCCGTGCGGCGCCGCCTGCGCTGGTTCGGTGGCCTGCAGCTGGCCTGGTTGCTGGTATGGATCGGGGTGACCGTGCTGGCTGCCGGCTTCTGGGTCGAACACCGGCAGGTGCCGCAGCTGCTGTTGGCCGGGCTGGCCTTGCATGTGTATGCCATCGCCGCGATCTGGGTCTCGATCACCCGCGCCCTGCTCGCCAGGCATGTGGATATGGCTGCGGCACCGGTATTGATCCAGCAACAACGGCTGGCCCGCCTGCGCCGCTTCACTGCGCTCACCGAACTTGGCCTTGGCCTGCCCTGGTTCTGGCTATGGCTGCTGGCCCTGCAATGCCTGTGCGTGCAGTGGCTGGGACTGGACCTGTATGCGATGGCGCCGGCGTGGTTCCTTGGCACCTTGGGGTTCGGCGTGGTGGTGATGCTGGGCAGCGTTGCTGCAGCACGTTGGATGATGCGACGCGTGCCGGCAAGCCATCGATTGCAGCGGCTGCTGGATAGCCTGTCCGGGCAATCGCTGGCGCGTGCACAGCAGCAGTTGCAGGAGTTGGAGCGAGGCCTGCACTAGTTGTGCCTGCGGTTGTAGGAGCGGCGTCAGCCGCGAAGCAGACAATCTTTCAGACACCTACCGCGCAGTGAATCGCATGGCGGGGCCGGTGACGCTATCTGCTTCGCGGCTGACGCCGCTCCTACAAAATCAAATTCAATGCGCCGCTTTCGCCCCGCGCATACGCTGGATCATGGTTACCACGGTCAGCACTACTGCGCCGATGATGATGCCCACCACCATGCTGCCCAGCGCATTGGCCAGCCATTCCAGATTGGAAGGCGCCAAGCCGATCACGAAGTGATGCAGGGCCGGAATGGCATGCACCAGGATGCCGCCGCCGACCAGGAACATCGCTGCGGTACCGGCAACCGACAAACCGCGCATCAGCCACGGCGTCGCATACAGCAGGCCGCGACCAAACGCTGCCAGTACGCGGCCCTTGTCCAGCAACCAGGCGCCAATGTCATCAAGCTTGACGATGCCGGCTACCAGGCCATAGACGAATACCGTCATGCCCAGTGCAATGGCAATCAAGGTCACAACCTGCTGACTGAACGGTGCGTGCGAGATCACCCCCAGCGACAGCACGATGATCTCCGCCGACAGGATGAAATCGGTGCGCACCGCGCCCTTGATCTTGTCCTTCTCGAACGCCACCAGATCGACCTTTTCGTCGGCGATGGCTTTCAGCCGTTCGGCCTTGTGCGCCTCGTCCTCGTCCTTGGAATGCAGGAATTTGTGCGCCAGCTTTTCCACGCCCTCATAGCAGAGGAAGGCACCGCCGATCATCATCAGCGGCGTGATCGCCCACGGCAGCCAGGCGCTGATCGCCAGCGCCGCCGGCACCAGGATGGCCTTGTTGACCAGCGAGCCCTTGGCCACCGCCCACACCACCGGCAACTCCCGGTTGGCGTTGACGCCGGTCACCTGCTGCGCGTTCAGCGCCAGGTCGTCGCCGAGCACGCCGGCGGTCTTCTTGGCCGCGACCTTGGTGAGGATGGAGACGTCATCCAGCAAGGCGGCGATATCGTCTAGCAGGGCAAACAGGCTGGCTCCAGCCATGGGTCACCGTCAGGTCATAGGTCAGGGGAAGGGGGATTCTCACTCATTCAAGGCGCAATCGGGGCGGAGCGCTGCGTATTCACCCCTCTGCAACCCGCCAGCAGCGACACTGCCAACTCTGCCGACAGGGAGACACCCGCTTGATGGAACCGACCGCCAGCGACAACCCGACCACCGTGGGCGGCAACAGCCGACGCCAACAGATCGTGCGGCTGCTGCTGCGCTATCGCAACTCGGGCGTGTTTTCCGGCATCTCGCTGGATGGCGAAATACCGCGCCTGGGCCGGCCACCGGCCACCGGCAACCCCACCCAGTTCGTCGCCGACCTGGAGGCGCTGGGTACCACCTTCGTCAAGCTCGGCCAGGTGCTCTCCACCCGTCCGGACATGATTCCGCCCGAATACGTGGCCGCGCTGGAGCGCATGCAGGAGCAGGTTGCGCCGATCCCGGTCGAGCAGATCCGGGCGGTGATCGAGGAAGACCTGGGCGTGCCGGTCAACAAACTGTTTGCCTGGTTCGACCCGGAACCACTGGGCTGCGCGTCCATCGCCCAGGTCCATCGGGCCGAACTGCACGATGGCCGCGAGGTCGCCATCAAGGTGCAGAAACCCGATATCGCCGCCCAGCTGCGCTCGGATATCGGCGTGCTGCGCAGTTTCGCCAGCGCCGCCGACCACCTCACCCGGGTCGGCCGCAGGGTGCGTTTCTCTGACTGGCTGGGCGAGTTCGCCAAGACCCTCCGCATGGAGCTGGACTACGAAGCCGAGGCCGCCAACCTGGCACGCTTCGGCCAGCATCTGGCGCCCTACCCCGAGCTATGGGTGCCGCAGCCGGTATGGGACCTGTGCGGGCGGCGGGTGCTGACCATGGAACTGGTGCACGGCGTGCGCGTTGATGCCATCCCGCAGGTGCGCCGCACCGAGCAGTCGATGGTGCCGCTGGCCGCCGCGCTGGTGCGCGGCTATCTGGACCAGATTTTCGTGCATGGCGAAATCCACGCCGATCCGCATCCCGGCAACCTGCGGGTGACGCCGCAGGGCCAACTGGCGATCTTCGATCTGGGCATGGTGGCGCATGTGCCACCGCGCCTGCGCCAACGCCTGCTCAAGGTGTTGTTCGCCGCAGTGGACGGCCGTGGTGAGGAAGTGGCCGACGAAATCATCGGCATCAGCACCCGGCTTGAGGACTACGACGAGGAGCGTTACCTGCGCGAGACCGGGCAGATGATTGCCCGCTACGCCGCCAACGGCACCTTGTCCGAAGGTCATGTGGTGCTGGAGATCGTACGCATCGCCACCGCCAGCAACCTGCGCACGCCGCCGGAGCTGAGCCTGCTGGGCAAGGCCCTGCTCAACCTGGAAGGCGTATGCCGCTTCCTCGCGCCGGAAATGAAAACCCGGCGCGTGGTCGAAAAACAGCTGCAGCATGTGATGCGCGCGCATTTCCGCAAATCCTTGTCGGCGGCAAATCTGGCCAGCGAGGCAATGGAACTGCAGCAGCTGCTGCGCAACGGGCCACGGCGCATGTCCGACATCCTCAGCCTGCTGGCCGAGAACCGGCTGCAGATGAAGGTCACCGGGCTGGACGAATCGCGGCTGATGGAGAACATCCAGAAGGTTGCCAACCGTATCGCCGGCGGCCTGATCACCGCCGCCCTGCTGCTCTCCTCCACCCTGCTGATGCGGGTGCCGACGCGCTTGAACCTGTTCGGCTATCCGGCCTTTGCGATGGTGCTGTTCCTGCTGGGTGTGTTCATCGGCCTGGGCCTGATCGTCAGCTCGCTGCTGTTCGATCGCCGCACCCGCGCGCGTGCACGCGAAGAACGCGGCCACCGCTGAACACAAAGCAGGCCACGTAGCCCGGGTAAGCGCAGCGCACCCGGGACCATGCAACAGATGCACGACTACAGCAGCCGAGCGATCGAATCTTGCTGATGTGATCAGTGCAAGGCATCACTTCGATCATCCCTCACTGTGTAGGAGCTGCATGTCCCGGGTGCGCTGCGCTTACCCGGGCTACGTCGCTGCGCCGCACTACGTGACCAGTTCAATTGCGGCGTGAGAAGCGACAGTGGAAGTCGCCAGTAATTGGCAGAAAAGCACACACTCTCACCTCGCCTCACACGCGTCAGCGCGCCATGCATACCGCGACCAACGGTTGATGAATACAACTCCGCTGTCCGAACATTTCAGTCAGGTTACGGCAGGCAACATCCAGTTGCCTTTGCCACACCGCTGAAACAGCCGTGTGGCAGGCGATAGCGGCTGCGGCCGTTGCCCCTGTCTCCGCTACCCACGTGACCGCATGCATTGGATCATCTGGCTGTCTCTGGCAGCACTGTTTGTATTGTTGATGTTGTCACCCACCCTGGCACGGCTGAAGGCAGGCCTGCTCTCACTGTTGTTGCTGGCCATGAGCGGCTGGTGGCTGATCGACCAGCTCAGCGGCGATGGCATCAACTCGGCCACGCTGTACCACCTGCGCAGCGACATGGAAGGCGCCGGTGTCGGCGATTTCAGCGCCTACATCATCGGCTTCATCGCGCTGCTGCTGCTCTCATTCACGCCTTTGTTGCTGCTGCGTGTGCGCCGCCTGCAGCTGCCGCGTCATGGCGTAGCGATATTTGCCGGGTTTACCTCACTGCTGCTGAGCACCGTGCTGCTCAGCCCCTTGTATGCCGATGCCAAGCGCATCCACCAGCAGATGCAGCCGGTGGATTACAGCGTGGTGGCGCCGGAGTACCAACTGCCGTCCAAGCCGCTGGCACAGCGCCCCAACATCGTCTGGATCTACGGCGAGAGCCTGGAACGCACCTATTTGAACGAGGCCGTGTTCCCCGGCCTGATGCCCAACCTCACCCGGCTTGCCGGCGAAGGCCTGGATTTCCGCAACATCGCCTCGGCCGATGGCAGCGGCTGGACCATCGCCGGCCTGGTCTCCTCCATGTGTGGCGTACCGCTGACCACCGCGCAGGGCGATGAGAACAGCATGGGGCGGATGGGCCGCTTCTTGCCCGAGGCCTTCTGCCTTGGCGACTATCTGAAGCAGCAGGGCTATAGCAATCACTACCTGGGCGGCGCCAATGGCCAGTTCGCGGCCAAAGCCGATTTCCTGACCTCGCATGGCTTCGACGACGTGCGCGACCTGGAGTGGTTCCAGCAGCAGAAAATCGCCAAGCAGCACTTCTCCAACTGGGGCGTGCACGATGACGTGTTGCTGGAGCGCGCCTATGAGCGCTTCCTTGAACTGTCCGAGCGCGGCCAGCCGTTCATGCTGACCGCGCTGACCATGGACACCCACCATCCTGCCGGGCACCTGCCGGTTGCCTGCAGGAACACACGCTATCGCAGCGCGCACGGCAACATCGGCCTGCTCAATGCGCTCAAGTGCAGTGACCGCTTGATCTCGCGCCTGGTGGACCGCATCCGCAGCAGCCAGTTCGCCGACAACACCCTGGTAGTGGTGGCCTCCGATCACCTGGCCATGCCCAATGATCTGAGCCATGTACTGGAACCGCAGAAGCGCGAGAACCTGTTGCTGTTCCTCGGCAACAAGCTGCAGCCGCGCCAGATCAACGTGCAGGCCGGCACCACCCTGGACTCGGGCGCCACCGCACTGCAGCTGCTGGATCCAGCCATTGATGCGATTGGCTTTGGTCGCTCGCTGTTGAACCCGCAGCGCCCGGCCAGTGCCAGCGTCGCCGCCACCGGCGGTGACACCCTGGCCTATGCCCGCTACAGCGCTTTCGCACGCTCGCTGTGGCTGGGCGAACAGACCCGCATGCTGCGGCTGGAGCAGGACCAGCTGCTGGTGGGTGTGCAGAAAGTGCAGCCGCCGGTGTTGCTGGAATACGACCAGCAGTGGGACCTGAAATCGGTGTACCTGGAAAACACCACGCGCAAGTTCGAGGAAGCCGATCCGCAGCACCGCCTGGCCTATGTCGACCGTTGCACGGCATTTGAAGATGGCTCCGGCGATGGCCAGTGGTGCGCGCTACTGCTCGACAGCGACCAAGGCATGCGCCTGTACCGCGACGCGCAGCTGCGCCGTGGCATTGCCGTAGACGCACCGCTGCAGACCTTCAGTGGCCCGCGCCCCAGCGTGCGTCAATCACGCATGATCAGCCAGAAGCCGCGTCATGCCGGCCCCGGCCAGTACGTGCTGGAGTTGTACGCCGCACAGCGGCCGACGCGCGCGTTCTGGGTGGAGGCCGTGTCCTCCAAACGGCAAGTGGTGGTTGCCCAGCAATGGGTGCAGGCCGACAGCCAGGGCCGCATCCGCATGCCGGTGGGCGTGGACCAGGAAATCGACGATCTGGAAATCCGCGCCTGGCTCAACCACGCCGAACAACTGGCCATCGACGACTACGCACTGGTCCCGGCCAGCGATCATCCGAGGTCGTGACAGACCGTCAAGCTGTCTGTAGGAGCGGCACAACCCTGTAGGAGCGGCGTAAGCCGCGAAACCGGAAATGCCGCAGTTACCGGTACATCTGCAATCTGATGAACCATCAGCTTCGCGGCTGACGCCGCTCCTACAACCAAAAGCGGCTGATGAACTTGGCCGCACACGCCGCTTCCTTGTGGGAGCGGCGTAAGCCGCGAAGCCGGGAATGCTGCAGTTACCAGCCCGTCTGCAATCAGATGGACCATCAGCTTCGCGGCTTACGCCGCTCCTACAGCCAAGCGCGACTGATGGATTTGGCCGCAACCGCCGCTGTTTTGTAGGAGCGGCGTAAGCCGCGAAGCCGGGAATGCTGCAGTTACCAGCCCGTCTGCAATCTGCTGAACCATCAGCTTCGCGGCTTACGCCGCTCCTACAGGCTGACGCCGCTCCCACAATTCAACCGCGCGCGATCATTGCTCCGGGTCGCGCACCAGATGGATATCGGTGGGCGTCACCAGCGCGATGCCGGCCGCGGCGCTCTGCTCCAGCAGGGCGAACAGCACATCACTGCGCGTGCCGTAGACATTCCGCGCCGATGACACATAGGCAAAGCTGTTCACCGCCACCTGGCCGCCACTGATCGAATCAATGAAGAACGACGGCGCCGGGTCGATCAGCACGCTTTCGTTGGCCGCGTAGATCCCCAGCAACAAGCTGCGCAGCTGCCCCACATTGGTGCCCAGCGGCACCGAGAACTGCACCTGGATGCGGCCTAGGGCATTGGCCATGGTCATGTTACGGATGGTCTTGGTGATCAGCTCCGAGTTGGGCACGATCAAGGTCGAACGGTCACCGACCTGGATCTCGGTCGAGCGCACCGAGATGCGGCGGATATCGCCTTCCTGGTCACCGATCTTGATCCAGTCACCGATCTTCACCGGCCGCTCGGCCAGCAGGATCAGGCCCGACACGAAGTTCTGGGTAATGGCCTGCAGACCAAAACCAATACCCACCGACAAGGCACTGGCCAGCAAGGCCACCTTCTCGAAACCGATGCCCAGTGCCGCCAGCGCCCACAACGCGGCAAGCACGATGCCCAGGTAATGGGCGACGGTGCTGATCGAATTGCGCGCACCGATGTCCAGCTCGGTCTTGGGCAGATAGGTATCCACCAGCCAGCGCTGCACCACGCGCATCAAGGCCAGGCCCAATGCCAGCACCAGCACCGCGCTGAAGATCGATGCCGGGGTCAGCAGGTTGCCGCCGATCTTGATGCCGGCAGACAGGCGTTCCAGCCAGCTGTACAGCGCACTGACATTGCCGAACGGCGCAACGAACGCGGTGATGCCCAGCATCACCAGGGCAACCCGTGCACTGGCCGACAGCAATACCCCGGCCTGCTCCAGGCGGCTGGCCGACAAGCCGGTGGACAGCCGCAGCATGCGCCCGACCGCACTGTCCGGCGCCAGCAGCCACAACGCGAAGTCATCGGCAAAGCGCGTCAGCAGAGTGGTCGCCAGCACCACCACCGTGCCCCACACCATCTGCTGGGCGATGAACATGGCGAAGTTGAGGTAGCCCAGCAAGGTCGCCACCAGGGCGGCGGAAATGCTCAGGTAGCCGCCCAGCCGGGCGACGATCAACCAGCCGCTACGCGGCGCCCGTGGCGTGCGGCCACTGCTCGCATCCTCCTGCTCCACCCGCGCCGCCTCGGCCGCGCGGCGCCGATGCAGGCCGGCCAGCGTTGCCAGCATGCTCATGATCAGCACCACGTAGGTGAGCGCGATCAGGCCATCCAAGGTCACCGTGCCAACCGCCGAGGTACGCGCGGCGCGATTGACCTCGCGCAGCAGCATGGTCAGCCAGGTCAGGCTGGCCGCGCCCCAGGCGAAGTGGCGCAGGCGTGATGCGGCCACATCATCGATATCCAGCAGCCGCCAGGTGGGCCGCGACGGCACCAGCAGGCTGGCTGCGACCGCACCGATGAAGGCGGCGACAAACGTCGCGGCGACAAAGGTGTTGGCTACCGATTCCAGCCGCGGCGCAATCGCATCGATGGCCTGCAGGCTGGTCACCAGCACCTTGGCGGCCAGCCCCGGCAGCAGGGTGCCGACCAGCAGCAGCCATACCGCAAGCCCGGTACGACGCAGGCGCCCGGCCGGCGCACGCTCGGAAGCGGCATAACGGCGGCCCAGATGACGCAGCCAGATGCGCAGCGGGAACAGCATCAGCAAGGCCAGCGACGCACCCAGCAAGGGAGCGCCCCAACCCTGCTTGCCCACCGCTTTCAGCAGCGTCGTACTGGCCTGGCGGTACAGCGAGTGGAAGCGGCTGTAGTCATCGGGCAGGTGTTGGGCAAACTCCCGCCACAACGCCGGTGACAAGGGCGAGCCCACCTTGCGGCCGAGCTGTTCACCGAACTGCTGCGCACGGGTTTTCTCGATCGACTCGCTGGCCTGCTTGGCCTCCTCGGCCAACAGCTTGCCGCGCTTGATATCGGCATCGATCTGGCTGCGTTGCTGGTCCAACAGTTTGCGCTGGCGGGCGATGTCGGCTTCTTCGCCACCTTCCGGGGCCGGCCCCAGTTGCTCGATGCGGGCATCGAGCTGGCTCAACTCCGGCTGCAGGGCCAGCACGCTGGCCTCGGCTTCCCGCTGCGCCTGGTTGGCACGCTCGGCCAGCGTCTTCAGGGTTTCCGGGGCGTCGGCATCATTGACCGCGCGCTTGACCGACTCGACCGCCCGCGAGGCCTGTTCAATGCGGGCCTGCGGGCTGGACTCGGCCGCCACATTCGGGGCCGCTGCCAGCGCGGTACCGCTGGCAAACAGGCCAGCCTGGGCCACCAGGAAAACAAACAACAGCGCGCGCAGCGGACGCAGGAAACGTTGGGCAGGCAAGGCAGGGCACCGGATCGCGCGGACTACCGCGCCTGCGGGGCACTATATGTCAGCACGTGTTCACATCCTGCAAAACAGCGCCCATTACTCAGTATTTCAACGCCAGTTCGGGGATATGGCCGCGGTTGAGCTCGTAGATTTCCTGGAACTCTTCCTCGGTCAATTCGTCCGGCGCATACACCGCCACCTGCTCCCACACCTGGGTGGTGGGCAGCGGCTGGCGGGGGCCGGCACGCAATGAAAAACCATGCCCTTCGTACTCGACCACCTCGGGCACCTGCTGCCAATGCTCGCGCGCATAGCGGTTCTGCCCCTTGAGCAGGATCACGACAAACATGGATAACTCCCGTCTTCGGATGCGGCCAGCCTAGCGCAGCCATGTTTGCCCGGCGCGAAGAGAGCGCAGCGGCGCCGGTACCGTGCAGTGAATGGCAAATCGACCTGGCCGGCACAATGCCTTAACCGGCGGTGGCCTATAGCTGGTGCCCCGCGCAACCTGCGCCGCAGCCGAAGAGGTCATCCATGAATCAACACTCCTCCCTGGCAACCGTCCCGCACGTGGATCTGCAACGCTATCTGGGCACCTGGTACGAGGTGGCACGCCTGCCGATGCGGCATGAGCCCGAAGATGCCACCGACATCAGCGCCCACTACTCGCTCAACGAAGATGGCAGCGTCCGTGTGCAGAACCGCTGCCTGCGCGGCGGCAACCTGGAAGAGTCCATCGGCCAGGCCAAACCCATCGATGACAGCAACAGCAAACTGGAAGTGAGCTTCCTGCCCGAAGGCCTGCGCTGGATCCCCTTCACCAAGGGCGACTACTGGATCATGCAGCTGGACGCGGCCTACACCAGCGCACTGGTCGGCAGCCCGGACCGCAAATACCTGTGGCTGCTGGCGCGCCTGCCGCAGATGGACGCCACCACCCGCGACCATTACATCGCCTATGCGCAGCAGCAGGGCTTTGATACCGGGCCGCTGATCCATACCCCGCACACCGGCCACCCGACCGGCTGAGCCCGGCTGCATCGGCGCGGAGGCCGGCATGGACCTGAAAAGTGGCTACCCGTTCTGGGCCATCCGCAATGGCCTGATGCAGGCCTTCCCGCCCTTGCAGCAGGATCTGCGCTGCGAGGTGGTGGTGATTGGCGCCGGCATCACCGCCGCACTGATCGCCGATCAACTGCTGCAGCATGGCCACGAAGTCGCGGTCATAGAGCAGCGCGATGTTGGCTGGGGCTCCACCGCCGCCAGCACCGCGCTGCTGCAGTATGAAATCGACACGCCAATGCGTGAGCTGGCAAAACGCCATGGCCTTGACGCGGCCCTGCTGGCGTACCGCGCCTGCGCGCAGGCGATCGAGCAACTGCAGGAACTGGCGGCACAGGTAGGCGAGGTCGATTTCCGCGACGCACAGAGCCTGTACTACGCCAGCCGGCGCCGGCACCTGCGGCCGCTGCTGGAAGAATTCGAGCTGCGCAGCCGCCACGGTTTCGCGGTGGACTGGCTCGATGCTGAAGGTGTTGCCAAAGACTATGGCTTCGCCGCACCCGGCGCCATTCTCAGCACGCCTGCAGCGAGCATGGACCCTTACCGGATGGCTTACCGTCTGCTTGGGCGCGTGCAGGCGCAGGGCGGCCGGGTGCATGACCGCTGCCGTGTGAATCATATCGAGAGCAACGCCAGGCACGTCCATCTGCGCACCACCGAAGGCATCAACATCCGCTGCCGGCATCTGGTCATGGCCGCCGGTTACGCCAGCCAGCGCTGGCTGCAGCAGCGGGTGGCGCGCAACCGCAGCAGCTACGCCTTCGTCACCGATCCATTGCCCGCCGACGCACTGGGGCCACTGCGCAACACTCTGTTATGGGAAACCGCCCGCCCCTATCTCTACCTGCGCAGCACCGCCGACAACCGCCTGTTGATTGGCGGCGAGGACGACGCGGTGGACGTGCCGTTGCGGCGCGATGCACAGGTCGACCGCAAGGCAAAGCGCCTGGCCGGCAAGGTCGCCCGGCTGTTCCCACATCTGCCGATCCAGCCCACCTTCGCCTGGGCCGGCACCTTTGCCGAAACCGAGGATGGCCTGCCGTTCTTCGGCGCACATCCGCAATGGGGCCCGCGCGTGCATTTCGCCATGGCCTACGGTGGCAATGGCATCACCTATTCGATGATCGGCGCCGGCCTGGTGCGCGCCGCCATCGAGCGACGCCGGCACCCGCTGGCGCAGCTGTTCTCCTTCCAGCGACTGGACTGAGGTAGCCGCCGCCACCGGCAGGCGACAGCCATCATTCAAATCATTTCTGGTAGCGTTCAGGCTGCCTCACCATCGCGGTGCGGCCCTGTAGCGGAGCGGTTGCACCATGATCCGAACATTCCTATCTGCGGTTGTGCTGCTGGCCCCGGCTGTTGCCATGGCGCAGGACACCGCAACCGCACCGGGCGGCTTGGACCTGAGCGTGCCGCAGGCGCCGTTGCGCTACCTGGGCGAGACCGACTACAAGGGCGATGCACCAGGCACCTACTACGGCGACCAGAGCGGCCCGGCACCGCGCAAGGACCAGCCCGGCGCCCAGGTGATGGACGACAAACTGCAGGTGCACGGCGCGGTGAGTGCCGGCATCGGCTATTCCAAGGCCTACGGCAACAGCAACTGGCAGGCCGTGGACCTGAACCTGGGCAAGAACTACAACAACGACGAAGGCGAAAGCCGCCGCGTCAACCTGAACATCCACATGAGCAAGAGCGAAGGCCCCGGCCCCTATGGCTATGGCCCGGGCCCGGGTTTTGGCCCAGGCCCCTGGGGCGGCTGGTAAGCCGCACCAAACCCCTTCTGGCGGCTGCCAAGCCGGCACCAAAACCCTTCTGGCGACTGCTGAGCCAGCCGCACGCCACTTGGCTGCGGTAAACCCGTCACTCGCCAGCCGCTAGCTGCTGGCGCGCATCCACAGGCAATCCAGCGCGTCCAGCGCGATATGCACCAACAGGCCGATGCCGAACAGGCGGGTGCGCTTGGGCACGGTCAATCCGGCATACAACACGATGGCTGGCGCGGTATGCAACGGGTGGAAGCCGATGCTGCAACGGCCCGGCGCGTAGATCGGGTCGGCCAGCAGATGGTCCAGGTCGATCACCCAGCCCAACAGCAGCAACATCCACGCCTTGCCGAACTGCGGGCGCCAGAACAACCAGGCCAGCAAGGCCGGCACTGCCACATGCAGGCACAGGTGCAGGATCGCGCGCAGGCTCATCGCCAACCCTGCCCGGCGGGGACAGATCGGGCGGTATTGGGCGCGGCGGGAGCAGGTGCGGAAGGACGCATGCAGGCGGATTTGGCTGAACCGGCCCCAATTGTAGGCCGGAGGCCCGCCGGTGCGGCGTTACACTATGCCCCCGCAGGCAGTTCCGCCGCGGTGGTTCCGGAGTGGCAATGATCAACAACGACGTACTGCGCAGCATCCGCTACATGCTCGACCTCAGCGACAGCATGGTGGTGGACACCATTCACTTGGCCGATCCCAGCTTCGAGGTGGATGCGGCACAGGTGCACGATTTCCTGCGCAAGGACGACGAGCCGTTGTTTGAAGCCTGCCCGGACGCGGTGTTGTCGCGTTTTCTGGACGGCCTGATCTACCACTACCGTGGCCGCGACGAATCGCAGCCGCAGCGCCCGCCGGAAAAGCGCATCACCAACAACATCGTGCTGAAGAAGCTGCGCGTGGCCTTCGAACTGAAGGACATGGACATGCACGCGATCTTCGAGGCGGCCGGCTTCCCGATGTCCAAGCCGGAGCTGTCGGCACTGTTCCGCCAGCCGGACCACAAGAATTACCGCGAATGCGGCGACCAGGCCCTGCGCAACTTCCTCAAGGGCCTGACCCAGCGCGTGCGCCCGGCGTAAGGTTCGCTGCGACCGCTCCCCTGCTTTGTTGTGGGAGCGACTGCTCCCTTGTAGGAGCGGCGTCAGCCGCGAAGCTACCGTTCCACCCGAAGCAGCAGATTATTCAGATCCGGTCGAAGAAAGGCCGTCGCACGGATGCATCCGTTGCTTCGCGGCTGACGCCGCTCCTACAAGCCGGCGCCGACAAGCCCCGAATCCATCCGGCGCTTACAGAATCCGGTAAACCCGCGCCTTCGGCAGGTCTTCATCCACCTGCAGGAACCAGCGCCCGGCGATGCCGGGGATCACTTCGATCTCAGGCGACTGCAAGGTATTGCGCAGGCGCATCTGGCCCTTGAGCACCTTCCACTGCTGGCCATTGGCCAGCACGAACACGGTGCCCGGCTCCCAGCCTTCCACCGCACCTTGCACCTGGCTATGCACCGGGCCTTCCTCCAGGCCGATCTGCATGGGGGCAGGCGTGGGTGTGCCGGCAACGGCTGCAATCGGCGCGGTTTCGCTGAGCATGCGATTGAGCAGCTGCAACTGCTGCGCACTCAGCCCGACCTGCTGAAGCTGTTCGGCGCTCAGGCGCTGCTCCAGCGGCAGATAGTCGCGCTGCTGGCTCCAGGCCAGCGGGGTGATAGACAGCAGGATTGCGGCAAGCAGCAGGCGGGTTTTCATGCTCAAGGTCCTTCCGGCCGATGCCGGTTGAGGCGCACTTTGCTGCAGTTTGGTTGCAGTGGCGTTACATGAAGCAGAGCAGGAGCTTGCCCTCACCCCAACCCCTCTCCCGCACGCGGGAGAGGGGCTCGCATTGCTTGGCCTCGCAGTACATTAGCCCTCTCCCGCAAGCGGGAGAGGGGCTCGGACCGCTTGCGCTCGCAGCGCAGTAGCCCCTCTCCCGCGTGCGGGAGAGGGGTTGGGGTGAGGGGAAGCTTCCAGCTAGAAATCCAAAACCCAAAACCAACCCAAAAGAAAAGGCCCGGCATAAGCCGGGCCTTTCTTCGCTACATGGCGCTAAAGCGCCTTGTGCGTCTTACCAGCTGAAGCGCGGACCCACGGTCCACTGCTTGTCACCGTTGTTGAACATCTTGATGTCGCCATTGATGCCCCAGTTCTGGTTCAACTTCACCTGGCCACCAAGGCGGCCGTAGAAGTCACCTTCCGGGCTGATGTCGTGCTTCTTGCTGAAATCTTCGTAGCCAGCCATTGCATACACTTCAGCGTGCTGGCCGAAAGCGGTGCGGATACCGGCTTCAGCGCTGTAGCCGTTGAAATCCAGGCCCTGGGCAAACTTTTCGTCGTACTTTTCGTAAGCCACGCGAGCAACGAAGTCGGTGGTCGGGGCGATTTCCTTGTTGAAACCGGCACCGACGCGCCACTGGTCGACGTCAAGGTTGGTGCGCGAGATTTCCTGACGGGTGTATTCGCCAAACGCGTGGAAATTCGGCAGGAACGCGTAGGAACCCTTTACACCCCAGCCTTCGGCCTTGCCGTCAGCCGAAGTCTTGGCGTAATCGGCTTCGGCATAGTTGTAGGACAGGCCGTCAGCAGCAGAAGCGGCAAACGGAAGGGCGGCAACCAGCGCCAGGGCAATCAACGAAGTCTTCATGGGGTACTACCTCTGCATTACTGAGCTTGATGGCACGACAGCAAAGAGCTGTCTGCGTCCGTATGTAAGTTTTCCGTTAGTCGCCCCAACAAACCCTGAAACAGCCCCTGCAATAAAACGTCGATTTTTGGCTTCTATTCAGGCGATTTCTGGCACGCGCGGGGCGCGTGCACGTTGAATCGCATTCATTTGCGCAAATGCACGCAATATTCAGCGTGCGCGCTTACCCGCCGCAACGCCGCCAAAGGTGGTCGGCAAGGCCGCGTCATGCAGGGGCACGCCGGTCTCGATGTCCCGCAGGATCGGGCAATCCGGGCGCTCGTCGCCGGCGCAGCAGTTGGCCAGCGCCTGCACCGTCTGCACCATGTCCTGCAGCTCGGCGATGCGCTGCTGCAGCACCTGCACGTGCTCCAGCGCCATGCGCTTCACATCGGCGCTGTGCCGCGAGCGGTCGCGCCACAGCTCCAGCAGTTCACCGATGCGCTCCACGCTGAAGCCCATGTCGCGCGAGCGCTTGATGAAGCCCAGGGTGTGGATGTCGCGTGGCGTATACACGCGGTAACCGGCATCGGTGCGTGCCACCGGCCCGATCAGGCCGGTGTCCTCGTAGTAGCGGATCATCTTGGCCGAGATGCCGGTGGCCTTGGCGGCCTGGCCGATGTTCATGCCTTCATCCATCATCATCGCTCCTCACGCCTCGCTCTGTGGTGCACGGAAACGCTTCAACCGCAGCGCATTGCCGAGCACGAATACCGACGACAAGGCCATCGCCCCGGCCGCGAACACCGGTGACAGCAGGATGCCCCAGACCGGATACAACACGCCGGCAGCAACCGGAATCAGCGCGGTGTTGTAGGCGAAGGCCCAGAACAGGTTCTGGCGGATATTACCCATCGTCGCCTTGCTCAGCGCGATGGCGTTGGGAACGCCCTGCAGGCTGCCCGACATCAGCACCACGTCGGCGGCCTCGATCGCCACATCGGTGCCGGTGCCGATCGCCATGCCGACATCGGCCTCGGCCAGCGCCGGTGCATCGTTGATGCCGTCGCCGACATAGGCCAGGCGGCCATGCGCGGCCTTGAGCCGGCGCACCGCGTCTACCTTGCCTTCCGGCAGCACTTCGGCCACCACTTCGTCGATGCCCAGCTGGCGGGCGATGGCTTCGGCGGTACGGCGGTTGTCGCCGGTGATCATCGCCACCTTCAGGCCCAGCGCATGCAGGCTGGCGATGGCGGCGCGGGTGTCGTGCTTGATTGGATCGGAGACGGCGATGATCGCCGCCAGGCGGCCGTCCAGCGCGGCGTACAGCGGGCTCTTGCCCTCCTCGCCCAGCCGCTGCGCATCGGCGGCAAACACCGTCACGTCCAGGCCGAGTTGCTGCATGAAGCGGTCCGCGCCCACTTCCACGCGCACACCGTCCACGTTCGCACGCACGCCGTAACCGGTCACCGATTCAAACGCATCCACGGCCGGCAGCTGCAAGCCTTCCTGCTGCGCGGCGGTGACGATGGCGCGGGCAATCGGATGCTCGGAGCGGTCTTCCACCGCCGCCACGCGCGCCAGCACATCGCCGCGCTGGAAGCCTGCGGCCAGCTGCAGATCGGTCAGCAGCGGGCGGCCTTCGGTCAGGGTGCCGGTCTTGTCCACCGCCACCACCTGCGCTTCCTTCAGCAGCTGCAGCGCCTCGCCCTTGCGGAACAGCACGCCCAGCTCGGCACCGCGGCCGGTACCGACCATGATCGAAGTCGGCGTGGCCAGCCCCATCGCACACGGGCAGGCAATGATCAGCACCGCCACCGCATTGACCAGGCCGAAGGTCAGCGCCGGATCCGGGCCGAAGATCAGCCATACCACGAAGGTCAGCGAGGCCAGCCCCATCACGATCGGCACGAACCACAGGGTAATGCGGTCGACCAGGGTCTGGATCGGCAGCTTGGCGCTCTGCGCCTGTTCCACCAGGCGGATGATCTGCGCCAGCACCGTTGCCCCGCCCACCGCGGTGGCACGCACGCCGAGCGCACCTGTCTGATTGACGGTGCCACCAATGACGGTACTGCCCGGCGCTTTCTGCACCGGCACCGGCTCGCCGCTGATCATCGATTCGTCGACGTAGCTTTCGCCGTCCATCACCTCGCCATCCACCGCGATGCGTTCGCCGGGGCGCACATCGATCACGTCGCCACTGACGATCTGTGCCAGCGGCAGTTCAACCACGCTGCCATCGCGGCGCACGCGTGCGGTCTTGGCCTGCAGCTTGAGCAGGCGCTTGATCGCCTCGGAGGTGCGGCCCTTGGCCTTTGCCTCCAGCACGCGGCCAAGCAGGATCAGGGTGACGATCACCGCCGCCGCTTCGTAGTAAACGTTCACCGTGCCGGCCGGCAACAGGCGCGGCAGGAAGGTCGCCACCAGCGAGAAACCAAACGCGGCCAGCGTGCCTACCGCGACCAGCGAGTTCATGTCCGGAGCGGCGCGCAGCAGCGCCGGGATGCCCTTCTGGTAGAAGCGGCGGCCCGGGAAAACCAGTACCAGCGTCGTCAGTACGAACTGCAGCAGCCAGCTGTTCTGGGTGCCCAGCGTGGCAGCGATGTAGTGATGGAAAGCGGGCACCAGGTGGCCGCCCATTTCCAGCAGGAACACCGGCAGGGTCAAGGCCGCCGCCACCCACAGGTCACGCTTGAGCACGCGCAGTTCCTCGGCATGCCGCTGCGCCTGCTGGTCCTCGTTGCTGCCGGCGCTGCCAATCACGCTGGCCGCATAGCCGGCTTTGGCGATCGCTGCCAACAACGATGCCGGATCGGCACTGCCCTGCACGCTGGCGCGCTCGGTGGCCAGGTTGACGCTGGCCGACTGCACGCCGGGCACCGCCTTCAGCGCGCGCTCGACACGGCCCACGCAGGAGGCGCAGGTCATGCCTTCAATCAGCAGCTCCAGCGCCTGCGTGGCGGGCACGCTGACCTCGTAACCGGCCTTGTGGATGGCCTGCACCAGCAGCTCACGCGGCACGCTGCCATCGGTTTGGACCGTGGCCCGTTCGGTGGCCAGATTGACGCTGGCCTGGCTGACCCCGGGGACGGCCTTGAGCGCCCGCTCGACGCGGCCCACGCAGGAGGCGCAGGTCATGCCTTCGATCGTCAGGTCCTCGCTGCCGGGGCCGGAACCCGGGCCGCCCGGGTGGGTGCTGCTGCTCATCGGCTCATCTCCATTTCAGGGTCTGGAGCCACCTTAAAGCTTCCAACGATGGGAGGGTCAAGCACGGATCGAGCGCTTGACCTTGCCATCATTGGAAGGTCCACGCTGCCCTCTCCCCAACGGAGAAACCTCATGAAACTGCATATCGAAAGCATGACCTGCGGCGGCTGCGCACGCAGCGTGACTGCCGCGCTCAAGGCCGTGGACCCCGCCGCGACGGTCGAGATCGACCTGCCCGGCAAGAACGTGAAGATCGAATCCAGCCAGCCCGTGGAAAGCTTCACCAAGGCCCTGGAAGAAGCCGGCTTCCCGCCGCGCTGATGGCAGGCTGTAGGAGCGGCGTCAGCCGCGATGCTGATGGATTGTCAGATCCGGGCATTACCGGACCGTCTGCGCTGTCGGCTTCGCGGTTTACACCGCTCCCACAAACAGGCTGCTAGAAGGCCGGCTCCTTGTAGGAGCGGCGTCAGCCGCGAAGCTGATGAATCGTCAGCTCGCGGCATGGCGATGATCTTGCGGGCTACGAGCTTCGCGGCTTACGCCGCTCCTACAAACAGCCTGCTTCCCCTCCCTGCATGCTGAAAACGCCGGTTGCATGTGGGAGCGGCGTCAGCCGCGAAGCTGATGGAGTATCAGCTCGCGGCATGGCGATGATCTTGCGGACTACGAGCTTCGCGGCTTACGCCGCTCCTACAAACGCGATGTTCCCGCAACCGTTTCAGCGGGCGCGTTTCCAGACTTCACGCTCGACCCGGCGCTCGCCATCCCAACGCTCCAGCGTCCACACATCGCCTTCCAACGTATAGTGGAAGCTGTAACTGCCGCCATTTTCCAGCGGGTAGGACGCCATCAATGGCGTTTCCACATACTGGCCGGCGTCGCTGCGATAGGTGCCTGAGCCACCGGCCCAGAACTTGCCATCGCTGGTGGTGGTGAAGGCAAACCGGCCATCAGCCAATATCTTGGTGCCGGCCAGCTTCTTGCTGGCGTAATCCACCAGCGCACCTTCCGGGTTGATGAATTCCCCGGACTGCAGCTGCCAGGCACCTTGCAGGCCATCGGCGCCGTGCGCGCTGGCCGCGCCCAGCAACAGTACCGCGGTGGCGAAAGAACGCAGCAGCATCGGCAACTCCAGATCAGGTCGGGCCCGCATTGTGCGCATTGGCAAGGGATCAGCGCCAATACCGGTGCATCGGCAACCTTTGCCCGTGCCGGCGCAGCGCTATCATTGCCGCCATTACAGGAATCAACGGCGGCCACCCCATGCAGACCCTACTCACCCCGGTATCGATTGGCGAGTTGATCGACAAGATCACCATCCTCGAAATCAAGGCCGAGCGCATCCACGACACCGCCAAGTTGGCCAACGTCCGCACCGAACTGCAGGGCCTGTGGCCGTTGTGGCTGTCGCAGCAGGAATCGCGCCCGTCGCTGACCGCGCTCAAGGACCAGCTCAAGGCCATCAACGAACGCATGTGGGAAATCCAGGACCGCCTGCGCGAGAAGGAAGCCGCGCAGGATTTCGGTGCGGAGTTCATCACCCTGGCACGTGGCGTTTACGGCACCAATGGCGAGCGCATCGTGGTGAAGAACGAGATCAACCGCATCGCCGGTTCGGCGCTAGTGGAAGAGAAGCAGTACCAGGGCGAGTAACCCGCTCAGCGCCCGCCCCACCTGTAGAGCCGAGCCATGCTCGGCTGAGGCTCTACCGGTGAAGCTCCTGCCGAGCATGGCTCGGCACTACCGCCGCTCTTGCAAGCATTGCTGGGCACGTCCCTGTAGAGCCGAGCCATGCTCGGCTGAGGCTCTACCGGTGAAGCTCCTGCCGAGCACGGCTCGGCACTACCGCTGCTCTTGAAGCATGGCTCGGCTCTACCGACCAGGCCTCGGACTGGGCGGCTCAGTCGCGCAGCACTTCGCCGGTGGCGGCGACGCGGATGCGGGTGGGTTGGGCCAGGCCGCCGGTGGTGCCGTCCAGTACGCCATCCAGCAAGGCAAGCAGGGCGGGGTCCAGTTGTTCACGGGCGCGGGCCGGGGGCTGGCCGGCGAGGTTGGCACTGGTCGATACCAGCGGGCCGCCCCAGGTCTCGCACAAGGCCTGTACGAGCGGGTGGGCGCTGACCCGCACGGCGATGCCGGTGTGCTCGCCGGTGATCCAACGCGGCGCTTGCGGGCCGGCCGGGACGATCCAGGTGTTGGCGCCGGGCCAGCTGTCCAACACCGCTTGGCGGCGCGCGTCGGCCAGCGCATCCAGCCGCACCCAGCCGTCCAGCTGCGCCGGGGTGGCGGCAACCAGGATCATGCCTTTCTCGATGGGCCGCTGCTTGAGCGCCAGCAGCTTCATTACCGCCGCTTCGTTGGAAGGATCACAGCCCAGGCCCCAGACCGCTTCGGTCGGGTAGGCGATCACGCCGCCGGCCTTGAGGGCCGGGACGAGGTTGTGCAGGTCGAGTTCGAGCATGGTCAGCACCGTTGGTGGGCCGGCGCACACAAAGCGGCCAACCCGCGAAAGGGACGCAAAACAAAGGCCGCCCGGTGGGCGGCCTGCTGCGGGTGGTGCTGATTATCCGCTTGTTGGCGAGGGAGGGAAGATGAAAGCAGTAGCAGTGCTGGTTCCCACCCTCGGGAGCAAAGCCCACCCTCTTCCGCCCTTCGGGCACCTTCTCCCGGAGGGAGAAGGAAGTGCAGGATCAGAACGGCGGGGCGTCGTCGGCTGCCGACTTCTTCACTGCCTTCTTGGCGACGGTCTTCTTGGTGGCCTTCTTTGCCGCGGTCTTTTTGGTCGCTGCTTTCTTGGTTGCCGCCTTCTTGGCCGGTGCCTTCTTTGCAGCGGCTTTCTTGGGTGCGGCTTCCTTCTTGACCGTGGTCTTCTTGGCGGCCTTCTTGCCGAAGCCCTTGCGTACCGGCTTGCCGGTGTCGGCCATCAGTTGCTCGACCTCGGCCAGGGTCAGCGAGGCGGGCTCGCGGTCCTTGGGGATCTTGCCGTTCATCTTGCCGTCGCTGATGTACGGGCCAAAGCGACCGTTCAACACCTGGATGTCCGAGCCTTCGAACTCCTTGATGATGCGGTTGCGCGCGATTTCTTCCTTTTCTTCGACCAGGAAGATGGCGCGGGTCAGGTCGATCTTGTACGGGTCGTCTTCCTTGGTCAGCGAGGCATACGTGCTGCCACGCTTGGCGAACGGGCCAAAGCGGCCGATGCCGACCGTGACTTCCTCGCCATTGGCGTCGGCGCCGAGCTTGCGCGGCATGTCGAACAGCTTCAGCGCGTCATCCAGCGAGATCGAGTAGATGCTCTGGCCCGGCTGCAGCGAGGCGAACTTGGGCTTCTCTTCGTCATCGACGGTACCGATCTGCACCATCGGGCCGAAGCGGCCTATGCGCGCGGTGACGTCCTTGCCGCTGACCGGGTCCGGGCCGAGCACGCGCGCGCTGCCGGCGTCGGTGCGGTCCAGCGATTCGCTCTTGTCGGTGACCAGTTCCTTGAACGGGCCCCAGAAGCGTTCCATCAGCGGTATCCAGTCTTCCTCGCCACGCGACACCGCATCCAGCTCGTCTTCGAGCTTGGCGGTGAAGTCGTAATCGACGTACTGGGTGAAATGGCTGGAGAGGAATTTGCTCACCGCGCGGCCGACGTCGGTCGGCTTGAAGCTGCGGCCTTCCATCTCGGTGTACTTGCGGAACAGCAGGGTCTGGATGATCGAGGCGTAGGTGGACGGACGGCCGATGCCGTATTCCTCCAGCGCCTTGACCAGCGCCGCTTCGGTGAAGCGCGGCGGCGGCTGGGTGAAGTGCTGGTCGGCGACGATGCGGTCCAGCGGCACGCGGTCGCCGGGCTTCATCAGCGGCAGCTTGCGGCCTTCGTCTTCGTCCTCGGCACTCTTGTTGTCCTTGCCTTCCTCGTACACGGCGAGGAAGCCGGGCACCACCACGGTGGTGCCGCTGGCGCGGAACACGTGCTCGCTGCCGGCCGAGAGGTCGACGCTGACGGTGTTCAAGGTGGCCGGGATCATCTGGCAGGCGACGGCGCGCTTCCAGATCAGCTCGTACAGCTTGCGCTCGTCGTCGGTGAGGTACTTGCCCACCTGTGCCGGGGTGCGCAACGCGGAGGTCGGGCGCACGGCTTCGTGGGCTTCCTGCGCGTTTTTGGATTTGGTGGTGTAGGTGTTGGGCTTGTCCGGCAGCGAGCTGATGCCGTAATCGCGGGCGATCACGTCGCGGATCTCGGCCAGCGCATCCTGTGACAGGGTCACCGAGTCGGTACGCATGTACGAGATCAGGCCGACCGTGCCTTCGTCGCCGATGTTCACGCCTTCATACAGCTTCTGCGCAACCTGCATGGTCTTGCGGGTGGTGAAGCCGAGCTTGCGCGAGGCTTCCTGCTGCAGGGTGGAAGTGGTGAACGGCGCAGCCGGGCGGCGCTTGCGCTCCTTGCTGGCCACGTCGGTGACGTGCAACGTGCCCTGCGCGGCCTGCTGGATGCGCAGGCGGGCGGCTTCGGCGGTGTCGCCGTCGGTGACGGTGAACTGTTCGAACTTCTGCCCGTCCAGCTTGATCAGGCGTGCATTGAAATGCTGCGAAGGATGCGCGCAGTTGGCTTCGATGCTCCAGTACTCGCGCGAGATGAAGGCTTCAATCTCTTCCTCGCGTTCGACGATCATGCGCAGCGCCGGGCTCTGCACGCGGCCTGCGGACAGGCCGCGCTGCACCTTTCGCCACAACACCGGCGACAGATTGAAGCCGACCAGATAGTCCAGCGCGCGGCGTGCCTGCTGGGCATCGACCAGGTCCGCGGCGATTTCACGCGGCTGGGCGATTGCTTCCTTGATCGCACGCGGGGTGATTTCAGTGAACACCACGCGCTGTACCGGCTTGCCGTCGGACAGGCCGCGCTCTTTCAGGATCTCGGCGATATGCCAGCTGATGGCCTCACCCTCGCGATCCGGATCGGTCGCCAGCAGGATGTCATCGGCGCCCTTTGCGGCTTTGGCGATGGCTTCGACGTGTTTTTCGTTCTTTTCGATCAGGTCGTAACGCATGGCGAACCCGTTCTCGGGGTCGACCGCGCCTTCCTTGGGGACCAGATCACGCACATGCCCATACGAGGCCAGGACCGTGTAGTCCTTGCCGAGGTATTTATTGATCGTCTTGGCCTTGGCCGGCGATTCGACGATGAGCAGGTGCTTGGGCATGTCAGTACATTCTTGGGGCGGAACGCCCGTGTGGGGGCGCTAGGGTGGCTTAAACCGGGACGATAGTGAAGCCGATGTTTGAGTTGTGCATAAGCCGACGCCCGGGTTGCGGCCCGGGCGTTCAGCTTGGTTCCTTATTAGAGGAATCATGCCGGAGGGGCTGATGTCAAGCCGCCCCCGGCAATTTGTCAGTTGAAGCCTGCTGCGGCAACGCCGATAAGCACCAACAGCCCGATCAGGCAAAGGATGCCCAGGCCGGCCAGCGACAGGATCACGATGGTCACCGTACCCAGGCCCTGCTGCTGCCATTCCGGGTGCTCGGTGAAGGCGAACTTGTCCACCACCAGGGTGTCGCAGATGATGTCATGCAAGGCCTGCTTGCGCTCGGTGAAGGCGGCCATCACAAAGCCTATGCACAAGGTGATGCTGCTCAGGATGTAGGCGAAGAAGCGGCCAATCGCGCGGCCCAGGGTCAGGCGCTCGCCGTTGCTGCGGACCACCTTGATGCCCACGGCCATCTTGCCCAGCGTGGCCTGGTACTTGGACGAATGCATCCATGCCGGGTACATCATGTTGGCGGCAAAGATGATCAGGTAGCCGATGCCCAGGGTCAGGAACATGCCGATCGAGCCGGCGGCGGAATCCGAGTTGCCCGATACGCCACCGACGATCGCACCGAGGATGCTCAGCGGGATCAGCACGATGTAGGTAAACACCGTCATGATCACGTAGTCGATGAAGTAGGCGGCCACCCGCTTCCAGAAGCCTGCCTGCACCACCAGCCCGCCCTGTACGGCGGCCGGGTCCACATCCTGCGGACGGCTGGCAGGTGCGGTGTAGGGCGAATAGGTTTCGCTGGGCGCGGCTGCAGGAGCCACGTTTTCAGCAGCCGGTGCCTCCAGCGCCTCGCCACTTTCGATGGCGGCGTAGTCCTTGCGCAGATCGATGCCGGTGCTGGCCTGGGCCAGCAGCTGCAGCTCCTCGCTCACCGCTGAAAGCGGCTGCCACTGCTGCATGCCTTCGCGCCACACCAGGGTGCCCAGGTCGATCTCGCCTGCGCGGAATTTCTCGCGCAGATCATCCGCTTCAATCGGCCCATGCCGTTCGCGCTGGCTGTCAGCGTAGTACCACTGGCTCATCGTTTTCCCCGTAGAAGTTCTGGCCGCCGCCAATCAGCCGCGACAGTTGATTGGCAGGTATTTGTCCTCGACATCGGAACTGCATTCCCACGTGTCGGTATGCATATCGTAGTCGAGCCAGATGCTTTTGCCGTCAAGCTTCGATTGCTTTGGGACACGCAGGAAGGCTTCCAGCCCGCAATGCCCCTCTTCAAACCGGCCGATATGGACCTGGGCGACATCGCCATTGGCGTAGCTGTCCGGGTCGCCAAAGCCGTCGTCATCGTTGATCGGGCAGCGCTCGTGGGCGGCGGCGAATTCGGCAACCTGCTGCTTCAGGGCGATCAGCTGGCCATTGGCTGCCGCGGTCTTGGAGCGCAGTACATACTCCTGATAGGCGGGCATGGCGATGGCCGCCAGGATGCCAACAATGGCGACCAGGGTTACGCCGACCACCGCGGCGATGATGCCGGCAATGGCGCAGCCGGACAGGCCCTGCTTGGGCGCTGTGGCGGGCGAGGCGGCATGCTGCGCCTGGGTCTGCAACGGTGGCGGCAGTGATGGCGGGCCGGCAGTGGCGGCGGCTGCAGAGGGTTCGGCCGTGGCCAGATCCAGGCCGAGTTCACTGGCGAAATCACGCAGCGGCCGCCAGTCACCGGCGCCTTCGCGCCAGACCAGGGTGTCTTCATCGATGCGGCGGGACTGGAACAACGCGACGATGTTCTCGTCGGTAATCGGGCCCCGGCGTTCGCGGTTGCCCTCGGCGTAGAACCATTGGCTCACGTAGGTGTTGTCCTTATGCATCCCTGCACGCCGCGTGGGCTCAGTGCAGGGGTTCGGGTTCGTCGACGAACATCTGGGTTTCCATCCAGGCATAGGCCGCTTCGGCGCCGGGTTGGTTGAACAGCACCATCAGCACCACCCACTTCAGGTCGTCCAGATCCAGTTCGTCCTGGTCCAGGGCCATGGCGCGGTCCAGCACGAGTTCGCGCTGGTCGGCATCGAGCACGCGCTGTTGTTCAAGGAACAGCAGAAAGCCGCGGCTTTCCACGTCCAGCTTGTCCAGCTCGGGGCCGTGGAAAACGCGTACCGGCCCGTCAACGCGTGGCTGGGCCACGGCTGGGCGTTGTTCGGCCAAGGCATCGAGCCAATCGAAGGCCTTGTTGATTTCGGCGGGACTGAAACCGGCCTGGATCAGGCCGTTCTGAAGCGAGTCGCGGTCTCGGATGAGATCAGCATCTTCGCTGAAATAGTGTTCAAACAGGTACAACAGGACGTCCAGGATGCTCTCTTTCATTGCCCCTCGGCCTGCGCCATTGGCGCTGTGGAGGTGAAGAAACCTTCAGGTGCGGGTGTAGCGGCCGTGTGCGGACGCGACCCTGCCTTCCAATTCCATGAGCAGCAGCATGGAGGACAGGCTGGCGGCCGTCAATCCAGTGCGCTCGATCAGTAAATCCATACCGGTTGGGTCATAACCCAAGGCATCCCACAATCGCTTGTAGTTTGGATCCACTGGTGTGACGGCCGGGTGCTGGCCGGACGGTACAGGGGAGATGGGGGTATGAAGCCGGGTTTGCAAGGCGCAGGCCAGTTCGCCGGCCAGATTGGCCACGCCTTCAAGAATGTCGTCGGCATGTGTCACCAGGGTTGCACCCTGGCGTATCAGCCGGTGGCAGCCGCGCGCCATCGGGTTGTGGATGGAGCCGGGCACGGCAAAGATCTCGCGCCCGGCCTCGCTGGCCAGTCGCGCGGTGATGAGCGCACCGGAGCGCTCAGCCGCCTCGATCACCACCGTGCCCAGCGCCAATGCCGCCAACAGCCGGTTGCGGGCGGGGAACTGGCCGCTGCGTGGCACAGTGCCCGGCGGGTATTCACTGACAACCGTGCCTTGGCTGGCGATCTGCGCCTGCAGCTGGCGGTGGTGGCGCGGGTAGGCCAGGTCGGGGCCGGTGCCGATCACCGCGTAGGTGCTGCCGCTGCAGGCCAATGCCGCGCGGTGCGCGGCAGCGTCGATACCGGCGGCCAGGCCGCTGGCGATGGCAAGGCCGTGGCCTGCCAGCGCGGTGGCGAAATCGCGCGCGCTGTCGCGGCCACCGGCGGTGGGGTTGCGGCTGCCGACGATGGCGATCGCTGGTTGCCATAGCCGGGTTGGTTCGCCGGCGATGAACAGCGCCAGCGGCGGGTTTGGGCTGTCGCGCAACAGCGGCGGATAGTCGGGCTCGCCCCAGCCGAGCAGGTGGTGGTTGTCGTCCTGCAGCCAGGCATTGGCCTTGGCCCAGGCGTCGGCGTCCGGACGTGAAAGCGCTTGGCACTGGGCAGGTGTGCAGCCTGCCGCGCGCCATTGTGCCGGGCCGGCGGCGATGGCGGCAGCGCTGCTGTCGTACTGATCGCGCAGCTGGCGTAGTGGTTCCAATGGGCCGCCGGCCAGTGCCAGGCTCAGCAGCGCCGGGCAACAGGGCAGGGTGTGTGTATCCAGGGCATTTGATCGGGGCATGCCCCACAGCCTGCCGCCACATGCAACAACGGCGCCCTCAGGCGCCGTTGTCGTACATCGTAAGGCTAGGCCGCAGGCGCTTACTGCGCGTCCGGATGCTTCAGTTCATAGCCAAGGCGTGCCGGCTTGGTGCCTTCCATGATCAGCGCGTAGCTGACCTTGTCGAAGGTGCGGAACACCATGGCATGCGCGGCATACTCATCAGGCAGGGAGACCCGGCCTGCACCCGCCTTCATTGCATCGTCCGCGCGCGAAGAGCCCGGCGAATGCATGCGGTCAGAGACATGGCTGCCGTTGCGCCAGATCGAGAACACCGTGCCGTTGTTGATGCCCTCGCGTGCGCCGCCGGAAATGGCGATCACATCGCGTGGACCACCGCTGGTGAAGGTGTCGGTAACTGCCAGCACACGCAGCTGGCCCGGTGCCGTGGCGGTGGCCGGGGCATGCGGGATGAACTGCAGGTCGTACGGATTGATCTGCACCGGCATCAGGCGGTCGCCCCTGCGCACCTCGCTGCCGCTGTCTTCCAGCTGCAGGGTGGAGGCTTGCACGTCGCCGCTGGCGACCTGGGTCAGGGTGCCGACATTGACCTTGGCCAGCTCATAGCCGAGAACTTCCTTGCGGTCACTGGAGGCAACATAGCTGCTCCACAGATTACCGCTGCCCGGGGTGACCTTGCCGCGGCTGTCCAGGTCCTCGGTGGGCTTGGGCTGGGCAAAGCGCACGGTTGGACGAACCACCATGTAGCGCTGGCCGGGCTGGGCCGCGTCGAGGCCTACGACGTAAGCCTTCTGCCCGCTGCTGGCGCGCAGACGGTTGTCTTCCAGGCCAACCACGTAGGGCAGGTCCTCGAAGCTGTCTACAACGTTCAGGTTTCTGAGGAACGGTTCAACGTCCGACAGCGGTACGCCGGTGATCGGTGCTTCCTGGCGCGGGCCGGCCTGGGCCGTGACACGGTCCAGATAGGCCAGGCTCAGAACATCGCCCGGATAGATCAGGTGCGGATTCTTGACCTGCGGGTTTGCCTGCCAGATTTCCGGCCAAAGCCACGGCTTTTTCAGGAAACGTGCCGATATGTCCCACAAAGTATCGCCCTTGCGCACCACATAGGTGTCAGGGTGAGTGCCGTTCATTTCGACGGCCACGGCATAGGTCGTGACGGTCAGCATCGCCACGGCGGCGACCGTACGTAGTTGTTTCAACATGGTTGCGCTCTGCCTGATTCCCCAACAGGTTGGCGCACTATATTGCAGAAACGGGCGCGCCGGGCAAGCGCAAGCGTTAGAATTGCGACATCTTGCCGAAATAAGCGGCATTCCCAGATTGGTACCACCATGGCCCTCCTGCCCATTCTTGAGTTCCCAGATCCGCGCCTGCGCACCAAGGCGGCCCTTGTTGAAGCGGCCGAAGTGACCACGCCTGCGTTCCAGCAGCTGCTCGACGACATGCTGCAGACCATGTACGACGCCCCCGGCATTGGCCTGGCCGCCAGCCAGGTGGACGTGCACAAGCGTTTCATGGTCATCGACGTCAGCGAAGAGCACAACGAGCCGCAGGTGTTCATCAATCCGCAGATCATCAACGCCAGCGAAAGCGGCCGCGTGTATCAGGAAGGTTGCCTGTCGGTGCCCGGCATCTATGCCGATGTCACCCGTGCCGATTCCATCGTGGTGCGTTTCCTGGACCGTCAGGGCAAGCAGCAGGAACTGGCTGCCGAGGATCTGCTGGCCACCTGCATCCAGCACGAAATGGATCACCTGGACGGCAAGCTGTTCATCGACTACCTGTCGCCGCTCAAGCGCGAGATGGTGCGCAAGAAACTGGCCAAGTCGCGCAAGCACGTGGCTTGATCCGGGGCCGGGGTTGGGGATGGTAAGAGCAGGCTTGGCCGCGCTTCCTGCAGTCCTGGCGTTCTGTTCTGGATCCCGGATCTGCACCTTCCTTTTTCGATTCGTGAGGGCTGATGGCTGCCGCTGCGCCGCTGTCGCCCCTCCCGCATCCCGCATTGCGAATCCCGCCCAATGAAAATCGTCTTCGCCGGTACGCCGGACTTTGCCGTCGCCTCCTTGGCTGCCGCCGCCCGTCTGCATGAAGTGGTGGCGGTCTATACCCAGCCGGACCGCCCCGCTGGCCGTGGCCGCGGGCTGATGCCCTCGCCGGTGAAGCTCGACGCGATCGCACGCGGCATCCCGGTATTCCAGCCGGAAAGCCTGAAAACACCCGAAGCCCAGCAGCAGCTGCGCGACCTGCAACCCGATCTGATGATCGTGGTGGCGTATGGCCTGATCCTGCCCAAGGCGGTGTTGGCCATCCCCACCCACGGGTGCTGGAACGTGCATGCCTCGCTGCTGCCGCGTTGGCGCGGCGCTGCGCCCATCCAGCGCGCGATCGAGGCCGGCGATGCCGAAACCGGTGTCTGCCTGATGCAGATGGAAGCGGGCCTGGATACCGGCCCGGTGCTGCTGCGCCAACACACACCTATCAGCGACAGCGATACCGGCGGGCAGCTGCATGACCGTCTTGCGCAGATGGGTGCACAGGTGCTTTCCGACGGCCTGGGCCTGTTGCGTGCCGGCCTCAAGCCGGTGCCGCAGCGTCAACCCGAAGCCGGCGTCACCTACGCACACAAGCTGGACAAGGCCGAAGCCAAGCTCGACTGGGCCGAACCTGCGGCCGCGTTGGCGCGGCGCGTGCGCGCCTTCAACCCGTGGCCGGTGGCCGAAGCCACCCTGGCCGGCGAGCGCGTGCGCATCCATGGCGCGGTCGCCCTCGATGACAATGCGGGCCAGGCACCGGGCACGGTGATCGGCGCAACGCGCGAGGGCATCGACATTGCCTGCGGGCAGGGCGCACTGCGCCTGCGGGTGGTGCAGCGCGAAGGTGGCAAGGCAATCACCGCAGCGGATTATCTGAACGCACGCCGCGATCTGCGGATCGAGGGCTGAGCGGATGACGGCTGCTACTTCCTCACCGTGGGGTAAATCCGCGGCGGCGCAACCCGGCGTGCAGACCCGCGCGCTGGCGGCCAAGGTGCTGGCGGCGGTCGTCGGCAAGGGCCGCTCGTTGAAAGCCGAGCTCGGTGCGGCACTACCCAAACTCGACGACAGTCGCGACCGCGCGCTGTTGGAAGCCATCTGTTTTGCGGCACTGCGCCGCCGGGTGGTCTACGACCAGGCATTGCGGCAGTGGCTGCAGAAACCGCTTGGCCCGCGCGACAGCGATCTACGCGCGCTGCTGATGGCCGGTTTCGCCCAGCTCGACGTATTGCAGCTGCCCGCCCATGCTGCGTTGTCGGCGACGGTGGATGCAGCGCGTGCACTTGGCCGCGAGCGTCAGGCCGGCATGGTCAACGCCCTGCTGCGGCGTGCCCAGCGCGAAGGCTTTGCCGAGGCGCGCGCCGAAGACGCATGGCCGGCGTGGCTGCTTGCACAGGTACAGAACGATTGGCCGCAACAGGCCGCTGACATCATCAGCCAGAGCCTGCAGCCGGCCCCGATGTGGCTGCGCGTGAACCGCCAGCAGTACACCCGCGAGGCGTATCTGGAATTGCTGGCCCAGGCCGGTGTCGACGCTGCTGCCGAGCCCTTGTCGGCCGACGCGGTGCGCCTGCCGGCCGCAGTGCCGGTGAGCAGCCTGCCAGGCTTCGCGCAGGGCGCGGTGTCGGTGCAGGACCTGTCGGCGCAACAGGTGGCCGATGCCCTGCAGGCGCCACCCGGCGCGCGGGTGCTGGACGCCTGTGCGGCGCCCGGGGGCAAGTCCGCGCATCTGCTGGAGCGCGATCCATCGCTGCGTCTGCTGGCGCTGGACGTTGATGCGCGGCGTCTGCAGCGCATCCGCGAAACCTTTGCCCGTACCGGTGTTGGCGCGCAGGCGCAGGTGGTCGCGGTGGATGCCGCCGATACCGCTGCCTGGTGGGATGGAACCGCCTTTGATGCGGTGTTGCTGGATGCGCCGTGTTCGGCCACCGGCATCATCCGCCGCCAGCCCGATGTGCTGTTGCACCGCCGCGCCGAAGACATCACCGCATTGGCCGCGCTGCAGGCACGCCTGCTGGATGCCTTGTGGACGGTGCTGCGCCCCGGCGGCGTGCTGCTGTACTCGACCTGCTCCATCCTGCGCGCGGAAAACGGCGGGCAGGTGGCGCAGTTCCTCGCCCGTACCCCGGATGCGCAGGTGCAGGCATTACCTGATTCATTCGGGCATGACGTTGCGGGCAGCCGCCAGCGATTGCCCGGTGAGCAGGGCGGCGATGGCTTCTTCTATGCGCGGTTGGTGAAACTGGCATAGGTATTTGTCCGTGGATTACGGACAAATACGATCAAGCTGGCGGCGTCGCTGCCGATGAATGGAAAGCCCCGCTGCAAGTTGTTGGCGGGCTGGTATTGAAAAAGGTGGCAGCGTGTTGATCAGGTACTATCATGGCTCGCAGCTGTGCTCAGGATGGCTCCTGAAGCGTCGGGAGCCTGTGTTGATTCTTTTCCAGGATCGCTTCGCGCAATGACCCGGCCGTCCGCAGACCTGCCCCTGTATGTGATCAATCTGCCAGCATCGGCGGATCGTCGTGCCTCGGTCCAGCGGCAGGCGGCAGCATTGGGTATCGAGCTGACGCTATGGGAAGCCGTCAACGGTAGTGTCCAGCATCCGCTGTTTGCCAAGGTAGACGAAAAGCGTCGGCTGGCCTGCAAGGGGCGGCCGTTCCGCGCGGGCGAAATCGGCTGCTGGGCCAGCCACTATCTGCTGTGGCAGCAGTGCGTGGACAGTGGTCGGCCGATGATCGTGTTTGAAGACGACATCACCATCGATCCGCGCTTTCTGGATGTCTTGCGTGACCTGCCTTCATTACCGGATTCGGTAGGCTACTTCCGCCTGCATGCCGCGGACCGGCCCAGCTCGCCCTGGGTCCAGTTTGGTGACTTCGTACTGCACCGTTATTGGCGCAGCCCGCTGTGTGCATTTGGCTATTACCTGGCACCGTCGGCGGCGGAAAAATTCCTGCGCCATGCCGAGCGCTGGGTGCTGCCGGTCGACGATTACATGGACCTGGCCTGGTTGCACGGCGTGGAGTGCCTGGGGCTGAAGCCCGGCGTGGTGCGCAGCGGTGACCTGTTCGCATCGGTGATCCAGGCGGGTCGCAAGACCAAGCCGGGTGTCGGTGTATTGGGGTGGTTGAGCCGCGAGAGCTACCGTGCGCGCCTGAGCGTGCGCTGGTTTGTGCACAACCTGATGTCCCGGCTGCGCTGGCGCGCGCCCAGCAGCAACGGTTGATTGCCTGCGCACGTCACGCGCATTGCTCAAGGGCGTTGTTGGGTACGCCCGAACAGAATGCTGATGGCTTGTTCGTAACGCTCCCACCAAGGCGCATTGCCGCGCAGCGCAATGCGTGCATAGCGGCGCCGCTCCTTGCCGCTGGGTTGCGGTTTGGTGCGGTATTCGCGCTTGCCCAGGCTGCAGCAACCTTCGTCCAGGCTATTGCGCGCCGCGTACACACGGACAATGCCGTAGTTGCGCAAGCTGTTGCGGTAGCGGCTGGTTGGTTCGCGGCGGCCGGCCCACCAGCCGTTGTTGCCGTGGGTGCGGTACTCCACGCAGGCGGTGGGCAGGTAGTACTTGCGTGCGCCCAGGATGCTGGCGCCATGCACCACGCAGGCATCGGCACACAGCTTCCATTGGCGGCGGAAACTGTGCGGCAGGTCGAGCACGTCGACAGCCCAGCTGCGGCGCAGTGACAGTGCCGAGGTGGGCGCGCCGTACCACGGCAGCAGCAGGTAAGTGCTTACCGCGGTGTAGCCCAGATCGATGGGTTGCGGGCTGTTTTCATAACGAATGCTCAGCTGGTCGATGCCGAAGGTCTGCAGGTCGCTGAAGACAAAATCCACATCGCGGCGGGCGTCATAGATAGCGCCGACTTTTTGCAGGTACTCGGGCTTCCAGCGGTCATCGGCATCAAGGAAGCAGACCACATCGGCATTGGCGGCAGCCACACCGCGCTGGAACGCCGCCAGCTGGCCTTCGTTCTCGCCAAACAGCAGGCTTACCCGCGCGTCGTCGCCATAGCGCTGGCGCAGCAGTTCCGGCGAGCCGTCACTGGAGCCGTCGTCGATCACGAGGATCTGTGTAGCCGCGCGGGTCTGGGCCAGCACGCTGTCCACCGCTTCGAAAACGAAGCTGGCGTAGTTGTAGTTGGTGATGACTACCGCAAACGTGGTCATGCGGCGTCCTCCGCCAGCAGCTTGCGGAAGTAACCAATGGTTTCCTTCAAGCCGTCTTCCAGTGCGACCTTGGGTGTCCAGTCCAGTTTTTCACGGGCCAGGCGAATGTCCGGCTGGCGTTGACGCGGGTCATCCGAAGGCAGTGGCCGGTACACCAGGCGCGAACGCCCGCCGACCAGCCGCAGCACGGTTTCAGCCAGTTCCAGCATGCTGAACTCGCCGGGATTGCCGATGTTGATCGGCCCGGTGAAGCCCGCTTCGGTATCCATCATCCGCAGCATGGCTTCGATAAGATCATCCACATAGCAGAAGCTGCGGGTCTGGGTGCCGTCGCCAAAAATGGTGATGTCTTCGCCGCGCAGCGCCTGCACGATGAAGTTGCTCACCACGCGGCCATCATTGGGATGCATGCGTGGGCCGTAGGTGTTGAAAATGCGCACGACCTTGATGTCCAGCGCGTGCTGGCGGTGGTAGTCGAAGAACAGGGTTTCAGCGCAGCGCTTGCCCTCGTCGTAGCAACTGCGCAGGCCGATCGGATTGACCCGGCCCCAGTAGCCTTCCTGCTGTGGATGCACTTCCGGGTCGCCGTAGACTTCGCTGGTGGATGCCTGCAGGATGCGGGCGTTCAGCCGCTTGGCCAGGCCCAGCATGTTGATCGCACCATGCACCGAGGTCTTGGTGGTCTGCACCGGATCGTGCTGATAGTGCACCGGTGAGGCCGGGCAGGCGAGGTTGAAAATGCGGTCCACCTCCACATACAGTGGGAAGGTGACGTCGTGCCGCAGCAGCTCGAATTCGGGTCTACCCAGCAGGTGCGCGATATTGCGCTTGCTGCCGGTGAAGTAGTTGTCCACGCACAGGACCTCATGTCCTTGCTGGATGAGTCTGTCGCATAGATGAGAACCAAGAAATCCCGCACCACCTGTGACCAGGACGCGTTGCATAAAAGACTCTAGATTGGGAGGTAGCCGGTGCTGTACTCAGCCCCCATCCGGCAACGCCATTCTGCCACGGTCTGTACCCGGGCCGGGGCAGTCAGTGCTGAATCAGGCGTTGGATACCGGGGACGCAGGCGCAGGCTTGCCTCGCCCTGGTACCAGGTCCAGCCCCAGTGCGGCGGAGAATGCCGCCGATCCCCATGCCGCCCACTTGATCACGTCACGGCGTCGCAGCAGCAGGCTGTAGACCACCACTGCCGGCAGCGCCGCGACCATCAGCTTGGCCAGGTGCAGGCGCCCGGCGCCATTGCCCATGTAGCGGCGGATCGCAATCTGCCGTGAGCGGGCGTAGTGGAAACGCTTGATGAAATCGGTGCGGATGCTTGGAGCGGAGGAGGCGCCACCCTTATGGAAGGCGCGTGCGGCAGGTTGCAGCAGGCATTGATAGCCGGCCTGGGCCATGCGCAGGCACAGGTCATCGTCTTCGTAGTACAGGAAAAATATCTCATCGAAGCCGCCAATCTCGCGGAAAGCGCGGGTTCGCAGCAGCTGACAGCAGCCGTGGATCCAGTCAGCGACGACGATCGTGTCCGGCACCTTGCAGGTGCTGTCGACATCGGGCTTGAAGAAGGCATCACGGTGCGAGATCTGCGGGACGGTTTCACTGCGCCAGTTCTGCGGGCCAACCACCCCGGCCTGCGGGTGATCCTGCATGCAGTCCAGCAGGTATTGCAGGTCCTCTGGCGCGATCAGGCAGTCTGGATTGAGCAGCAGGGCGAAGGGGGTCTGTACAAGCGCCATCGCCTGGTTGTTGGCGCTGCCATAGCCGGCATTGCCTGCGCGCGTTACCAGCCGGGCATGGGGGATGCGCTGGGCGATGTGCGTGGTGGTGTCGTCGCTGCTGCCGTTGTCGATGATGACGACATGCGGAAACCTGGCCAAGGTGCTGGCCATCGCCTCCACAAGGGTCGAACTGTTGTAGGTGACGCAGACTACGGTCACCTCATCAAACGACGGGCAGGGATTCATGACGTGGGTTCGCGCTCTTTAGCAGCACCGTACCAAGGGAAGCTGCCCAACGGGATGCAGGCCAGCAGCAGGACAAAGACATGGCGATGGGTGAAGTTGCTCCAAAGCCCATTGGCCAGGCCGGCGGCGACATAGATGATCAGGATGCTGGCAAAGATACCCTTTTGTGGATCGGGCAGCTTGCGCGTATGGACGGCAAAGCCCAGCAGCAGGCCGGCAAAGACCAGCAGGCCTGCGGTGCCTTCCTCAGCCAGGATGAGCAGCGCTTCCTGGTGCGGGTGGCCGGTGATGAATGGCGCCGAGCCCGGAATGTCGCGCATCTGTTCCAGATAGAGGGGTTCCCACTGATTCAGCCCGTGGCCGAAGACCGGCGCATCGGCAATGATCGGCAGGGTTTGCTGCCACAACCAGAGACGGATCCCGCTGGAGGTCGGCTCCTGGGTGATCAGGTAGCTGTCGACTTCTTCGCTGATCGAGCTGAGCATGCGTTCGCGGATGCTGGGGGTCGACCACAGTGCGGAAATGGTGACAAGGATCAGGCCGCCGCTGATCAGCAGCGTGCGCCAGCCGTTGAAGCGATGCGCGACCAGACGGTAGATCCAGTAGCCCAGCAGCGGCAACAGCACGAGATAGGTTGTCCGGCTCTGTATCAGCAACACCACGTTGGCCAATACCACTGCCGCCGCCAGCAGGGCCACGTTGCGCCAGCGTCGGCTGGGGCTGCTCATTGCTGTGGCCACCAGCATCGACATCAGGATCAGGCTGGCCAAGCCTTGCTGGGTGTATTCCTTGAACACGGTGTTGCGCATGGAAGGCTGGATTTCAGCCACTGCGCGCTGCGGCACCAGGCCGAACTGCATCAGGTAGGAAATCACCACCACCAGGCCGGCAGCCACGGCAAACGCGGCCAGCGCGCGCCAACGCCAGCGCGAATCGCGCAGCAGGCTGGCGATCAAGGCCGGGTAAAGACAGCCCCATAGCGACGCTTCGCTGAACACCGAGGCGCCGGTGCTGAGGGTGGAATGCAGCGCGCTGGCGAGCAGTACGGCAAACCAGACCAGAAAACCGATCACCACCGGCTCACGCCAGGCGGCGCGCCAACGCGCCAGCAGCTCGGTGCCGGCCAACGAACACAGCAGGCTCAGGCCGATCAGGATATTGGTGGCCGGCTTGTTGATGGGCGCGGCAAACAGCGAGAGCACCGCGCACCACTGACCGATCGTCAGCAGCCGGGCTCGAAATGCGTACAACAACGGGGGGGATTGGACCGCAGTCAAATGATTCACGTAATGGATCACACCGGTGGGGCGTGGAGACGCCGCTGGGAGGGTGGCAGTGACAGCGGGACGGCCACCGTGCAACCAGTCTGATTCTCAGTCGCTAGAACGAACAATTCTAGCGATGCGAACCTGCATCTTCAACGAACAGAATTGCATGTGCGTGGCAATTGCCGGGCAGGGTTCAGTAAGTACTGTGACCCTTGGCAGGCTTACTTGCCCTGGCTGTTCCCGGCGGACGGGGTCACCAGCGGCTGCCCGTTCTGCAGCAGCCACAGCATGATGGTTTTCTGCCGCACGTAATTGGCGCTGACGAAGGCTTCGATCAGCCCCGGCCAGCCATCCAGGAAGCCGCGTTTGACCACGTAGCTGCGGACGAAGCGCCAGCTCGGGGCGATGATCAGCTTGCCCAGGCTGGCACGCTTGCCCTTGCCGAACTCGTGTTCGGCCATCATCCGCGCGTATTTCTGCTTCTTGTCCAGCAGTTGCAGGAAGCTGCGGTAGGGGTGGTGCAGCAGGTCGCCCTTGAGCAGGGCGGCTGGGCCGTCCAGCGATACTGCTTCATGGATCTCGCGATCACCGCGCCAGCCGCCATGACGGCGGTCGAACAGGCGCAGCACGCGGTCGGGATAGGCCGTGCCATGGCGCAGGAAACGGCCAAAGTATTCCGAACAGCGCGCGAACCGGTAGCCGACGGCGCGGGGAAAGCCGGCATCGCGTTCGGATTCGATGGCCTTACGCAGTTCCGGGTTGACCCGCTCATCGGCATCCAGGCACAGCACCCAGTCGTGGCTGGCCTGTTCAACGCAGAACGCCTTCTGGCTGCGGAAGCCATCAAAGGCCCGCTGCACCACGCGCGCGCCGGCCGCCTCGGCGACGGCAACGGTGGCGTCGCTGGAAAACGAATCCACCACCACGATCTCGTCGCAGAACGCCAGCGAGGCCAGGCAGTCACCAATGCGGTCGGCTTCATTGAAGGCGATGATGCAGGCGGACAGGCGCGGGCGCTGGGTGGGCAGGGTGGTGCTTGGGCTGGGCATGCGGCGTCTGGCACGGGGGATGGGCCAAAGCCTAGCAGCGACGGCTCCCACTGGCGATGCGATAATTGCGCAATATCCGGGATATTCAGGAGTTCCCCGCCGTGCCACGCCACTATCTGCTGTACGGGTCCGAGCGTTATGCCCTGGCCATCCTCCGCCCGCTGCAGGCGGCGATCCGCTCACGTGGCGATGAGGCGGCATGGTTTTTCGACGGCCCCGGCGCGGAAGACCTGACCGCCGATGAAACCCTGCTCACGGTGGCCCAGGTGCGCGCATGGAACCCCTGCGCGGTGATCACCTCGTCCAACGCGGTGCCGCACTTCTTCCCCGGGGTGAAGGTGGAAACTTTCCACGGCTTCGACGCGGGCAAGCCACGGCATATCTACATCCGCGGCTTTTTTGACCTGTACTGCACCACCGGGCCGCGCGATACCGCCGCTTTTTCGGAACTGGCACAGAAGACCGGACATTTTTCGGTGGTGGAGACCGGCTTCCCGAAGATCGACCCGTTCATGAGCCAGCTCAAGGACCAACCCGACCCGGTGCGCGAGCCGCCGGTGATTCTGTACCACTCCACCTTCTCGCCGTCCTGGAGTGCCGCCGGCATCCTCTACGACGAGATCAAGCGGCTGTCGCAGACCGGCGAATGGCGCTGGATTGTCACCTTCCACCCGAAGATGGACCCGGAAATCGCCGCCAAGTACCGCGCGCTGGAAGGCCCGTACCTGCGCTTCGCCGATGACGACAACATCCTGGACCTGTTCCCGCAGGTGGACATGATGTGCTCGGACACCTCCTCTGCACTCAACGAGTTCCTGCTGACCTACAAGCCGGTGGTCACCTTCAAGAACCGCCGGCCGGGCCCGCAGCTGATCGACATCGATGACCCGGCGCAGTTTGAAGGCGCTATCCGCACCGCCTTGTCGCGGCCGCCCGAGTTGATGGCGGCGGTGCGCCAGTTTGCCGATCAGCTGCATCCCTACCGCGATGGCCAGTCCAGCGAGCGCATCCTGCAGGCCATTGATGACTTCATCGCCAAGGGCGGGCGCAACCGCAAGCCCAAGCCACGCAACTGGTGGCGCAAGATCAAGCTGCGCAAGCGCATCGGCTATTGGGGGCCGGCGCGGGTTTAGTTGCTGAAGCTTTCTTCCTCTTCCGCTCCTTCGGAACCCTTTCCCGCAAGGGGAGAGGGGGAAAGCTGCAATCAGGGGCAATGCTTCAACTCGCGATGACCGCTCACTCTCCCATCGCGGGAGAGGGTGGCCCCAAGGGGCGGGAGAGAAGGGGAGCGCTCACCAACGCAGCTTGCGCCGCACCATCTCCCGCTCAAGCTGCGCCATCAATGCACGCGCCTGTGCTTCTTCCAGGAAGCGCAGTTGCAAGGCCGGCGCGCCGGCCGCGCCTGCGGTATCCAGGGTCAGCGTCGCGGTGCCGAAACGCCGGTCCAGCGGCGAGCGATCCAGTCGCAAGGCCTGCAACTTGTCCAGCTCGGCCACGCGCCACCAGCGGTTCCACCAACCGCCGCGGATGGCGACACGCTGCGCATCGATGTTGTAACCGATCCGGCTTACCTGGCGATGCGCCTTCAGTGCCGACCACGGCAGCCACAGCAGGGGCAGCAGGCCCCATGCGCGCCCGGTCTCGTAGACCAGCAATGCCGACAGGCTGCCCATCAACAGCAGCGCGGGCAGACATAGGCGCCACCAGCCGCGGGTGCTGACCGGCTGCCATTGCGCCGGCGGCCATTGCAGTTGCGGCAGCAGATGCTGCAGCAGGCCGTCACAGGTGGCCGGCGGTGCCAGCGGCGCAAGTTCCTTCAGCGCGCGCCCGTCCTGCTCCTGCTGCTGGCCGCCACTGGCGATGTCCACCCGCAGTTGCCGGCGTTTGAACAGACGATGCAGTGCGCCTTCGCGCAGCGTCCAGGCCTGGATGCGGCGCTGGGCGACGCTGCTGCGCACACGGGTAAACAGGCCGCGCTCGACAGTAAGGCGGCGGTCGGCCTCGCTCAGGCGGAAGCCGTAGTACTGCACGATGGCCAGGCCGACCGACAGCAGCCGCATCAAGACCAGTGCGAACGCCAACAGCAACAGGCCGCTGGCGACCATTGTCAGTGTGCCCAACTGCAACTGGCTGGCATAGCCGAAGGCATGCCGGCCTTGTTCCTCGATGAAATCAGAGGTGGCCCGGCGCGGAAACAATTGATACGCCGCGCCGATCGCCGCCACCAACACCACCATCGCCCGGTTGGAAATCAAGCCTTGGCGTACCAGTTCTGACAAGGGCAGGCTGAGCAGCACGCCGTCGCTTGTGATCTCGGTCTGCGTGGTTGCCGCGGCCCCACTGCCGCCTTGGCGGATCAGCTGCTCCAGCTCCAGCGCCTGCGCCAACTTGAGCACGCGCATTTCCGCCTCGGGCTTGTCGCCGCCGGCCGATTCCAGGCGCAGTTCGGCCACGCCGAACATCCGGTGCAGCAGGTTCTGGTGCACCACCACGTTGTGGATGCGCGCGAACGGGATTTCGCGGCGGGTGCGCTCAAAAATGCCGCTGCGGATGCTCAGCGCATCGCTGCCGATGCGGTAGCGATAACTCAGGTATTGCAGCACCGCTGTGGCCACCAGCGCCAGCACGATCGCGCCGCTGATCCAGTGGTGGTAGGGCAGGTCATCATCGCGGCGGCTGCCGAATACCAGCAGCGCCAGCAAGGGCAGCAGGAACTGCTGCACCTGCTGCTGCAGGGCAAACAGCCACGACCACGGGTGCAGGCGTTGCTCTTCGTTGGGCAGCGGCGGTGGCAGCTCGCTCACAGTGCGTCGTCGTCGTGGTCGAGCTGGCGCGCCAGGCGGTCACGCAGGCGTTCGGCGTCGGCCTGTGCCAGCCCAGCCACCGCCACGGTGTTCATGCGGGTGCCGGCGGTGTGCACGATCAGCGTGGCCAGCCCGGCCATGCGCTCCAGCGGGCCGCGGCGCAGGTCCAGGTGTTGTACGCGCGATACCGGTACATGGCTTTCGCTCTGCCACATATGGCCGCGGCGCACGCCCAGCGACTGGCTGTCCAGCCGCCAGAAGGTGAGCCGATGCCGACGCCAGCCAAACCATGCGCCGAGCAGGGCGCCAACGGCGGCGGCCGCCAGCGGGACGACAAACAGGTGGGATCGATCGATGGCCAGCATCACCACCAGGCAGGCTACGCCGAGCAACAGCGCCATGCTCAGTGCCGTACCGGCGGCGGCAAACAGCGCGCCGCGTGGCGGCAGGGCCTGCCATTGTTTGTCGTCCAGCGCGGGTGTATCGAAGGCAGGGGGTTCAGTCATGCACAGACGATATAACGGCGGGGCCGTACAACGGTAGTTGGGGTGGCGATGGCTGTTGTAGGAGAGGCTTAAGCCGCGAAGCTGGCGAGGCGGCAGGACGCCGGAAAGCCTGCGCTCGGAATTTCAAGGTGGGGCGCCGTCGCGGCGCCGGGTGGTGTGGTGGTTTCGCGGCTTACGCCGCTCCCACAAATACCGCGAAAAGCAGGGCCGTTACTGCGCCGCCATGATCAATGCATCCACATCCAGGTGGTGGCCGGCACGTGCAGCCTTGGTGCGCAGGTACTGCTCGTTCTCGTGGGTGATCTCGCCGGTGATCGGCACGCAGCCCACTACTTCAATGCCGGCGTTGCGCAGGCGCTGCACCTTGGTGGGATTGTTGGTCAACAGCTGGATGCGCTGTACGCCCAGCGCGCGCAGCATGGCCACCGCGCTGCCATAGCGGCGCTCGTCGGCACCAAAGCCCAGCTGCGCATCGGCATCAATGGTGTCCAGGCCTTCGTGCTGGTAGCCGTAGGCGCGCATCTTGGCGGCGATGCCAGTGCCGCGGCCTTCCTGGTCCAGATACAACAGGATGCCGCCGCCCAGGTCCTTGAGCGTGCGCAGGCCGCGCCGCAGCTGGTCGCCGCAGTCGCACTTGAGCGAGCCGAACAGGTCGCCGGTGAGGCAGGACGAATGCACGCGCACCGGTACCGCGCCGCCCATGTCGGGGGTGCCGACAATCACCGCGACCTGGTCGCGCTGGGCCACGCCGCCACGGAACACGGCGAACTCGCTCATGCCGACATCACGCAGCGGCACCGGCGAGCGGGTGACCAGTTCGTAGTCCTGGCCGGCCTGGCCGGCACCTTCATACAGGGCGGTGGTGTCCAGCTGCAGGCAGTCATCGAACGGGCTGGCGGCCGCGTCCAGTTCCACCGACACCATGGCCGGCAACAACAGGCCCAGTCGCGCTACTTCCATCGTTGCTGCGTCCAGGGCGTTGCCGCTGGCTGCTGCATCGGCCGACGCGACGGCATCGCGCAGGTAGGCCAATGCCGGCAGCTCGGCAAAATCGCGGCCGGCCAGCGGTACATGGATGCCGTTGGCGGCGCTGATGCCAAGGGTCTGCGCGCGCGCTGCGCTCAGGAACAGGTAATGGCGGCCTTGCGCGGCCCCCGCAAAGGCGGCGAAGCCCTCCGGTGAGCTGCTGTCCAGCGCGATGCTGGCCAGCCGCTGTTGACCATCGCTGATCACCACCGGGCGCCCGGCGCGGAGTTCGGCGGCAGCGCGCTCGCAACGGATGGCGGCGGTCTGGCCGAAGTAGGACGGGCGGGCGAGGGCAGGGCTGTTCATCTGAAACCTTATGGGGGCCGTTGGCTGTCGAATCAATCAAGCAGCACGGGTGATGCAGTGTTGCAGGAGCAGGTTCAATGCGGGTGACGGGCGGTGGCGTAGGGGTCGTGCTCGCCACTGCCGGGTGGCCGCAGGGTGTAGCGCTTGTAGGTCCACTGGTATTGCGCCGGATCGCGGCGGGCGATGCGCTCGATGCCGGCGCTGAGGGTGGCGGCGGCCAGCTGCAGGTCGGGGTCGGCGATTTGCGCTTCGGCCGGTTCGATATGCAGGGCGAAGTCCAGATTGGGCCCGATGCGCTCGCACCAGCCATACAGAATGGTGGCGCCGGTGCGTTCGGCCAGGCGGTTGACCAGGGTCATGGTGAGCGCCTGGATACCGAAGAACGGTACGAACACGCCGTCGCCGTTCTTGGGTTGCTGGTCGGGCAGGATGCCGGTGGCGCCGCCATCCTTGAGTACCTTGAACAACTGCCGCACCGCCGGGCCTTCGGCACGCACCTGGCGTACGTTGTCGCCGCCGCGCACCAGCTGCAGGAATTCATCGCCAACCGGGTTTTCCGGCGGCGCATAGACGATGGCGATGGGGCCGCGCGATGCCAGCCATTGGTTCAGCAGCTCCCAGTTGCCGTAATGCGGGGCGACCACGATCACGCCTTTGCCCGAGGCCAGCGCGGCGTCATACAGCTCTTGGCCATGGCGCTCACGCAGGTGCCGGGACAGGTTGCTGGCCGGGTCGTGGGTCCACAGGTACAGGGTTTCCAGGGCCTGGCGGGCGGTGGTGCGCAGTACCTCGCGGTGCAGGCGCGCGCGCTGCGCCGCGTCCAGCTCGGGGTAGGCCAGCTCCAGGTTGCGGCGGGTCACCCGGCTTTCGCGGGCGTTGATGCTGCGCCACAGCCACGCCACCGTATCGGCCAGGGTTCGCTGCCAGGACCAGGGCAGGTGGGTCAGGGCACAGGCGAGGCGGTAATAGAGCTTGGCGACGGATTGCGGTTTCATTCCCCCAAGTTTAGCCGCTGGCGCACGGTGCTATGGTGCCCGGCCCCCACTGCAGGAGCTGCCATGCTTTGCCTGATCCAGCGCGTTACCCAGGCCTCGGTCACTGTCGACGATGCCGTAGTCGGGCAGATCGGCCCTGGGCTGCTGGCCTTGGTCGGGGTGGAGCCGGGGGATGACGAGGCGATGTTGTCGCGGATGGCGGACAGATTGATCGGTTACCGGGTTTTCGCCGACGATGCCGGCAAGATGAACCGTTCTTTGCGCGATACCGGCGGCGGGCTGTTGCTGGTCAGCCAGTTCACCCTGGCCGCCGATACCCGTTCAGGCATGCGTCCGAGCTTCACCAGCGCCGCCCCGCCGGCCGAGGCTGAACGGCTTTTCAATCGTTTGGTGGCTATCTGCCGTGAAAAGCACGCGCCGGGGGTGGAAATTGGTCAGTTTGGTGCCCATATGGTTGTCAGCCTGATCAACGATGGGCCCGTAACCTTTCTGCTCAGACCATAACGCGCCGCGAACCCACCGCCCCGGCAAGCGTTATGCTGCGCTGGTATAATGCTAGGTTCCCATCTTCACAATCGCCGGTGGCGCGAGCATTACATGGCCAACGAACGTCCTGCCCAGCAAAACGACATCAAGCTTCTGATCAGCAAGGGCCTGGAACAGGGCTACCTGACCTACGCCGAAGTTAACGACCATCTGCCCGACGACATGGTCGATCCGGAGCAGATCGAAGACATCATCGGCCTGATCACCGGCATGGGCATCGATGTCCACGAAGTTGCCCCCGACGCCGACACGCTGATGCTCAGCGACGGCAACACCGGCAACCGTGAAGTCGATGATACCGCCGCTGAAGAAGCAGCTGCCGCACTTACCGCACTCGACACCGAAGGTGGCCGTACCACCGACCCGGTGCGCATGTACATGCGCGAAATGGGTACCGTCGAGCTGCTTACCCGCGAAGGCGAAATCGCCATCGCCAAGCGCATCGAAGAAGGCCTGGGCCAGGTGCAGGCTGCATTGGGCACCTTCCCGCTGGCCGTTGAGTCGGTGCTGGCCGATTACGAACTGCACAAGGAAGGCAAGAAGCGCCTGGCCGAAGTGATCGTCGGCTTCAACGACCTGGTCGAAGAAGCACCGGCTCCGGCCGTTGCTGCCGAAGACACCAGCGATGACGCTGCCGAAGACGCCGACGAAGACGCTGACGGTGACGACGTCGAGGAAGAGGCCGGCCCGACCGGTCCGGATCCGGTCGAAGTTGCCAACCGCATGGAGCAGCTGGCCAGCGATCTTGCCAAGTTCAAGAAGGCTCACGCCAAGGGCGACACCAAGGCCCAGACCAAGCTGCGCGAAGAAATCTCGGCCACCTTCGTGACCCTGAAGCTGCCGCTGCCGCTGACCGACGTGCTGGTGCGCCTGCTGCGCGAGACCATGGGTCAGGTCAAGTCGCAGGAGCGCCGCGTGCTGCACCTGGCCACCATCACTGCCCGTATGCCGCGTAAGGATTTCATCCGTTCGTGGGAAGGCAACCAGACGAATCTGGAGTGGGTGGAAGACGCGATCAAGCGTAAGCAGAAGTGGTCGTCGGCCCTGCGTGACGTCAAGGACCAGATCGTGTCCGAGCAGCAGGCCACCATCGACCTGGAAAAGAACACCCAGCTGAGCCTGGACGAGCTGAAGGAAATCAGCCGCGTCATGGCCTACGGCGAAGCCAAGGCGCGCAAGGCCAAGAAGGAAATGGTCGAGGCCAACCTGCGCCTGGTCATCTCCATTGCCAAGAAGTACACCAACCGCGGCCTGCAGTTCCTGGACCTGATCCAGGAGGGCAACATCGGCCTGATGAAGGCCGTCGACAAGTTCGAATACCGCCGCGGTTACAAGTTCTCGACCTATGCCACCTGGTGGATCCGCCAGGCGATCACCCGTTCGATCGCCGACCAGGCCCGCACCATCCGTATTCCGGTGCACATGATCGAGACGATCAACAAGTTGAACCGCATTTCCCGCCAGATGCTCCAGCAGTACGGCCGCGAGGCCACGCCGGAGGAGCTGGCCAAGGAAATGGACATGCCGGAAGACAAGATCCGCAAGGTGATGAAGATCGCCAAGGAGCCGATCTCGATGGAAACCCCGATCGGCGACGACGAGGATTCGCATCTGGGCGACTTCATCGAGGACACCAATGTGGAGTCCCCGATCGAGAACACCACCAACATCAACTTGTCGGAAACCGTGCGTGACGTACTGGCTGGCCTCACCCCGAGGGAAGCCAAGGTGCTGCGCATGCGCTTCGGCATCGACATGAACACCGATCACACGCTGGAAGAAGTGGGCAAGCAGTTCGACGTGACCCGCGAGCGTATCCGTCAGATCGAGGCCAAGGCGCTGCGCAAGCTGCGTCACCCGAGCCGTTCGGAGCAGCTGCGCAGCTTCCTCGACATCGAGTGATCGCTGGTTTGCAGGTGACGGCTGGCGCGTAAGCGCCGGCAAGGAGAAACCCCGCCCCGGCGGGGTTTTTCTTTGGGCGTGCGGCGGTGGGGTGCGCACAGCGGCGTTGCTGTCCGGCGGCAGCCGGTGCTGCGCCCCTGCAGTCGAGCGCTGCAGTGCGCAATACGCGCACATCAAAAGCAGACACGTGGAAGTAGTCGCACGCAGCCGGCTCCACTACACTGTGTCGTCGCTAAGGGCCTATAGCTCAACGGTTAGAGCAGAGGACTCATAATCCTTTGGTTCCAGGTTCGAATCCTGGTGGGCCCACCAAGCGAATCAAATTCTTGCGGTGTTTTTCCCCGCCAGGCATGCCTCCGCAGAATTTTCTGGTGCCCGTTTGGTGCCCGTACTGCCAGAGCGAAATGCGCACATCAGTTTTCGACGAGGCGACAGGTACTCTTCAGTGCGCCTTGATTGGCCTTCTCGCAAGTGTCGGTGAAAACGGCGGGTGAACCCGCTTCGGTACATTGAATTTCACCAACTACCTCAATTTGGAACGCCAAACCTAGTAGGGGATATCGAGCGCCGACGCGGCTAGTTTCGCTACCTCAATGTTGCTCCCCGGCGCGACGTTGTCGTTGAGCATCCAGATTGCCGACAAACCAGTCCAGGCGAGCACCCACTGCAATAATCTGTGGCGGTCCATATCTGAAGCCGCGGCTACCACTTCTATTCGCTTTGCGAAGCGACCTGGCGCAAGCGCGCTCATAGCATCGGGATTGCAGAAGATGTTCGCATAGTCAAAGCCGCGTTCACCGCACAGCCCTTTGGGATCGATCGCAAGCCAGCCGGAAGTGCCGAAATCAAGCACGTTGCCATGGTGGATGTCGCCATGCAGTACCGTTACATCGCGCGGATCTGAGAGCAGCTCGCGTGCGGTTCTTGCGCAGTGCTCAAGAATGCCCCCGTGCGTCTTCGCTCCGCACAAGAGAGCCTCGAACCAGCGCTCCAATGGAACCAATGGCGGTGGTGGCGCAGTACGTGGTTTGTGAAGCCGTGTGCAAACGCTGCAGAGGATGCGACTGGCTTCGTCGTCCAAGCCACTACCCACCATCTGCACCAGTGACGCCGATCCGAGTGCGCGCTGCATGAGCAAGGCCTCGCCTTCCTGTGCCAGCACGGGCGCTGCACCGTCACCGTTCCACCACGCCATCAGCAAGCTTCCTGCCTGCTCTTCGGCAAGTTTCGAAATTTTAAGCATTGCGGGAAGGCCGCGCTGACGAACTGGAAGCAGGTAGCCATTCAACGAAGCAAACGGGTCGCCGTCCTTCGTTAGATCCCATTTTTCCAGATATTCATCAAACATCGTTTTACTCAATCAAGAATCTCTTGATGATACCCGTGAGGATTCGCTTTCGATAAGCGTACAGGTGACACTTGGCCTTGTTGTTGTTTCGTTACCCGGAGTTCTGCGGTGTAGGCATTGGGATCGAAGCAGCGCAATGGCCCGGACGCCGCTGCGTACCACTCTTGCTTGCGATGGATCATGGGGAAGAACAGAAAAGGGGGCGCTTTAATCAGCGCCCCCTTCTGTTCACAGCGGTTGCATCAGAAGTCGTAGGTCACGCCAAGGCGCATGCTGCGTGGAGTCTGCCAGGACAGGACCTGGCGATAGATGCCGGGGCCGTAGTCCGGCTCCAGACGGGTAGCCTTCTGTTCGTTCAAGGCATTCAGCACGTCAACGGTGAAAGCCAGTTTTCCGTCAGCGAATGAGGGACGGTACTCGGCACTGAGGTTGAGATTCTTGATCCAGGGCGTTTCACCGGCGTCGCCCATCTTGGCCGGCTTGCCGCCACACCAATGGTAGTAGTTGCCAGGGTAGGCCGGGTAGGTCTCATCCGGACCATAGGCCCCCTGACAGGAGTTCGGCGTCCCGCTCATGATCTGCAACGTACTGCTGACGCTCCATTCCGGGTTGATCTGCCACATGCCCATTGCCTTGAGCTGGTGGGTACGATCATTCGGAAGGTGGCCACCGGCATATTCCATCAGGGATGGGTAGTCCCAGTCCTGCGTAGCCGAGATGTCGCTTTGGCCGATGTCGGACTTCACCTGACCTTCGGTGTTGCCGCGACTGTGGGCGAAGGTGTAAGTCACGCGCCCCCACAGCCTGCCGTCGAACGGGTGTTCGATATAGGCATCCAATGCCGTATAGGTGCGCTTTACCTTTGAATAACCGAAGTCTGCGTTGGTGATGGCCAGTTCGGTGTAACCGCCCTGGCTATTGGGCAGGTTGAACACCGCGGCCCTACCGGGGTTGAAGAAATAGCAACCGCGTAGGCCAGTGGTATCAATGCCTTGAGCAGCAGCCATTTCCTCGAATTTCTCGATGTAGCAGGTGTCGTCGATGGCGTTGTTCAACTTGCGGTATGTCAGCTTGGCGCCGTAGTTCCAGTTCTCGTTGAAGACCTTGTCAAAGCCCACGATGTACTCATCCTGCGATTGGGCCTTCAGGTTCTTTGCCGTAACCGTCTTCGGATCCGGCGACTGGCCGTATTCGCGATTGGCCGAGTAGGGGGCGCCCGGGCCGTTGATTGTGTCGATCGCGGTCAGGCCGGTCGGGTTGCCGTTCGCATCGATGCCCGTGTAGGTGTAGTACTCGTTGGTATAGATGGAACCCGCGGCGCCGCGTGCAGCCAGTGAGTTTGGCAATGCGAGGTAGTAGCGCCCAGCGTTACCGTAGACCTTGAATGTGCTGTCGCCATTGACATCCCAGGCGAAGCCCAATCGCGGTGCCCACTGCGGCTTGGTCTGCCTGATGTAGGCCTGGCCTTCCGGGTTGTAATTGATGAACTGGTCATTGCGCAGGCCGAGCTTGACCAGCCAGCGGTCGTTTACCTGCCAGTTGTCCTCGATGTACTGAGCGCGCTGCATGACTTTGACCGAGGCGCGGGTTTCCTGGATGTACTTGGAAACGTAGTAGCCGGTCTCGCCGCCGGGATAGTTGCCGGGAGCGCCCACTCCTCCTTCGCTGATGGGCGTCATCGCGTTCGGCTTGCGGCCGTAGAGCCAAAGGTAACCGGCGTCCGGCGCCATGATGGTGCTGTCGTTGCGGTCTTCGGTCCGCTGGTTGTCGATGCCGGCGGTGATCGCGTGATCGCCCAGATGGTAGGTCACATCCAAGCGGTAGTTTGCGCCAAACGTCTGATGCCTGGGGTCGGATATCTGCGCCAGCTTATTGGCATTGGTGATGGGAATTCCGCCGTTCAGGGCCGGGTTCTGATTGACGCTGCCACTGACCGGTATCAGGTTGGAGAACTTGTTGTCTGGATCGGACTCCAGGTCCGTCTTCTGTTCGCCATACTGGGCATTGACCGTCAGGTTGTCCGTCAGATAGCCCGTGTACTTGGCGATCCACATCACCGCCTTCGTGTCAGTCGCGGTCGCGTTGCTGAGGTAGTCACCGCGGTTGAAGGTGTTGTAGTTGTAGCGGTAGTTCTACCAATCTGGTTGATGACGCCACCGGTGGTGCGCCCGTACGCAGCGCCATAGCCGCCGGTCAACACTTCCTGCTGCTCAATGGAGCCATAAGGCAATTCAATGCCGCCGAAACCTTTCAGCGGATCGGTGACGTTCATGCCGTTGATGTAATAGGCGTTCTCGGAAACAGAAGCACCGCCGAAGGAGGACAGTCGCTGACCGTTGGATGCATTGACGAAGTCGTTGGACCCTTGAATGACGCCAGGAGCCAACTGTGCGATGGCATCAGCGCTACGCGCGATCGGCAGCTTGGCCAACTGTTCGGCCGTGATGACCATGCGTGAATCGACCTGGGTCACGTCGATGGGCTGCATTCGCGTGCCCACTACTTCGACAGCCGACAGCGTCGTGGCGTTGAATGAAGCATCTGCGGTGGATGAAACCGCAACGGTGATACTGCGGGTGCCAACGGTAGCGCCATCCTTGATCTGCTTCACCGTATAGGCGCCAACCGGCAAGCTACTCACGCTGTAGCGCCCGTTTGCGTCTACCACCACGGAGCGCGAAAGGCCTGATGTACTTTCAATAACGATGGTGCTTCCAACTTCGGCCGAGCCGCTGATGGCGCCCGATGTGGATTGTGCGTGTGCACTGAAACTCAATACAGCACTCATCAGGGCAACCGTAAGCCCGGAACGGGCCAGTACCTTTATTGTCGTCATCGCTGTTCTCTCCTGCTTAGGAATGCGCTTCGCCTGGGAATGAACGGAAGACGGAGCTTTGGTTGCTGATGTATCCAACTTCCACGAAACGCCCGAACTGTAGTTGACGGTTCAGCAGTGGTCACTGACATAAGTTATGAACTCAGCTACAGAATCGCTGACATAATTGAATTCAGAGATATATTGAAAAGTTCTATTCTTTATCTCTTCAGTGCATGCTCGCCGCCCGCGATGAGCTGATGCCATCGGTCGTAGCAAGGCCCGAGCTTTCGGGCATCGAGCTTGGCAGAGCGCAGCACTGCTGCCGACATCTACGCCTGCCTTCCGTATTTGATGAATCTGCTTTCTTCGCGGATCGGATGCCGTTGGTGGGCCGGCAGTTTTTTTCAAAGTCTGCTGAGACGGCTTTAGCCAGAAGTCAGGGGCCAAAAAGCCCTTGGCTCAACGTTGGATTGAGTCGTTGGGAGTCGCACGAAAGGGGCAACGCGGTTGTGCCCGGTGGCATAGTGGGTGCGACACGTGTGATGTCAGTGCTGGTCGGGTGATCTCAATTCCGCCATTTTTCGATCACTAGGTTTAGAACTCCGGCTAAGCTGAGCCCTCCACAAGGGAGACTGCTGGCAATGTCGATACGCACGGTTCCAGGTCGTCGCCGCTTCATCACACAGTCCGCCACGTTGGGGGTTCTCGCCGCGTTACCTTCAGCCCAAGCGTTGGCCGCTTCGTGCAAAGACACCGCCAGCAGTTCCTGGATTCCCGACGACACATTCCTCGCTGAGTTGCCTCGGATCATGCAGGCCTTCGCGGTTCCTGGCGTGGGCATCGCGGTGGTTGAAGACGGTGCTGTGGCATGGAGTCGGGGTTTTGGCTTGGCTGATGTACAGACCGGCAGACGCGTTGATGCGCGCACGGTGTTCGAGGACGCCTCGCTCAGCAAGCCGGTGTTCGCGTATCTGGTGATGCAGCTGGTGGAGCAGGGGCGGATCGATCTGGATGTTCCGTTGGTTCGATATCGCCGCCCTGATTACCTTGGCGATCATCCGTGGGTTGCGCTCATCACCGCGCGCGATGTGTTGCGACACACCACCGGGCTGCCCGATTGGCGCAAGTCGCCAGCCACCGAGAAGCTGGTGCCGATGGTGAAGCCCGGCACGCGCATCAACTATTCCGGTGAGGCATTCGTCTGGTTGCAGCTGGTCGTTGAAACGGTCACCAACCAGAGCCTGGATGAGTCGATGCAGACCTGTCTGTTTGGTCCTGCCGGGATGAAGGACAGCAGCTATACCTGGAATACGGATCTGGCCGCGCGTTCCGTTTTTGGCCATCGCGCACACGACCGCGCTGATGCGGGAATGCCGCCGCAGGTGTTGCGCGAACAGTGGAGCGCCGCCCAACGCGTCGCCGAGCGCTGGGGCAAGCCGCTGTCTGCATGGAAGTACGAAGACGCCCAGCGTGCGCTGCCGGAAGTGCAGGCCTTGTCGCCGTCAGGCTTGGTAACGTGGCCGGGCGACATCCTCGCCAACGCCGCCGCCAGCTTGCGCACCACGGTGCAGGACTATGCGACCTTCCTCTGCTTGATGATGGCGGGCCGGCAGCGTGCGGCATGGGAGATCAGCGAGACTGCGCGCCAGGCCATGCTGACACCGCAGATCAGCTTGCCGGGGCGATGGACCGAGAAAGGCCTGGGTTGGAATACCGAGCAGACCCGCGACGGCCCGATGTTCTATCACTCGGGCAGCAACAGCGGCATCTTCAAGAACTTCGCCATTGGCGATGCGCAGCGACAGCGGGGCATTGTGGTGTTGACCAATGGCGGCAGCGGTTCCTATGTGCACCGGCGGGTGGTGCGTGCTGCGACCGGATACGATCTGCTTTCGTACGATCTTTGATCGTATGCGGGTATCCGTTGTTCACGCATCCGCAGCGTGATTGCTATCTGCGATAGCCCCGCTGCCAATCAACTCGGGCCGCGCCTGCTGCCAATGCCGCGCGGCATTTTTGTCAGTGCTCGAAGACGCCATCGCCAGCCTGCTCGGCGATGGGCCGTACCTCCTGCACCAGGCTCAGCAAGGTCTTTCCCGGTTCTTCATTCATCACCTCATGCGCGGACTGTTCGAACCAGATGAGTTTCTTCTGCGGCGCATCTACGCTGGCGAACCATTCGGCAGCCAGCTCCGAGGAGACGTTGCGGTCGTGCCGGCCCAGGAACAGGAACAGCGGCGTCTTGAGCTGGCGGGTGGTGCTCATGTCGAGGGTCAGCGCATCCGCGAGCAGATGCTGCATGGAAAAATCGTTGCCCTTCCGGGCCGCGGCTATATCCGCGTCGGCATACTCCGGTGACAGCGCAAAGGCTGCGGCCTCGGCATCGCCGCCGCGACGGTTGTGGACCATGCCGCCGTAGTGGTTCAACCAATGTCGCTGCTTGAACAGTGCATCCAATGCAACCGGGGTGTTGCCTTGGGCATAGGGTGCTATTGCCTGCAGGTCAGCGATGGCCTGCGCGTTGTGGTCGTGTTGGGCCTGTTGCATTGTCCATGCCCAGCCGCGCCGCTCGCTCTCCGGCGCGTTGGATATCTGGCCCATGCCGATATAGGCATGCAGCCACTGCGGGCGTTGCTTGGCCACTTCCAGGCCCAGATAGCTGCCCCAGGATTGGCCGAGCACGAAAATCTTCTGCTTGTCGAATTCCTGACGCAGCCACGCCACCATTTCCAGCGAATCGGCGACCATGCGCTCGCGGGTCATGGTGGGTGCCAGCTGCGCTGGGTCGTTGCTCGCAAAGGTCTTGCCCGCGCCGCGCTGGTCCCACTGCACCACAGTGAAGTATTCCTCCCAACCGCGCTGGAAGTACCAGCTGGTCGGCATGGCTACCCAGCCCGGCCCACCGTGCAGCATCAGCAAAACCGGGTTGCGGGCATCGTTGCCGCGGATCGATACCCATTGATCTATCCCGCCGATGCGCACCTTCTCCAGGCGTTCGATGCCATTGTCGGCAACCACGCGGCGCATATCGGCAACGATGGCGGTGGCCTGCGCCCGATCACGGGGCGCGGGTGCTTCGGGCACGGCGGCGCTTGCGCCGATACAGACGCCAGCGGTGATGCAGAGCAGGAGCAGCGGCAACAGCTTCATAGGTTTCCCAGGGTTGGTGTCAGTTGCAGGGATGAAGCCTGTCATGTGCTGGTCGCAACGGCACCTGCAGCAGGTTTGCAAGGTTGGCCGGGCGACATGCGGAAGCCACTTGGCGTTGTGCCCAACTCCCGGCGGAAGCGCCGGTTGAACTCCGAGATATCACCAAAGCCGGCATCCAGCGCAATCTGCAGCACGCTCTCATCGCCGTCGCGCAGGCGTTGTGCGGCCTGACGCATGCGCTGTGCGAGCATGAACTGATGCGGCGTGGTTCCGGTAATGCGTTTGAACTCGCGCAGCAGATGGGCAGGGCTCAGCGCTACATGTTGAGCAAGAGTGGTCAGCGACAGCGGCTGCTGGTAGTTGGACATCAGCCAATGCACCAGTTCCTGCACGCAGCGTGTATTCCTGGCACGCGCCGCGTTCGAGGCGGAGACCAAACCGCTGCAGCCGGCATGCCGGGACATGACCGTTTCCAGCAGTTGGAAGGCGAACGCTTCTATCTGCTGCGGGTTCTCGACCACCTGGTCCGCGTGCGGCAACAGGCCGGGGCCACATTGGCGGGGGGCGAACGCTGCCTGCTTGAAACGCAGCGGGCGTGCGCCGGGCAGGGCGGCGACAACCGCTTCCTGCACTGCAGGCTCAAAATGAAAGGCAAGGCAGCGGTCGCCGCGGCTGTGTTGGTGGCCGCATTCATAACAGTCACCCGGATTGCCCAACAGGATCGCGCCGGGCACCAGAATCGACATGCCACAACGGTTGCGGTAGCCGAAGCTGCCTTCCAGCACTACCGCGATGCTGACCCCGGCATGCTGTTCTTCGAAGCGGGGATCGGTGGGGCCGGCGCTGCAGGTCATCATCGCGCTGGACCAGCCCGGGCCGCTGCCCAGCGGCTGTGCGATCAAGGTCATTGCATCGGTTCCATCAATTTTCCCCAAGATCGTATCCCAGCCTGAGCGCAGCATCCGTGTCTGCATCCCAGAAGCGCGGATGCATCACCCAGGACAACAAGGAGGCGGTTGGATGGCAACAATATGGTGGGAGCAAGCGGTGGCGGTGCCGGCAGCGGTCGCCTGGGCGGCCTTGCGCCGCGTCGACAGGGCGCAGGTGTTGTTCAGCCCGGTGCTGGTTGATGGCTGCATGCATGGCGATGTCCGCGAGTTGGTGTTTGCCAGTGGCCTGCAAGTGAAGGAGCGTATCGTCAGCGTCGATGAGCACAGGCGGCGCGTGGCCTATAGCGCGCAGGGCGCGCCCTTTGAACATCATTCCGCATCGATGCAGGTCGTGGAGGACACGCGCGGCGGTTGTCGATTGATCTGGGTAAGCGACTTTTTGCCCGATGCGCTGGAGGAGGCGGTCCGGCCCTTGGTCATCGAGGGAGCCGCGGCGTTTGCGGCAAACCTGGAAGCGGGCCGGTCACTGGATTGAGCATGAGCGGCCGCACCGGAGGCATATTCGTTGTGGCCGCTGCCCGCTGAATTCAGTCCTGCGTATCGGATTCGATCTCCAGCACCGCACCCAGTCTCTCGGCCAGGGCCTGCGCGGCGTCCAGCACGCGCGCCCGGCTTTCGTCGTTGATGGTTTCCACCTGGATCAGATAGGAGCCGGGGCCTTGGTTGTCGCTCAGGCCCGCCGAGCTGCTGTCCTCATCATCGGCGGCAAATGCGGGTTCGGTGATGTCTTCGGCTGAATCCACATCGTCCATGCCCTTGAGCATGTCGAGCATGGCCTGGGTGACGGCTTCGTCGGCGGTGAGGCGGAGTTCGAGGTTTGCCATGTAAATCTCCTTGCGGACGTGAGGGGACGGCTTATTCACCTTCGGCCTGGAAGCCCACGTTTCGGTGGCTGCCATCGCAGAAGGGCTTGTTGTTGGAATGACCGCAGCGGCACAGCCAGGTTTCACTTATGCGGTGCAGGGTACGGCCGGTGCCGCTGACCACCTCGAGGTTGCCGATGACGTGCAGTGGGCCGTTCCGGGTCGGATTGACCTGCAGGGGGCCATCGCGTTGCGGCAGTGCCTCGGATTTCTGTTCGGCCGGCTCGCCGCTGGCGGTGAAGCCACAGTCGACATGGCGGTGGTCGCAGAAAGGCTTGTTGTGCGATTCGCCGCAGCGGCACAGGGTTGCGCGCATGCCTTCATCCTTGCCGGCAATGCGCAGCGGTGCAGTGAAAGCCAGCGGGCCGTTCTCGCGGATGTGCACCAGGTTGACTACCGGCGCGGGCTCGTTGTGGGAGCCGTCGTTGTATTCGTAGCGGATGGCGCCGGAGGGGCAGTTGCGCGCGATCAGCTCCACTTCCTGCGGGGCGACCGCATCGGGGTGGATCCATTCGCCGACCACGTTGGGCACGAACACATCCGGATGGCTGAGCACGCAGTTGCGTGAGTGGATGCAACGCTCGCCATCGAAGTGGATGGTGACGGTTGTGCCGCGTACGGTTTCGGTTGCCATGGGCTGCCTCCGCTTCGGAAAGCACAGTGTCGCGCGCGGGACGTTAAGGCGGGGCGTATGCAGCCATGTCTGCTTGTAGGAGCGGCGTGAGCCGCGAAGCAAGGGCCAATGGAACAGCTATCGGGCTGGGGCTTCAGAAGGTAAGCGCTTCGCGGCTTATGCCGCTCCTACAAAACCCGGTTATTTGCGTACAGCCAGCACCCCATCCAGCGCCAGCTCGGCCTTGAAACCGGCCTTCTGTAGGCGGGTGGCCACTTCGCGCGGTACATCGCGGCCGCTGGTGAGCTTGTTCGGCGCGCCGGTGTAATGGAACAGGCGGCCGCCTTTGCGCAGCACGCGCGCCAGTTGATCGTAGAACACCTGCGAGTACAGCTCGCCGGCAATGCCGAAGCGCGGCGGATCGTGCAGCACCGCGTCCATCGAGGCATCACCGATGTGTTCGATTTGTTTGGAGATATCGCCGTGGGTCAGTTGCAGGCGGCCAGCGGTGTGCTCGCCTTCCGGATCCGGCGACCACGGGTTGAGGGTGCGCAGCCAAAGAACTTCGGTGCTCTTTTCGAAGGAGCGTATGCCAGCCACGCCTTCATCCAGGCAACAGGCGGCGAAGTAACCCATGCCGCCGCAGGTATCGAGCAGCTGCTTGCCGCGCGGCGCCACCAGCGCCACCTTGCGGCGGGCATCGTCCAGCGGCGAGATCTGCGCGCTGACCAGCATCTTGATGCCGTCGATCTCGAAGGTGGGAATGCCCCAGTCAGTGGGTACCAGCTTGTACAGGCCGCTGCCAAAGCGCGAGGCCGCGCTGAATTCGTCGCCATCCCAGTAGTAGATGGTGCGGTCCTTGAGCTTGGCCGGCCACGGGTAGTGCTGGCCGCCGTACTGCCAGCCATCGGCGCTGAGGCTGACCGTTTGCTGGCTGCGGCCCAGGTCGAGCGAGGCGCTTGCTTCGCTGTTTCCCTTCTTCAGGGCGCTTTCCAGCTGCTCGAGCAGGGGGCGGGTCAGCAGGGGGCCGGTGTAGTGAGGCATGGGGATGGCAGTGATGCGGGGGAGGGAATGCTACCGCAGGGAGGGTTTTGGGTTTTTTTGTTCTTGGCGAAGAGCCCCCTCCCCAAGCCTCCCCTTTGCTTCGCAAAAGGGAGGGGCAGAACTCCCTCCCTTTGCCGCAGGCAAGGGGAGGGCCGGGGAGGGGTAGCTTTGGATGTCCGCCCCAAGCCAACCAGCGTTCAGCCGCCATCAGCAGGCATAATTTGCGCCCCTCCCTTCGATTCCGCCCGCTCCGCCGCCTTGCCCGTCGGTGCCGGCGGCCAGCCCGTATGTCCTTCCTTCATTCTGAACTGGCGCAGTGGCGCGCCCATCCCCTGCGTGAAATGTTGGCCGGCGCCGTGGCCACCTTTGCGCTGATCCCCGAGGTCATCGCGTTCTCGTTCGTGGCCGGGGTGGACCCGCAGGTGGGTTTGTTCGCGTCTTTCGTGCTGAGCATCGTGATCGCGGTGTTCGGTGGGCGGCCGGCGATGATCACTGCGGCTGCCGGTTCGGTGGCGCTGGTGGCAGCGCCGCTGATCAGTGCGCACGGCCTGCCCTATCTGTTCGCCGCAGGCCTGCTGGCCGGCGTGATCCAGATCCTGTTCGGGGTGCTGCGGTTGGGCGTGTTGATGCGGTTTGTCAGCAGTTCGGTACGCACCGGCTTCGTCAACGCGCTGGCGATCCTGATCTTCGCCGCGCAGCTGCCGCAGCTGCACGGTGCCACCGCCGCCACTTGGGCGATGCTGGCGCTGGGCCTGCTGGTGATCTACGGCTTGCCGCGCCTGCCGCTGCCCGGCGTGCGCGCGATTCCTTCGCCCTTGATCTGCATCGTGGTCTTGAGCGTGTTGGCAGCGTGGTTGAAGCTGGATCTTCCCACCGTGAATGACCTGGGCAAGCTTCCCGAGGCGCTGCCGCAATGGATGGGCTTGCCGTCCTTGCCGTTTGATCTGCAAACCCTGCGCATCATCGCGATGCCGGCCCTGGCCATTGCGATGGTGGGTTTGCTGGAATCGATGATGACGGCGCGCGTGGTGGACGAACTCACCGACACACCCAGCTCCAAGAACCGCGAGTGCACCGGTCTGGGTGTGGCCAATATCGCCGCCAGCCTGTTCGGCGGCATCGCCGGCTGCGGCATGATCGGGCAGACCGTGGGCAACGTGAAGTACGGTGGCCGCGGACGATTGTCGACGTTGTTTGCCGGCGTGTTCCTGCTGGTGCTGATGGTGCTGTTGAAACCGTGGGTGGGGCAGGTGCCGGTGATCGCGCTGGTGGCGATCATGGTGATGGTCAGTGTGTCCACGTTTGACTGGCGCAGCCTGGGCGCGCTGGTGCGGCATCCGCGCCTGTCCGGCGTGGTGATGCTGGCGACGGTGGCGGTGACCCTGGGCACGCACAACCTTGCGGCGGGTGTCGGTGTTGGCGTGTTGCTGAGCGGCGTGTTCTTTGCACTGAAGGTGGCGCGTCTGCTGCGTATCGAGCAGCAGGACCAGGCCGATGGCAGCGTGCGCTATGCGGTGAGCGGGCAGGTGTTCTTTGCCTCGGCGGATGCCTTCATCGATGCGTTTGATCCGCGCCTGGTGCAGGGGCGTGCGGTGGTGATTGATCTGTCAGCGGCACAGCTGTGGGATATCACCGCGGTGGCGGCGTTGGAGAAGGTGGTCAGCCGCTATCGTCATCACGGCATCAAGCCGCGCGTACTGGGGCTGGATCGGCACGGGCGGGCGCTGCTGCGGCGCGTGCTGCGTGAGGGTGATCTGGCCGTAGAGGATGCGCCAGCGTCAAGCTTGTAGGAGCGGCGTCAGCCGCGAAGCTGGTAAAGGCCAATGGCGGCACAGTGTTCGCAATTGCATGGCTGCCCGCAGCTGAGGGCGCGGTGGTTTCGCGGCTGACGCCGGTCCTACAGTTGTCGGGTGGCTGGATTGCCGGTGTAGGAGCGGCATAAGCCGCGAAGCTGATGCTGTTGCCGGTTGTTGAGGTATCTGCAATTGCAGTGGCTTCCGCAACGGACAGCGCGGTAGCTTCGCGGTTTACACCGCTCCCACAATCGTCGGGTGGCTGGGTTGCCTGTGTGGGAGCGGCGTCAGCCGCGAAGCCGGTGGTGATGCCAGTTGTTGAGGTATCTGCAATTGCAGTGGCAACCGCTACGGACAACGCGCTGGCTTCGCGGCTTACGCCGCTCCTACAAATAAAAGCTGGGTTACATCACATCCCAGGCGTAACCGCCGCGCTCCAGTACCGATGCCGCCAGCGATTCGACAATGTCGTCTTCGTTGCGCTCCAGCCCGCGTACGTTGCGCGCCATGCGTCGGCGCGCCTGGCGGGCAAACAGGCGGGCGATCTTCACTGCGTCGTCGGCTGCCGGGTGTCCCGCCTGCAGCAGGCTCTCCACGCGCGACAGTACACACAGCCCGACAAACAGATCGATGGCGATATCGGCCACGCGCTTCTGTGCATGCTGCTGGTCGGCGATCTTCTTGCCGTGCTTGCGCAGCAGCCGGTCCGATGCCTTCGAAAGTTCCACCGTGTACTTCTCGCACAGGCGCGCCAGTGGCCGCAGCGCGTCGTTGATCGGTGCGCGAATGCGGCCGGTGCCGTAACCGGTGGCTTCGCGCACACGGCGGCCGGCGTAGTCGCTGAGCACGCCGAAGCCCTTGATCGGGTCGTTGAAGATGCCGCCAACCGCGCTTTGCAGTTCGCTGAGGGTTGCGCCCACGCCCTTCAGTCCATTCAGCGCCACGTACAGGCGCAGGATCTCGTTGGTGCCCTCGAAGATCGACAGGATGCGCGTATCGCGGGTCATCTGCTCATACGGCAACTCGCGCATGAAGCCGTTGCCGGCGGCAATCTGCAGGGCTTCGTAGCAGCTGCGCTGCACCGCCTCGCTGGCGAAGATCTTGCTCATCGCCGCTTCCACCGAATAGTCGGTGCGGCCGCTGTCGATTAGATGCGCCACCATCCACACCGTGCTTTCGGCAGCGAAGCAGTCGGCAGTCATCTGCGCGATCTTCTCGCGCACCAGCCCGAACTCGGCAATCGGCTGACCGAACTGCTTGCGCTCGCTGGCCTGTGCGCAGGCCATGCGGATCAGCGCACGCATGCCGCCGACGGCGCCACCGCCCAGCCCGGTGCGGCCACTGTTGAGGATGTTCATCGCCACCTTGAAGCCCTTGCCCACCAGGCCCAGTACATTGGCCGCCGGCACGCGTACCTCGTTGAAGGCAACGGTGGTGGTGGACGAGGCGCGGATGCCCATCTTGTCCTCGTGCGGGCCGTGGCTGACACCCTCCCAGCCGGCCTCGACGATGAAGGCGGTGACCTTGCCTTCCGGTGTGTCGGTGCGCGCGAACACGGTGTAGAAATCGGCGATGCCGCCGTTGGTGATCCAGATCTTCTCGCCGCTCAGGGTCCAGCTGCCGTCGTCGTTGCGATGGGCCTTGGTGCGGATGGCGGCGGCATCGGAGCCGGCGCCGGCTTCGGTCAGGCAGAACGCGGCAATCATCTCGCCGCTGGCGAGCCTGGGCAGATAGCGCTGCTTCTGCTCGTCGTTGCCGAACAGCAATAGCCCCTTCATGCCGATGGAACTGTGCGCACCGATGGTCAGCGACACCGAGCTGTCATGGCTGCTGGTCTGGCCCAGTACCCGCGCATAGGCGCCGTTGGACAGCTCCAGTCCGCCGTATTCCTCCGGGATGATCAGCCCGAACAAGCCCATCTCACGCAGCGCCTGGATGAACTCCGGCGGCTGCTCCGCGTCGCGGTCGTATTGGCGCAGATCGGCGGTCTTGTCGGCCAGGAACTGGTCGATGGCATCTGTCATCGCGCCCAGCATCTCGCGGTCACGTTCGCGGATCTGCGGATAGGGGAACAGCACATCTTCGGCGATATGGCCGAAGAACAACTGCTTGGCGATGCTTTCATCCAGGTTCTGCGCTGCAACGGTATTCACGTACGGCTCCTTGGGTGCGGGCGATGACGGCCTTTGTTGAATGATGGCCCACTCTTGCCGCGGGTTCACCCATTCGCAAGGCACAATCGTGGAACTCGTTGCGCTCTTGTCGGTCTCTGAACTGTGCGCTTGTACCGTGACAGGGCCGGTTACCGCCCTGCGTTGTGTGGCTGATGGAGTTGCATGCGTTCTGACCGTTCCGCCGAGCCGCTCTGGATCCGCCTGACTGCCGCGGTGATTGCCTTGGCATTCATGGCCGGGCTGGCGCGGCTGATGCTGCAGTTGCCAACGCTGAACGTGGTGGAAGAACAGACGCGGATACAACTGCGTTGGCTGTTGCCGGCTCACGCTACAGACGAACAGCCGCAGCCGCGTTCAGCGCCGCTGCCGCGTTTGGTGCAGGCAGACATCGCTCAGGCCGCTGACGCTCCCACGTCACCGTCAGCGCAAGCGCAAGCACCGGCCATGCCTGCGGCGCCCGCAGAACCGGCCGCATCGGCGCCCTCCCAGGCGGCATGGTCGCAACGTCTTTATGGGCGCGATGGCAGTCTGGCGGTGCCGCAGGGCGCTGCGGCATCTGCGCAGAAGAATGCTGCGCAGCGGTTATTCGAGCATCGCGATGAATTGGCTACGGGCGTGGGCGAGCGGCCGTTGGAGAAGATGGTCTCCGGTATGTTCGAAGACAAGAAAAAGCCGCCGACGCTGGGCGAAATGGGCGCGCGCTTGATCCACGGGCGGGACATCCAGCCGGCGCAGGCGCGGCGTCCGCCGGATATCGCGTTCAATCCCAGCCTGCACGAGCGCCCGTCTGATCTGGGTAGCGAAGCCACGGGGGATGCCTACAAGGCCGCACCCATCCGCTACGAGAAGGCGCCGGACATGAAAGGCGAGGCCAGCCGTCGCATTCGTGTCGCCATGGGGGCGTTGGAACAACGCTATCCGCGTTGCAATGGCGAGCAGCGCCGACGCTGGCTCGGCACCGCGCAACAGCATCTGGACGCCTTGCAGCGCGTGGAGTACCGCTACAACAACGGCGCCGATCCCGTCGAAGCCGAGCACAGCCTGCTCAGCGCGGCCGACAGTGCCTACGACCTGGCACGGCGTGCACTCTGGGACGCGGAGCGGCGCATGAAAATGTGCACTTGAGCGCAGGTCATCGCAGGCCAGTGGCGAGCCTTGTTGCCGACATTGGCAGTTCCGGTTGATGCGGCCGTATGTCACCCAACGGACAAACCGGGACAAACCAGGACGACTTTCCTAAGTTGTTGTCTTTGAATGGCTTTTTGCTGGATTTGCATGCCTAGAATCGGGCGTCTTCCATTCTGGGGTTGTGATGAAGTCGATCAGTGTGTTGTTTTCCGTATTGGCGCTTGTTTCCACATTCGGCTGTCAGGCAACGTCCAAGGCCGCTGCTGCGACCGGCGCGGGCGTTGCGCCCGGCCACAGCCATGCGCTGCCCAAGCATGCGTTGGTGGGTTATCTGCACAACTTCGACAATGGCCAGGGGCTGTTGCCGGTGGCCAAGGTGGATGACAGTTGGGATGTGATCGTGCTGGCGTTCGCCGATGACATGGGCGAGGGCAAGGTGGCGTTCAACCCGGACCCGGCGCTGGATCGCACTCAGTTGATCGCGGACATTGCCGCCAAACGTGCGCAGGGCAAGATCGTGGTGCTGTCCTTCGGCGGTGAGCTGGGCACGGTGACCTTGAACACGCAGCGCGATGAAGACAACTTCGTACGCACCACCGCCGATGCCATCAACACCTTCGGCTTCGACGGCATCGATGTCGATCTGGAAAAAATCGCCGGCGTGGTGCACGGCGCGCCGGTGATCCCGCACCTGGTGTCCGCAGTGAAGCGGCTGCATGAGATGTACCCGAACCTGTATGTGTCGATGGCACCGGAGCATCCCTATGTGCAGGGTGGGCTGGTGTCGATGGACGGTATCTGGGGCGCCTATCTGCCCTTGATCGACGGCCTGCGCGACGAACTGGACCTGCTGCACGTGCAGCTCTACAACAACGGCGGCCTGCCCACGCCCTATCGTGCCGAGAAGTACCCGGGCGGCAGCGTCGACATGATGGTGGGCTCGGCCAAAATGCTGATCGAAGGCTTTGAGCTGGCCGGCGGCAAGGGACGGTTTGCCGGGCTGCGCGCGGACCAGGTTGCACTGGCGTTGCCGTCAGGCCTGCGCGCCGCCGGCAATGGCTATGCGACAGCGACGGATATCAACCGTGCCTTCGACTGCCTGACCACTGCTACCCAGTGCGATGAGGTGAAGCCCAGCCAGCCGCGTCCGGATTTCCGTGGCGTGATGACCTGGTCGATCAACTGGGATGTGGCCGACGGCCGCGCGTTTTCCGAGCCGGTAGGCCAGCATCTGCGGGCGGCGCGCGGCCGCTGAGTGTGTGGGGAGCGTGTGCGCGTGGTGGTGCTGGACGTGTGCCGGAACGCAAACGTAGACGCTCCCTTTCATTCAGTGCCACGCACCGGCTTGCGCCCAACATGCGCAGGCCGGTGCAGGTGAAGAGGGCTGGGACAGCAGCCGCCTTACTGCACCTGGAAGTGCACCAGGGTTACCAGCTCGTCACTGCGGAAACCCGGATACAGGCGCTGCATCACCGCCAACAGCCCAGCCGGGGTACGGCATGCAGGGTCATGTTCGTCGCGCAGATCCGCTTCTTCCAGCGCATCGAAACTGCGCAGTTCGGTGTGCAGGGGCAGGGGACCCAGCTGCCCCCCTTCGCCCAGTGCGATGCAGGCCTGGGTCACGCCATGCCAGCGGGCGCCACGCCGTACGCTTGTGTTGCGCCCGGTATGGAACTGCGGGTTGTCGAAGCCTAGCAGGGGTACGCTCATGGGCTTGGGGCAGGAATGGAAAGCGGCTGTTCATTCTGGGCGCGATTGGCGTATTTTTCATCACCTGCCGTTCAAGCATGCAGGCTCAGCATCGTCCTCCTTCTGTTGATGGAATCCGGCCATGCCGCGCGCGGCTGCGCTTGTGCTGTTGCTGCTGATCTACGGGCTGTGCGGGCCGTTGCAGGCGCGCACGGTGTACCGCTGTGTGCAGAAGGCCACCGTCAGCATGGCCACTGCGCCCGAGCCCGGCTCTGTCTGCAAGGCCATCGAAATCGACGACAACGCCGTGCAGACGCCCAATCTATGGGGCAATTTCGGGGTGTTCAGCGGCACCCTGTACGAGCGTGAGCAGGACGGCAAACAGGTTTATTCCACCCGCAATCTGCCGGGCTCGACGCCTTACCTGCGCTTCACCGTGGCCACGCCGCCGGGCGAGCCCGCGCATGCCGGGCTGGGGCGGGTGGGTACACCGCAGTTGAACCGTCATGCACCGCAGTTCCGCGCTGCCGCCAAGGCCACCGGCGTGGATGATGCATGGCTGCGTGCGGTAGCCCATGCGGAAAGCGCGTTCGATGAAAAAGCGGTGTCGCCCAAGGGCGCGCAGGGTGTGATGCAGCTGATGCCGGAAACCGCGAGCGAGTATGGCGTAAGCGATCCGCTGTCGCCGGCGCAGTCCATCAACGGCGGTGCGCGTTACATGAAATCGCTGCTGCGTCGTTACAACGGTGACCGGACCTTGGCTGCGGCAGCCTATAACGCAGGCATCGGCGTGGTTGCGCGCTATGGCGGCGTGCCGCCGTATGCGGAGACGCGGCAATACGTGGACAAGGTATTGGCCTTGTACGGCCGGTATCGCGAGGCGATGGGAACCGGGCCGGAGCGGCCGGCGTTGTAGTTTGATTGTTGGGGGTTGGAGTTGGAGTGGGGCGAAGGTGACTTCACAGTTGGAGTTGGAGCCGGGAGCCGGGAGCCAAAGCCAAAGCCAAAGCCAAAGCCAAAGCACCCCTCCCCAACCCTCCCCTGCGCTGCGCGCAAGGGAGGGGGTGATAGTGCAGTGCTGACGCTTTGGCTTGAGCTCCCTCCCTTTCGCCGTAGGCGAAGGGGAGGGTTGGGGAGGGGTGCTTTGGCTTTGCGGTTGTTCCCGCTTTCGCCCCCAGCTTCCCCCTCAATCCACCCCAGCCTCAAGCAAGCGCAACTGCTGCCACCCCACGTGATGCATCAACTCGCGCACCACCACCAGGGCAGCAACGAAATTCGCCCGCTCCGGCAGCCCCATGGACTTGGCTGGCATGCCGGACGCTACCTGCGCCAGCTGGTTGAATGCCCGTTCCACCTCTTCAATATCCAACTCCCAGATCGGCTGTTGCGGGTAGCCCAGCACGCCCGGCAAGGGCGCAAGCGCTGGATCGGCACATTCCAATACCTCCAGCGAATCCTGGCGCAGGGCCGGAATCCAGGGCATGAGGGCATCCTCGATGCTGGCGATGGCCTGCTCCAATGCCTGTTCCGACGGCGGAAAGTGCTGCAGGCCCGCCTCCAGCAGCGATGACAGCGACAGCGGCAGGCTGATGTCGGTGGTTTGCCCGGCGCGCAGCCGGATCAGGTCTTCTTGCAGATACAGGTGCATACACTTCTCCAGCAGGCAGGGCTTTCGGCGGTTCCGCCGCGGGCCGTGAGCGTCTATCGTGCCGGGTCCGCAGTTGGTTGGGTGTACATGGATCGCAAACATTGGGTAATGGCCGTCATCGTCGTCACCGCTGCCGCCTTGGGTGCCAGCTTCCTGTGGCCGCCCACGGCGCCCGAACCGGCAGCGCCACCGGCGACACCGCTGGGCTGGCAGGCACGGATCGATCTGCTCGGCGGTGACGGGGTGGCGGGCAACGCTGCCGGCACTGCCGCGCAGACCCGCTTCAGTGATCCCTGGGGCCTGGTGATGGGCGGTGGCGTGCTGTTCGTAGCCGATGCCGGTGAAAACAACCGCATCCTGTATCGCGGCCTGGATGGCCGCTTCCAGCTGCTGGCAGGTAGCGTCGAGGGCCTGGCCGATGGTCAGGGCAGTGCGGCGAAGTTCAATACGCCCTCGGGTATCGCCTTGGACGCGCAGGGCAACCTGTATGTCGCCGACACCGGCAACCACGCCATCCGCAAGATCAGCACGCAGGGGCTGGTCAGCACGCTGGCGGGCAATGGCAGCCCCGGTTTTGCCGATGGCAACGGCGCACAGGTGCGCTTCAACGGGCCGATGGGGGTGGCAGTTGGGGCCGATGGCCGCGTCTATGTTGCCGATACCTGGAACGACCGCATCCGCGTGATTGCCACCGACGGCACGGTCACCACCTTGGCCGGCGGCGCGCAGCCGGGCTGGGAAGATGGCCCCGGCGCGCAGGCGCGTTTCGATACGCCCACCGATCTGAAGTTCGACGGCCACGGCAATCTCTGGGTTGCCGACCTGCAGAACAATGCGCTGCGCAGCATTGATGGCAACGGCATGGTCAGCACCCGTGTCGGCATGCCCAATGCCGAGCGCGTGCTATGGGGGCCGATGACGCTGGCGATCACCCACGACGACGTGGTCTATGTGGGCGAACGGCAGACTGGCCGCGTGGTACAGCTGTCACCGCATGGCCACATCGTCGCCGTGGCCGGCAACGATGCCCTGCGTTTTGCGCGCCCGGCCGGGCTGGCGCTGGCGCCGGATGGCAGCCTGCTGTTGAGCGATGCCGATGCCTATCGCATCCATCACCTGGTGCCACGCACGGCAGACATGCCGGAGGTGCCGCCGGAGCTCGGGCCATCGGCGGACAACCCCTTGCCAGCAAACCAGGGCCGTTGGCCACTGGCACCGCAGTCGGGCTGGCACGAGGTGACCGGCACCCTGGGCGAGGTGCGCGGCAACTTCAGCGGTGAGAGCAGGCACCATCTGCACAGTGGTTTCGATGTGCGCGGCGACGTCGGCCAGACGGTACTGGCCATCGCCAGCGGCAAGGTCAGCAGCCCGGCTTCAACCTGGACCCTGGGCGGGCAGGCCGAAGGCTTGTCGCTGGACAAACTCGATTACATCCACATGAAGGTTGGCCGCGACGCATCCAACCGCGCGCTGGACCCGGCGCGCATGCAACTGGTGTACGACGACAGCGGCCAGCTCGATCGTGTGCGCGTGCGTCGTGGCACCCGCTTCCAGCCCGGTGATGCGTTGGGCAGCATCAACAACCAGGCGCATGTGCACCTGGCGGTGGGGCCGTCCGGCTATGAGCGCAATGCCGTGCGTCTAGGTTTCTCGAACTATGCCGATCATGTTGCGCCGAAGATCGACGACATCGCCGTGCTCGACGCTGACAATCAACGCCTGGTCGAAAAAGTGGATGGGCGTCTGCGCGTGCCGCGCGATGGCGCCGGCCTGCAGCTGGTGGTGGAAGCCTGGGACCAGGTCGACAACAACCTGCCGCGACGCCGGCTTGGCCTTTACAGCCTGGGCTATCAGATCCTGGACGCCACCGGCCGCGCGCTGCCCGGCTACGAGCAGCCGCGCACCAACATCATCTTCAATCGCATGCCGCCGCAGCGCGAAGCGGTGAAGCAGGCCTATGCCGCCGACAGCGGCATCACCGTGCACGGCAGCAGCAGTACCCGCTTCCGCTATGTGCTGACCAACACCGTGCGTGACGGGCTGCTGGCCGGCGTTGCGCTGCAACTGGCCGAACTGCAGCCGGGCAATTACACGATCCGGATCAGTGCCAAGGACTTCAGTGGCAATGAGGCGGTGGCAGGGCGTGAGCTGCAGTTGCTGTTGCAATGACGGATAAAAAAACCCCGGCGCTGGGCCGGGGTTTCAAGTACTTCATTATTACAGAGAGATTGCGTTGTTGCGGTAGTTCAGATCAGAAGTCGTACGACGCGGTCAGACGCACCGAACGCGGCGCGGTGTAGTAGGTGCCCATGCCGTAGGTGTTGGAAACTGTGTACGGGATGTCGTCCTCGTACTGCGCTTCGGATTGGATCTGACGCAGCTGGTTCAACACGTTGAACACATCCAGGCCAAAGGCCAGCTTGTGCTCGGCGAACGCCGGGCGATACATCACGCCCATGTCCAGACGCGTGGTCCACGGCTGGCGTCCAGCCTGGCCGGGGCGCGAAGGTGAACCGTTGCAGTAGTGGTACGAGGAGTAATAGCCGCCAGCCGGATCGCTGCCGTCCGTACCGTAGAAGCCCAAGCAGCTCTTCGGCATGCCGGAGGTGACGCGCAGCGTTGCCGATGCGGTCCACTCATCGTTGAACTGATAGGCGCCATAGCCTTTCAGCTGATGACGACGGTCGTTGGCCAGATAGCCGCCTGCATATTCCATCAGGTACGAGCTGTCCCAGTCCTGGGTCTTGGCGACGTCATCCTGGCCGATGTCGGACTTGACCTGACCTTCGGTATTGCCGAAGTTGCGCGACCAGGTGTAATCCAGGCGGCCGTACCACTTGTCGCTCAGCGGGTGCTCGACGAACAGATCCACCGCGATGTACTCGCGCTTCGCTTTCTGGCCGTGGTAGCCCCAGTCATTGCCGCTCATCTGGAACGCGGTGTAACCCGAGCCATCGATGTGCTTGGCCATGAACGTATTGGTCTTGCCCGGGTTGAAGATCACGCAACCGGGAACATCCAGGTTGGCCGTGTCCACGCCTATCGAATCGAGCTTTTCGTACATGCGATCGGAATCGCAGGTGTCGTCGATGGCGGTCTGCAGGCGACGGTAGGTGAACTTGGCGCCGGTGTTCCAGGACTCGCCAAGGGTCTTCTCGAAGCCCAGGATCAATTCATCCTGGTACTGCGACTTGAGGTCGGTCGGGGCGACCGACAGCGGGTCGGGTGCCTGGCCATATTCGTTGTTGGTGGAAATGGGGCCCGGGCCCATTGCCGTCAGGTCGATCGGATTGCCGTTGGCATCGATGCCACCGTACGTGAAGTATTCACGCGTGTAGGTCGAGGCTGAGGCGCCGCGGATGGCAACGCTGTTGGGCAGGGCCAAGTAGTAGCGGCCCAGGTTGGCGAACACCTTCAACGAGGAGTCACCGAAAACGTCCCAGCTTGCGCCCAGACGCGGTGCCCACTGGTCGCCACTTTCAACATAGGCGATAGCGTCGCTGTTGTAGTTGGTGAATTTGTCGTTGCGGATACCCAGCGTTACCAGCCAGTTCGGCGTGACCTGCCAACGGTCTTCCAGGTAGTAGGCCTTCTGGTCGACCGACATGCTGGTGGTGGTGGAGAAAATGTACTGTGCAACGTAGTAGCCCTCGCCACCTGGGGCAGCAACACCGGCACCAGCGTTCGGGGAAACATTCGGGTCGCTGGCCTTGCTGTAGATCCACGCGTAGCCGGGGCCCGTCATTGCCTGGCCTTCGTTGTGGCCGTCGTAACGCATGTTGTCGATACCGGCGGTCAACTCATGGTTGCCGATACGGTACTGCAGGTCCATGCGCAGGCCGCGCGTCTTGCTGCCCGCATCGCCCGCCTTGGTGTACAGGTCGGGCTGGTCGTTGCGGATCGGCGAGCCACCGGTCAGAGCCGTGTTCTGGTTGCCTGCACCGCTGATGTAGGGGTTGAGTGAATTGCCGGGGTTGGATTCCAGGTTGCTCTGCTTGCTGCGGCCCCACACTGCGCTCAGCGTCAAGTCATCGGTCAGGTAACCGGTGTACTTGAAGATGTCGAAGTCATCCTTGATCTTGATGGTGTTCGGGCTGGCGCCGGTACGACCGCCTTCTGACAAATCGTCGTAATCAAAGGCGGTGTAGTAGCCGGCCTGACGGTCCGTGTTCTGCACGCGGGTGTATTCCAGCGTGTTGCTGTCGTTGATGTTCCAATCGATCTTGCCGTAGAACTTCGGCGCGCTGTAGCTGTAGTTGTTGCGGGCCTGCTGTGCGGATGCAACGCTGTTGGTGGACACGCCGTCGGTCTTGTCCGACTCGGCCGCCAGGTGCACGAACAGACGATCTTCGATCAGCGGACCGCTGACGTAGCCGCTGGCCGTGGTGCGGGTGGCAGTGTCGTTGTTGCGAGAGCGGTACAGCGTGCCTGGCAGGCTGTCGTCGGTGTAACCATAGCCATCGGGCAGCTTACGGTTCGGGTAGTACACGTCACGGGGTGATGCCGCCAGCGAGTCCGGCGCCCAGGTGGTCTGGACACCGAAGTGCCACTCATTGGTACCGCGCTTGCCGAGCTGGTTGATCACGCCGCCGGTGGAACGGCCGTAACCTGCGCTGTAACCACCGGTATAGGTTTCCTGCTGGTCGATCGAGCCATAAGGCAGGCTGACGCCACCCAGATTGCTCAACGGATTGGAGGCATTGAAGCCGTTGAGGTAGTACGCGTTCTCGGTGACGCTGGAACCGCCGAAGGAGAGTACAGAGCGCGAACCATTGGTGAACGCGCTGCTGCCGGCGACCACACCCGGGGCAAGCAAGGCGATGGCTTCAGCACTGCGGCCCAGCGGCAGCACATCCAGCTGTTCGGAGGTGATCACCGACTTGGAAACGGTGTTGCTCACGTCGATCTTGGGGATGTTGGCGGCAGTGACAGTCACCGCATCCAGCGTGGTGGCGCCTTCGCCACCGAAGGAGACTTCGGTACCCGCGCCGACGCGCAGCAATACGTTCTCGCGCTTGTCCAGGACCTGGCCATCACGCTCCAGGCTGATCGAGTACTTGCCCACCGGCAGCGAGCCGAGGTTGTAGCGGCCATTGGCATCAACCGCAACGCTGCGCTTGAGGCCGGATTCGTTCTGGACGGTGATGGTGGCACCGGCGGCAGAGGGGGCGTTGCCGAACAGGGAACCGGTGGTGCTCTGGGCAGCGGCGGCGCCGATGACCGAGGTCAGGACGAGGGCCAGCGCGGTGCGCTTGAGCCGGGTGACGTTGGTGCTGCGGGTCATCAAATTTCCTTCTCTCATTGATTTGGCAAACTGCTGTTGCAACCGCGCTGCACTGAAATGTAGTTTTCGTTACAGCTGAACGAAATCTTAATTTCACTTGAATGCATTTTGCAATATCAGCTGAAACTAATTTCAAGACATTGATTTTTATAAATAAAAATAGTGTTAATGAGAGTTTGTTCGCATTCATTTTCGCAGCTCTCGCTTGCTCGCATCGCCGTTGCGCTGAGGCCCGGTGGTGTTTGGGGCACAAAAAAACCCGGCAAGTGCCGGGTTCGGAGGAGGCATGAACATGTGTGGGGAATCAGTGCGGACAGCGTGCTCGACCTGCCTGCCGCGGCCCTCGTGATCGGCCGTCAAGGCCTTGCTGGCCCATCGTGATCACGCCCCAACCCGCGCCCGCTCAACGGCCATGTCAGCCACCGCCCGTACCTCGATGCTGCCGTAAGCCGCCCATGGGAACTGTCTGGCGATACGCATCGCCTCATCCGCATCAGCGGCCTCGATCAGATTGAAGCCGGCCAGGATTTCGCGGGTTTCGGCGAAGGGGCCGTCGGTGACCTTGCTCTGACCCTGGCGGCTGCGCAGGGTCTGGGCGCTGTCCGCTGGCTGCAGCCGTTGGGACATCAACAGGGTGCCCTTGGCCTGCAGTGCGTCGGCGTGTTGGATGCAGCCACGCATCAGGACGTCGTACTCGTCGGCGGGCAGGGCTTGCCGCAGTTGCGGGTCGATGTAGATCAACAGCAGGAATTTCATGTGCCCAGCCTCTTACGAATAGGGGCACATCATGTCGCATCCAACCTGCTGCGTTGCCGCATGAATTGATTCATAAAAAATCGACGCAGCCGTGTCGAGATTGCCTGTGTTGGTTCGTCGTACCTGTTGTGAAGCGGGCATTCCGCCTGCAACGGAGTACGGCGATGAAAGTGATGGTGTTGGTGAAGGCGACCCCCGAGACCGAAGCCGGGGTCATGCCCACGCAGGAAGAAATCGCGGCGATGGGCGCCTTCAACGAGGAACTGGTCAAGGCCGGCATCATGCTGGCCGGCGAGGGTTTGAAGCCGACTTCGCAGGCGGCGCGGGTGCGCTTTGCAGCCGATGGTCGCAGCGTGATCGACGGCCCGTTTGCTGAAACCCGCGAACTGGTGGCCGGCTTCTGGCTGTGGCAGGTGCGCTCGCTGGACGAGGCCATCGAGTGGCTCAAACGTGCCCCGTTCACGCCTTCCAATGGCAGCGCGGTGGAGGTGGAAATCCGCCCGTTCTTTGAAGCTGAAGATTTCGGCGCGGCCTTCACCCCGGAATTGCAGGCGCAGGAGCAGCGTCTACGCGAGCAGATCGAGCGCAACAACTGAACCCCAACCCCGAGCAGCAGGAGCAGGACAATGAAATTGATTCCGTTTTTGGGCTTCAACGGCCAGACCCACGAAGCGATGGCGTTCTACGCCAAGGTGCTGGGCGGTAGCGTGGTGGCGGAAACGAGTTATCGCGATATGCCGATGACCGACGAGATGAAAGGCTGCGGTGACATGCCGGTGGAAACCCTGGATTGGGTAGCCCATAGCCAACTGGAAGCCAAGGGCGCGGTATTGATGGCCGCTGACAGCCCGCAAGGCGCCGGCCCCAGTGCCACCACCATCAACATCGACGTGGACAGCATCGACGAGGCCGAACGCATCTTTGCGGCGCTGGCCGAAGGCGGGCAGGTGCAGATGGCCTTGGGCGAAACCTGCTGGGCGCACCGCTGGGGCATGCTGCTGGACCGCTACGGCAAGCCGTGGATGGTCAACTGCATGAAGCCGATGCCGGCGGAGGGCGGAGCATGAGTAATCCGCAGATGATCTTCGTCAATCTTCCGGTGCGTGATCTGCAGGCGACGCGGACGTTCTTTGCTGCCTTGGGTTACAGCTTCAATCCCCAGTTCAGTGATGACAACGCGGCCTGCATGGTGATCAGCGACAGCATCTTCGTGATGCTGCTGGTGGAACCGTTCTTCCAGACGTTCACCGTGCAACCGCTGAGCGACGCACGCCGCCAGACGGAAGTGATCATCGCGTTGTCGGCCAGCAGCCGTGGAGCGGTCGACGAAATGCTGGAAAAGGTTCTGGCTGCCGGTGGCAGCGAGCCGATGCCGGCGCGCGATTACGGCTTCATGTATCAGCGCGGTTTCGCCGACCTCGATGGTCACCTGTGGGAAGTAGCCCATATGGATGGCGAGCCCGGCCAATAACCAGGAGACGATCATGGCTTACGTGGACGGATATGTGTTGCCGGTACCCAGCGCCAGGCTTGATGACTACAAGCGTATGGCGCGCAAGGCCGGCAAGGTGTGGAAGGAGCACGGTGCGCTGGCTTATGTCGAGGCAGTGGCCGAGGACGTGAAGCCCGGCAAGCGCACCTCGTTTCCGCAGGCGGTGAAGCTCAAGGAGGACGAGGTGGTGGTGTTCGCGTACGTTTTGTTCCGCTCGCGCGCGCATCGCGACAAGGTCAATGCCAAGGCGATGGCCGATCCGCGGCTGGCAGGCATGAGCCCGAAGGACATGCCGTTCGATGGCAAGCGCATGTTCTGGGGTGGCTTCCAGCCGTTCGTGCAGTTGTGAGCCTTTGCGCTCTTGCCTTCATGTAGCGAAGGAGGCTTTCGCACCCTCCCTTTCGCGTAGCGAAGGGGAGGGTTGGGGAGGGCTTGGCTGTTGCTCCCTTCTGCGCTTCAGCAATGGACGTTCTTGAATCGGATACTTCGCCCGCTTCGCGGCTTACGCCGCTCCTGCAAGAGCGTTGTCCGCACTTGCAGCAGTCGCATCGCGATGCTCTGATCGCTGCCTATGACCGATCCACAACTGCAGCGGCTGCTCGATACCTTATGGCGCATGGAATCGCCACGTCTGGTCGCGCGCCTTGCGCGCATGCTGGGTGACCTCGACAGTGCCGAGGAACTGGCCCAGGACGCATTGCTGGCGGCGTTGGAGCATTGGCCGGAACAAGGCATCCCCGACAATCCCGCCGCCTGGTTGATGGCCACCGCGCAACGGCGTGCCATTGATCGGCTGCGGCAACGGCGCCTGCATGCGCAGCGGCAGGCACAGGTCATCGACGAACAGCAGGACTACGCCATGGGCGCGGAACAGTCCGAGCATCTGGACGACATCGGCGATGACCTGCTGCGGCTGGTGTTCGTCGCCTGCCACCCGGCGCTGCCCGCCGATGCGAGGGTGGCGCTGACGCTGCGTCTGCTGTGCGGCCTGAGCACCCATGAAATCGCCCGCGCCTACCTGCAGCCCGAGCCCACCATCGCCCAGCGCATCGTCCGCGCCAAACGCCTGCTGGCCGAGCGCAAAGTGGCGTTCGAAGTGCCGCGCCGGCAGGAACTGCCGCAGCGGCTGCAGTCGGTGCTGGACGTGGTCTATCTGGTGTTCAACGAAGGCTATGCCGCCAGCAGTGGCGAGGACTGGGTGCGCCCAGCGCTTTGCGAAGAAGCGCTGCGGCTGGGCAGGGTGCTGGTCGGTTTGATGCCAGACACGGTATCGGTACTCGGCTTGCTCGCCTTGATGGAGCTGCAGGCCTCGCGGCTGCGCGCGCGGGTGGCTGCAGATGGCGCGGCGGTGCTGCTGCTGGATCAGGACCGCAGCCGTTGGGACTGGCTGCAGATCGCCCGTGGTCAAGCTGCGTTGACGCAGGCCGTAGCGCTTGGCGGTGCAGACGATGCCTACGTGCTGCAAGCCGGTATCGCCGCCTGCCACGCCCGCGCCCGCCAGGCCGAACAGACCGACTGGCAGGCCATCGCTGCGCTGTACGGTCGCCTGCTGGAGGTGATGCCCTCGCCGGTGGTGGAACTCAATCGCGTTGTGGCGGTGGCGCAGGCGCAGGGTGCGGCGACGGCTTGGTTGTTGCTGCAACACCTGGTCGATGACCCGCAGCTGCAGGGTTACGCGCCGCTGCAGGCGGTGCGCGCCGACCTGCTGGCCCGGCTTGGGCGTGCCGCCGAAGCGCGGCAGGCGTTTGAACAGGCAGCGGCTTTGAGCGGCAATGCGCGTGAGCGCGAGGCCCTGCTGGCCCGCGCGGCAGCCGTGCAATAAGGCACTGCACGCCTTCGCGCGTGGCTGGCTACACTCCGGGGGTTGCCTCACCACTGGAGTACCGCGTGAAACGAGTCGTAATCAGCCTGTTGGCGATGTCCGTGTCCACGGCCTTGATGGCCGCCCCGCCGAAATTTGACGGCGCCCGCATCTCGGCTGACGTCCGGGAGCTTTCCTCCGACGCCTACGAAGGCCGCTCACCGGCGACCGCGGGTGAGGAAAAGACCATTGCCTTCCTGAGCAGGCAGTTTGCCGATGCTGGCATGCAGCCCGGTGGCGACCTGAAGGACGGCCAGCGCCTGTGGACCCAGGCCGTGCCGTTGCTCAAGGGCGACATCGTCGGCAAGCCGGCGCTGTCGTTGAGCAGCCAGGGCAAACCGCAGGCGCTGACACAGGGCCAGGAAATCGCCGTGCGTGCGGCGATGAACGGTGTCAGCCAGGTCGATATCCGCAACGCGCCGCTGGTGTTCCTGGGCTATGGCGTCAAGGCGCCAGAGCGCAACTGGGATGACTTCAAGGGCGTGGACCTGAAGGGCAAGATCGCCGTGGTGCTGATCAACGACCCGGATTTCGAGTCCGGCGCCGGTGATTTCGACGGCAAGGGCATGACCTATTACGGCCGTTGGACCTACAAGTTCGAAGAGGGCGCGCGCCAGGGCGCCGCCGGCGTGCTGATCGTGCATGAAACCGCACCGGCATCCTATGGCTGGGCGACGGTGGCCGGTTCCAATACCAACACCATGTTCGACGTGGTCCGGCAGAACCCGGCCGAGGCGCACCCGGCGCTGGAAGGCTGGATCCAGCGTGATCTGGCAGTGGACCTGTTCAAGCGCGCCGGCCTGGATTTCGAAGCGCTGAAGAAGCAGGCGCAGTCGCGCGACTTCCAGCCGGTGGAATTGAAGGGTGAGACCTTCTCGGCCAACTACCAGGTCAAGAACGAGGTGATCACCTCGCACAACGTGGTCGCGCGGCTGGAAGGCAGCACGCACCCGGACGAGACCCTGATCTATTCCGGCCACTGGGACCACATCGGTGTTGGCGAGCCGGACGCACGTGGCGACCGTATTTTCAACGGCGCGATGGACAATGCCTCGGGCACCGCGGCACTGGTTGAACTTGCCCGTGGTTTTGCTTCGCAGCCCAAGCCGCAGCGTTCGGTGGTGTTCCTGGCGGTAACCGCCGAGGAGAAAGGCTTGTTGGGCTCGGAGTACTACGCCAACAACCCGCTGTATCCGCTGGCCAAGACCGTGGCGGTGATCAACATGGATGGCATGTCGCCGTACAGCCCGTCGCGTGATTTCGGCATCTACGGCACGGCCAAGGTGGAATTGCTGGACCAGCTCAAGGACGTAGCCAAGGCATGGGATATCCGCTACACCCCGGACACCAAGCCGGAGGCCGGTCTGTTCTTCCGCTCCGATCACTTCCCGTTCGCCAAGCGCGGCGTGCCGGCGCTGTCGTACGGGGCAGGGCAGGACTGGATCGACGGTGGCGTGGCCGCTGGCAAGAAGGCCTCCGACGAGTACACCGCCAAGCGCTACCACCAGCAGGGCGATGAATGGCAGGCCGACTGGACCTTCGCCGGCGCCGCCCGCGATCTGGAAGTGCTGTACACGCTCGGCGAGAAGCTGGCCAACTCGCGCGACTGGCCGAACTGGAGCCCGGAAGAAAGCTTCCGCGCGGTCCGCGATGCGAGTGCCGCAGAGCGTAAATAAGGCGTGACGCAATAGCGCTTGAAGCCCCTCTCCTGCGGGAGAGGGGTTGGGGTGAGGGCAGCTTTGAAGCTTCAAAGTGAAAAGCACCCCTCCCCAACCCTCCCCTTCGCACGATGTGCGAAAGGGAGGGAGCATGAAGCCCCTCTCCTGCGGGAGAGGGGTTGGGGTGAGGGCCGCAGCTGCACAGCGCTCAAAGCTCGTCCCGACCCTCGTTCGCCGCACCACCAAGGAAGACCCATGACAAACACCAGCGCATGCCGCGCAATCCTCTGCCTGGCCTGCACGATTTTCCCGCTGCTGGCACTCGCCTCACCATTGCCGCCGAACTGGCAGATGCTGCCCAGCAATCAGCAGCAGCCGGAGAAAGGCCTGCCTGCCGCGCTGCAGGCGCCGCTGTTGGCAAAGAACCAACGTCCGCTGGGACAGGTGGAACTGGTGGTGTCCCTGCCGTTCGAGCAAGTACTGCCGGTGGTGCAGGCCAGCCTCGCACCGCTGGGCACCTTCAACGCGCCGGTGCAGCGCACCCGCGTGGCCTATATGGACCACGGTTGGGGCAATGTATTGATCGCCCGCCGTCCCGAATTGAAGGCTGAATTCATCCGTCGCTATCGCATGCCTGCGCTGCGCACAGCGGTGGAGCAGGGCGCACTGCTGGCCGAAGAGTTGCCGCTGCGCGAACAGCGCCTGCAGCACGACCCAACGGTGGATGCGCTGAGCGACAAGCTGGCCGAGCTGCAGGTTGACTTCGCCAGCTGGCAGGCCAGCGCCGAACACAGGCATGGTCTGCTAGGGCGCGCGAAAAGCACAATCGAAGTACGCGTCATGCAGGTCGACGAAGCGCTGGGCAAACCTGCTACGGCGATTACCTTGAGCCGCGTCGATGATTGGCCAAACCCGAATGGCGGTGTGATCGATCAGCTGCGCGAGTTCAACGTAATGGGCGGCGGCCCCGCGCCGAGGTTGATGCGTCGCGGTGTGCCGGAGGCTCTGTTCGCGCCCGTGTACGACGCATTGCGCAGGCTGCCCGGCGCGGCATCGCAGATCGGCGTGGGTGCCGGTGATTGGCAGCCACCGTTGGCGGCTGACAGCCGCATCGTCGAGCCGACGCTGACAGCCCCAGGCAGTGCCACCGATGCGGCGAGCGCACAGCGTCTGCTCAAGACGGAAGGCGGCCAGTACTACGACATGCGGCCGCTGGCCGACGGCAGCGTGCTGCTGCTCAGCGGCCATCCCGATGCCTTGTGGCGTTGGGCACCGGGCATGGGCAATACGCCCCAGCGTCTGTGGCAGGCCGAGGGGGATGCCGGTCGCGCCGCTTTGAGCACCGACCTGCAGGGACGCAATGCGTGGCTGGCCGTGCAGCGCCAAGTGGTCACGTATGCCGTTGGCCAGGCCGCAGCGACATCGCACCCCGTGCAATGGGCGGCGAACGTACGCCAGCCGATCAGCGGTGGCTGGAACTGGCTGGCGGATGCGCAGGGGCGTCCCGTGCCCTACGACCATGCGCTGGACGGACGCAATCCCATCCGCGAGGTGTTGCGGGTGCTGCAACTGCAGGCGGCACCGCCTGCCGAGGGCGCGGCCTGGATCTACGCACAGCGCTTCGACGCGCCGCGGCAAGGCGTGCTGGCAGGCTATCCGGGCAACACCCGGATCAAGCCGGTGCGTTGGGACGGTCCGGGGCAGGGCTTCTGGGTCGAGGACCCGGCCGGTTTGACCGAACTGGAGGCTGCGAGCGGGCGGGTCAGTCGCGTGTTGTCGCTGCCACGTCGCTTTGGCAAGGCCGATGGCAATGACGATGCGGGCATGGCGCAATGGGTGCCGGCGCCGTTGGGTTCTGCGGCCGGTGGCTGGATCGCGGTGGGTTTCGTGCTGATGGAAGGTGAACGTCGCAATCCGGGCATGCACGTGATCGACGTGGCCAACGGCAAGCTGAAACATTCGCTGGTATTGCCGGGGCTGAATTCCTTGAACGCCGCTGCGGCGTCGGCCGACGGCCGATTGCTGGCCTTGGGCAGCAACGACGGCAGCACCCCGGTACTGACGATATGGAACCTGGACAGCGGCAAGTCGCTCAGCTTGAACCCCAGCCGCTCGGCCTGCTGGGACTTGCGCCAGTTGCAGTGGGCGCCGCAGGGCGATGCCCTGCTTGGCCTGTGCGGCGACGGGGTCGCGCGCTGGTCGCTACCCACCGATTGGCACGCCCGGTAGTGCCGAGCCATGCTCGGCAGGGCTTTACCGGCAAAAGCCAACCCCTCCCCAACCCGTCCGGCCCGAAGGCACAGCCTTCGGTCGTTCATCAGGCCGCGCGCCAGTGGCGCGCAAGCAGGCCTTCTTCACCCCCTTCGCCTGCGGCGAAAGGGAGGGAGCAAAGCGGTAGTGCCGAGCCATGCTCGGCAGGGGCTTTACCGGCAAAAGCCAACCCCCGGGGTTGTTGGCTCCCCCCGGGTGCGCTGCGCTTACCCGGGCTACCAGCGGGCTGAGGTTGTGGGAGCGGCGTGAGCCGCGAAGCTGACGCCAATGAAACGCTGGACAAGGCCGTCTCCGGATACTCCACCTGCTTTGCGGCTCACGCCGCTCCCACAAGACCTCCTGCACTCCATCGCGGCCAATCCGGGTCTGGTCGCGCTTTTTGCGGGTTTCGTCGCAGGCCGTTTGCGGCCTTGCCGGGGATGCCTATGCTCACCCCCAATCCCTATGGTGATTGATCATGTTCGCCAGCCTCTTTCTAGGTTTCCGCATCCTCGCCGCCTGGGCGCTGACCATCCTGGTTGCCGCCTTCCTGTGGAGCGGCCTGTTCAGCGGCATGGACCAGTCGCCGGGCTGGATCTTCGGCCTGGCTGCCATGGCCTTGATGGTGTTCGCGCTGACCGCCGTGGTCGGCCATATCCGCCGGGTCGCCCTGATCGCCGACCGGCTCGACTCGCAGACCCTGGCCAACCGCCATCGCCGCCAGGTCGAGTTGCCGCTGGACGCGTCCACCGCGTTTGCACTGCTGGAACAGGTGATCGGGCAGATGCCGCGGATCGAGCAGCTGGAGCGTTCGGTCGGTACCCTGCAGTTGCGCGCTACCCAGCGCCGCGCCGATCCCTATGGCGAACGCCCGCCGTCACGCTGGAATCCGATGGCGCGGCTGGCCATCAAGCACAACCAGATCACCGCCCGTGTCATTCCCGGCGCCGATACCAGCAGCGTCACCCTGTTCTTCGAACCCGATGCCGGGGCCTGGGTCGACCTGCTGCTGCTCGATGAAGGCAGCAACTACGAAAACGCAGAAGCCGTCACCCATGCGCTGAGCGGAAAGGTCGCCCAGCAGCGCCGCGAGGAACGCGAACACGCCGCACGCACCGAAGCTGAAAAGGAGCTCAGCGTGGCCCGCCTGAACCTGCTGCATGCGCAGGTGGAGCCGCACTTCCTCTACAACACGCTGGCCAATGCGCAGGTACTGACCCGCAGCGATCCGGCCCGTGCCGAGCAGATGCTGGGCCACTTGATCCAATACCTGCGCAGCTCGCTGCCCGGCATCGACCAATCGGTCTCCACGCTGGGGCAGGAACTGGAACGGGTGCAGGCCTATCTGGAAATCCTGCAGATCCGCATGGGCTCGCGGCTCAACCTGCAGATCGATGTGCCCGAATCGCTGCATGGCGTCAGCCTGCCCTCGATGTCGCTGCAGACGCTGGTCGAGAATGCGATCAAACACGGCCTGGAGCCCAAGACTGGTGGCGGCACGGTATGGATACTGGCGCGCGAACTGGACGGGCAGTTGACCATCACCGTGGCCGACGACGGCCAGGGCATCAGCACTGACAACAGCGGCACCGGCATCGGCCTGAAAAACCTGCGCGAACGCCTGCGCCTGAGCTGTGGCGAACAGGCCACCTTGGCCCTGGTATCCAATTTCCCCAGCGGCATGGCAGCCACCATCAGCCTGCCCAGGCGCGCTGCATCGATGCCTACCGCAGCGGCGGCGCCGCTGCCCAGCACGGCGGCTGGCGCAGCCGCACCTGCACCTGCAGCTGCACCGGCAACGCTGAACATGCCGGAGTTGCCGCATGCACCTTGAAGCCCTCATTGCCGAAGACGAGCCGCTGCTGCGCCAAGCGCTGCTGGCCCAGTTGCAGCGCCTGTGGCCGGAGCTTGAGGTGGTGGCCGAATGCGAGGACGGTGCCGCCGCGCTGGAGGCACTGGAAACGCACAAGCCGGATCTGGCCTTCCTCGACATCCGCATGCCCGGCATCACCGGCCTGGACGTGGCCCGCGCGCTGCAGCAGCTGAGCCCGCAGACCGAAGTGGTATTCGTCACTGCTTACGACCAGTACGCGATCAGCGCGTTTGAACAGGGCGCGGTGGATTACCTGCTCAAGCCGGTCAGCGATGAGCGCTTGCTGGCAACGCGCCAGCGTGTGCTGGCCCGCCGCCAGGCCGGCAGCGCTGACCCGGGTGTGCTGGAACGCCTGTTGCAGCAACTGGCAAGGCAGCCTGCCGCGCCACTGGCCGCGCCACCGTTGGCCTGGATCACCGCCAGCAACGGTCGCGAAACCCGCTTGGTGATGTTGGACGAAGTGCTGTATTTCCGCGCCGACAGCAAATACACCGTGGTGGTCACCGCCGAGGAAGAACTGCTGCTGCGCAGCTCGCTGCGCGAGCTCTCAGCCGCTCTGGACGCCAACCACTTCCGCCAGATCCACCGCGCCACCATCGTCAACATGAAAGCGGTGGCGGCGGTGAGCCGCGAGGACAGTGGTCGCGGCGTGCTGCGGCTCAAGCACCGCAGTGAGACGCTGGTGGTCAGCCAACCCTTCATGAGTCTGTTCCGCGGCATGTGATGCCGCGCCGTATGCCGGAGTATTGCCATGCATTACCTGACAGTTTTGATCGGCAGCCTGCTGTCGATGCTGGGCATCCACGAATCTGCGGGGCAGACCTCGATCACCCGCATCAGCGGTGAGCAGAGCCTGCTCAGCCGCACCACGGTGGTGGCCGGGGTCAGCCGTTTCCAATGCCTGCAGAGTGACAGCGGGCGCTGCGGCTACCAGTTGTATCGCGAGCAGTGCAGTCGGGCAGATGGTGGCGCTGGCCAGGTCTGCAGTCGCGAAGCACTACAGGATTTCGTGGTGGTGGTAGGAAGCACGCGGGTAGTGGATGGATTGCCGGCTGGCTTTGCGCAGCAGGTGACCATTCGGCGCTGAGGGCGGCTTTGGGCGCGTGCAGACGCAGCCAAGCCCACTCCCCAGCCGCCGTCCCGCGCCCCGGCCCTTGCATTGACGCAAGAGCGCTTGAGAGACCTCGAACCGGTTTGCAAGCGGCCGCTCCAGCCCCGCAAGGAGATGACTTGAAACTCCGCGAGCGCAAGCTGCGATTGCAACTGCAACTGCAACTGCAGCTGCAGCTGCAGCTGTAGCCCTCTTCCCTTGCGGGAGAGGGGTTGGAAAGAGGGGAGCTTCACCATCCGCAAAAAAAATCGCCGCGACAAAGCGCGGCGATTGCAGCAGGAAATCCCGGCTGGCTCAGAACGCAGGCTGCAGTCGCAAGCCATCATCCCCGATGTGGTTGAGCTTGCCGACCAGTTCCGAATGCTGCCGCATGCGGCCCAGCTCACGCATGATGCGCACGTCTTCATGGCGCAGCTCACGGGTGTTGGTGACGGCCTGCTTGTAGTCCAGTACTTCCGGATAGTGTTTGGCCATCTCCAGCGCTTCGGCCACTTCGTCCACGCTGTCGGCATCGGAGCTGATCCGGGCGCGGCTGTTGAAGGCCTTCATCCAACGCTCGAAGCCGGCGGTGTGGTCGAACATGTTGGCCATGAACCAGATCACGAACAGGATCGACACCCAAGAGCCGAGCACGATCACCACGCGGGTGAAGGTGATATGGAAGTCATCGCGCCACAGGTAGTTGGTGATCAAGCCCAGGATCAGCAGTGACGAGGCCTGCCACAGCACGATCGATGCCATCAACCACTGGCACTTGGCCTTGGCCAGTACCGACACTTCCTCGCGTATCTGCTGATCGCTCAGGTTTTTCCAATGATCAACCTGCTTCTCGAACGGGCTGTTGTACAGCTCGTTGTCTTGCAACAGCAATCCCAAACCTTTGAACAGTGCGATCATGTTGAGCTCCTTGCAGATACTTGCTGGAACGAGCGACGGATGCAGGTTGAAGCGGTCAGGCAGGCTCAGTTCTAGCACTTTCGGCCGGCTTGGCAATGGGGGCCGTGCGAAGAGCCTTCCCGTGATGCCCGCCGTAGCGCTGTAGCAGCGCGAAATTTTTGCGGTGCGTCATGGCCCAGCACGAAGGACGTTTCAACTCCCGTCACATTCCTTGCTGCGGTTGCACATGCCGCACGCCGGGCGGGCGCTGGGCCTTGATGGCGGCTGTACAGCTGCCAGATCGGGGCTCCACGCAAGCCAGCTGCGCAGCCAGACCGGTACGATAGGCGGCATGTCATCCCTGTTCAGTCCCGTTTCCGCCGCCGCCACCGCCCACATCCGCCGCTGGGTGCTGGATGCCTTTCCACGTAACCAGAATGGGGTGGAGTACGACACACCCTTGGGCGACCCGGGCTGGTTTGGCCCGGGCAGCGTCACCTGGCGTATTCATTCCGAATTTCCCGGCATGTTGGCAGGCGGGCTGTGCGCGCTGATGCTGCAGCTGCTGCACCCGCGCGCGCTGGCCGGGGTCTATGACCATTCCAACTTCCGCCAGGATCTGGTCGGGCGGCTGCGCCGCACCACCAGTTTTGTCGCCGGGACCAGTTATGCGCCAGCGACCGAAGTGGAGAAGTTGATTGCCAAGGTGCGGCGTATCCATGCACAGGTGGTGGGCACGCTGCCCGATGGCCGGACCTATGCCGCGGACGATCCGCAGTTGCTGACCTGGGTGCATGTCACTGAAGCCTATGGCTTTCTGGAAGGTTGCCGGCGCTATTGCCGCGAGGTTCCAGCCGCCATTGCCGATCGCTATTACGACGAATACCGGCGTGTGGCCGAGGCCCTGGGCGCGCGCGATGTGCCTGCCAGCGAAGCGCAGGTACGTGAGTACTTCCAGGCGCAGCAGTCGCAGCTGAGCATGGATGCGCGCTCGCGCGAGGTATTGGAGGTGCTGAGCGAGGTGCGCCTGCCGGTGCCCTTGCCGGGCGTGTCGCGCGATGTGTTTCTTGCAGCCGGTGCGGCCTTGTTGCCGGACTGGGCAGTGCAGCTGCTCGGACGCAGCCGTGGCCAGCAGTTGCAGTCGGTGGTGGCAGCGCGGGTGCTGCGCAGCGTGGCGCCGTTGTTCCGGATCGCCTTGAATGACGGTATATCCACCCGCGCCTGCAAGCGGGTAGGGCAGGAGCCTGCAGTGCTGTCTGCGTGGCCAGAGTCGCCGTAGTGCCGAGCCATGCTCGGCAGGGGCGTTACGAGCGAAAAGCGACCCCTCCCCAACCCTCCCCTTGGCCTTCGGCCAAAGGGAGGGAGCGCAAAGCCTTTACCAGACCTTGACCCGCTGCTCAGGTGCCAGATACAGCTTCTGCCCCTGCTTTACGTCGAACGCCGGATACCACGCATCCAGATTGCGCACGGTCAGCGCACGGAACTGGCCCGGCGCATGCACATTGGTCAGCAGCGAATTGCGCAGCGCCTGCTCACGCGCCTTGCTGCGCCAGGCCTGGGCAAAACCGAGGAAGAAGCGCTGGTCCGGGGTGAAGCCCTCCAGCGTCTGCTCCTGCTTGCCCTGCAATGACAGCCGGTACGCGTCATAGGCGGTGCCGAGGCCAGCAACGTCGGCGATGTTCTCGCCCAGGGTCAGGCGGCCGTTGACGTGCACGCCGGGGAACGGTTCGTAGCTGTCGAACTGCATGGCCAACGCATCGCCGGCGGCGTTGAATTTCTTCAGGTCATCGGCCGTCCACCAGTTGTGCAGCTTGCCGGTTTCATCGAACAGTGCACCGGCATTGTCGAAACCATGGCTGATTTCATGGCCGATCACCGCACCAATGGCGCCGTAGTTGATCGCATCGTCCGCCGCACCATCGAAGAACGGCGGCTGCAGGATCGCGGCCGGGAACACCAGGCGGTTTTCCAGCGGCACATTCATCGCATTGATGGTCTGCGGCAGCATCGCCCACTCGCTGTGGTCCACCGGCTGGCCGAGCTTGGCGATGTTGCGCTGGTATTCGAACAACGAGGCACGCTGGGCATTGCCCAGTGCATCGTCGCGCTTCACCTCCAGCGCGCTGTAGTCACGCCACTTGCTCGGGTAGCCCATGTCCACCTTGAGCCCGGCAACCTTGGCCTTGGCGTGTGCCTTGGTTTCCGGTGACATCCATGCCAGCGCGTCGATGCGCTTGGCGAAGGCGGCGATGATGTTCTTGGCCATCTCATCGGCGCGTGCCTTGGTGGCCGCATCGAAGTGGCGCTCGACGTAGATCTTGCCAACCGCCTCGCCAACCGCGCTGTTGGTATCGGCCACCGCGCGCTTCCAGCGGTCGCTCTGCTGCGGGGTGCCGCTCATGGCGGTGCCGTGGAAGGCGAAGTGGGCGTCGGCGAAGGCCTTGGGCAGATACGCTGCTGCCTCATCCAGCGCGTGGAATGCCATGTAATCCTTCCACACATCCAGCGGCTCGCTGGCGACCAGCTTGGACAGGCCGGCTACGGCCTTGGGCTGCCAGACGATGAAGTCCTGCTGCGCACCCAGGTTTGCGCCTTCCAGGAAGGCCTTCCAATCCATGCCCGGTGCTTTGCCGGCCAGGTCGGCCTGCTTCCAGGCGTTGGCGCCCTTCTGCACGTCGTTGGTTTCTTCCTGGGTGGCGTGGGCGCGGGCGATCCTGGTTTCCAGCGCGACGATGCGCTCGGCCTTGGCGGCAGCGTCCTTGTCGCCCGACAACGTCAGCAGCTGGGCGACATAGGCTTCATAGGCTTTGCGCAGCTCGGCCATGCGACCTTCCTGCAGGTAGAAGTCGCGGTCCGGCATGCCCAGCCCGCCCTGCACCAGGTAGGGCGCGTTGCGGTCCGGTTGCAGCAGGTCCACCGACACCCACACGCCGAACAGGTGCGGTGTATAGAAATTGGTGGCATTGAGCAGGTCGACGTCGGCGCGCATGCCGGCGCCCAGTGCCTTGGCCAGCGCCGGCTTGTCGGCGATGCCGGCAATGGCCTGCAACGCCGGCTGCACCGGCGCGGTGCCGCGCGTCTCGATGCCGGCTTCGTCCATGAACGCGGCGTAGTAATCGCCAATCCTGCGCACATCGGCGGCATCGGATTTGCCGGCTTCCTCCATGATGGCGCGCGTGTCGGCCAGGGTTTTCTCGGCGATCACATTGAAGCTGCCATAGTTGGAACGGTCAGCCGGAATCTCGGTGCGCTGCACCCACTGGCCATTGGCAAAGTCAAAGAAGTTGTCGCCGGCGGCGATACTGCGGTCCATGCCGTCGGCATCGAAACCAAAACTGCCCAGCTGCGGTTTGGCTGCGGCGGCCGGCTTGGGTGGTGCGCTGCTGTCAACCGCAGGCGCGCTTGCCTCTTTGCCGCAGCCGCTGAGGGTAAGCACGGCACCGATTGCCAGTACGAGGAAGGAACGTTGCAGGACCATGACGGTATCCGGAGGATGTGTGCGACAAGTCTAGACCTCCAACCCCGTTCATAAAGATATCGATTCTGGCACTTGACGAATGTGCACAAGTACGGGGAATGCGAGAAAATTGGTCACGCACTCTTCACGCCGACGGTGGTTGTGCTGCATGCTTGAGCGAACGCGCTGTAGATGGTGTCTGGGGAGACATCGGCAGCACGGGGTATGTGGTGTTCGCATGCGGCCGGTGCAGGTCCCCACCTGACGGCTCCTAGTTGTAGTGATGCCAGGACCAACATACGTAATGCCAGCTGACCACCTACTGATGCGTTGGACTCACCGGTGACCAGAACGCCGGCTCATCCATTGCGGGTCATGGTCATTGCCGGTGTGGCGGTGGCGTTGCTGCTTGCTGCCGCCCTGATCACGATGCTGTGGAACGACCGTAACAGCCGCCTGGAAGCAGCGCAGCGGCAGTCGATGGCACTGGCCAGTGGCAGCAGCCGCCTGCTGCGAGCACAGCTGGTTACCTGGGAACGCGCGTTGCGCGGCAGCGCCAGTGATTGCCGGGAGTTCTACCGCCAGGTGCCTGATCAGGCACCTGCTTTGTTTGAGGCCAGCTTGCGGGGTGTGCTTGAGCGCAACCAGGATCTGGCCTCGGTGACCTTGGTGGATGATCACGGCACGCCGCTCTCGGCCGGTGTTGGCGATCCCACTTTGCAGAGTTGGGTGCTTGAGGAGAACCGCCTGCTCACCGGTGGCCTGTATCTGGGCGCGCTGGAGCGCATGCCTGACCAGCATTGGGTGCTGCGCGCGGCGCTGCAGGTGCAGCCGGGCCAGTGGCTGTTGACGCGGGTTCGGCTGGGTGCGTTCCAGGACGTGGTCAGCGGCCTGGACCTGGGCCGCGACGGCACTGCCTCGATTGGCAACCGATACGGTCAGTTGCTTGCCCACAGCCGTGACCCGGCCCAGTTGGTTGGCAAGGAGCTGGCACGGCCGATGAAGGTCCTGCAGCCGTCAGCGGAAGTGATCAAGCAGGGGACGGTGATCAGTCCCTACGATGGCCAACGGCGCATCGCGGCGGTCAGCGTGCCGATGGATTACCCCTTGAGCCTGTACGCGTCGCTGTCCTACCAGGAAGTGATGGCAGGCTGGTATCTGCTGCTGTACGCCTCGATCGGCATCTTCCTGTTGTACCTGGCCGGTTTTGCCTATCTGTTGTACCGCGTGGGCCGCAGCACCCGGCACCAGCGCCAGCTCAGCGAAGAGGTGCAGGCCGGCAATGCCGAGCTTGCGCTGGCCCATGAAGTGGGCAAGGTCGGTACCTGGTCCATCCATGGCGCAAGGCCAATCGTGTATTGGTCGGCGCTGACCCAGCAGATGCTGGGCCTGCCCGGGCGCAGCGCGTCGCTGGAAGGATTCCTGGCGCGGGTACACGAGGAAGACCGTGCCTGGTTGAACGACATGCTGTTGCGGGCCTTGGCCGGCAAGGGTGCCTTGAACGCGATGTTCCGCCTGCGCGGTGGCGATGGCTCATTGCGCTGGCTGTCGGCGCGCGGTGAACTGGTCGACGATGTTGGTGACAGCAAACGCCTGGCCGGCGCGGTGGTGGATATCAGCGAACGGGTCAACACCGAGGCGCGCGCACAGGAGGCACAACGCCAGTTCCGGCTGGTGTTTGATCGCAATCCGGCGCCGTTCTGGATCTTCGACCTGGTCACCCTGCGCTTTCTGGAAGTGAACCAGGCCGCGATTGACCAGTACGGCTACAGCCGCGAAGAGTTTCTGGCGATGTCGATCCTGGATATCCGCCCGGCGGTGGAGTGGGACGAGATCCGTCAGAGTGCAGGCCGCGCCTTGAGCGGTGACCTGCTCGGCCTGCAGGTCAGCACCCATCTGCGCAAGGATGGCAGCGCCTTCCTTGTGCAGGGGCACTTCGCCAAGCTGGAATTCGACGGCCGCAATGCCTGCCTGGTGCTGGCCGAAGATGTCAGCCAGCGCCTGCGTTACGAGAACGAGCTGGCCTACCGCGCCAGTCACCATGCCGGTACCGGCCTGTTGACCGTGCGCGCGCTGTCCGAGCGCCTGGATGCCGGCAGCCGTGGCTATACCATCGCCCACGTGCAGCTGCGCGGTCTGCAGATGATCACCGACACCCTGGGGCGCGACGCCGGTGAGGAGGCGCTGCGCGCCGTATCGGTGCGCCTGGGGGGCTTGGCCTCGCGTTACGGTCTGTTGGCACACCAGCCGGCCGAGGATTTCGTACTGGCCATTGAAGGCGAGCGCGATCCGCAGCTGGCACTGGATGCGCTGATGGCGGCGGTGGCCGAACCGATCCGTGGCCGCGATACCTACCACCAGCTGGAAGCGCGCATCGGCGTGGCCAGTTGCCCGCTGGATGGCGAGCTGGCCGAGCAGGTGCTGGGCCGCGCCGCGCAGGCCGCGCATGCCGCGCGCGAAACCGGCGTGGCTCTGCTGAATTTCAACGCAGGCATGGCGGCTCATTACACCGAACGCCTGCAGTTGGCCGGGCGTATCCATATCGCTATTGACCGCGGCGAATTCGTGCTGCACTTCCAGCCCATCATGGATGCCGCCGAAGGCAGCCCGGTGGCGCTGGAGGCCTTGCTGCGCTGGCCACAGCTCGACGGCAGCTTCATTCCGCCGGCCGATTTCATCCAGCTGTGCGAAGACACCGGCCTGATCATCGCGCTTGGCCGTTGGGTCATCCACGCGGCCGCGCGCGCGCAGCAGCAGTTGTCGGCGGCCGGCTGGCAGCACCTGCCAATCGCGGTGAACGTATCGGCGGTGCAGTTGTTCAACAGCGACCTGGTCGGTGAATTCAGCCGTGCCATGCAGGACCACGGCCTGGCCCGTGGCGCGCTGCAGATGGAGCTCACCGAGAGCGTGCTGATGCGTAATCCGACCCAGGCCCTGCAGACGCTTGGGCACCTGCATGCCAACGGCGTGGGCGTGGCGCTGGATGATTTTGGTACCGGCTTCTCCAGCATGTCCTACCTGCAGCATCTGCCACTGGATTCGCTGAAGATCGACCGCGGTTTCGTCACCGATGTGGAAAGCAATCCACGCAACGCCGCCATCTGCCGTGCGCTGCTGTCGCTGGGCCACAGCATGGGCTTGTCGGTGATTGCCGAGGGCGTGGAAACCGAGGGCCAGCGCCGCTGGCTGGCCGCGCACGGTTGTGACCAGGTGCAGGGCTATCTGCTGGGGCGGCCGATGCCGCTGGAGCAGGTCCTGCTGATGCTGGATGAAAGCCGCTCAGCCTGAGCCGGCAGCGCTCGGGTCCAGGCACTCGACCAGATAATCGATGAAGCTGCGCAGCTTGGGCGCCAGGTGGCTGCGGCTGGTATACACCGCATGGATGCCGATGGCCGGGCTTTCCCAATCCGGCAGTACCGGCAGCAGGCGGCCGTCGGCCAGCGCCTGCTCGATGATGAAATCCGGCTGGGCGATGATGCCCATGCCGGCGATGGCGGCCTCACGCAGCACTTCGCCATTGTTGGCGCGCAGGTGGGGCACGAACGGCACAGTGATTTCGCCCTGCGGCCCCAGCAGCTGCCAGCTGTCGCCACCGGCGGAGTAGGTATAGGCCAGGCAATCGTGGGCGGCCAGATCCTCCGGGCTGACGGGCGTGCCGCGCCGGGCCAGATAGGACGGCGCCGCGCACAGGCGGATGCGCACCTGCGCCAGCTGCCGCGCGATCAGGTTGGGTGCCGGGTGCCGGGTGATGCGGATAGCCAGGTCAAAGCCTTCCTCGACCATGTCCACCTGGCGGTCGGACAACTGCAGGTCCAGTTCCACCTGTGGGTAACGGGCGCTGTAGGCCGGCAACAGCGCGCCGAGTCGGGCGATGCCATAGCTGACCGGTGCGTTGATGCGCAGCCGCCCGGACGGTTGCAGCGCCTGCGCGCCTACCGAGGCTTCCAGATCGTCGAATTCGGCCAGCAGCTGGATGCAGCGCTGGTAATAGGCCGCGCCGGTGCTGGTCGGGCTGACCCTGCGCGTGGTGCGGTTGAGCAGGCGCGTGGACAGGCGCTTTTCCAGTGCGGCTACCTGGCGGGTGACGGCGGCGGTGGAGATGTCCAGGGCATCGGCGGCGGCGCTGAAGCCGTTGCGCTCGACCACCGTGACGAACACACGCATGGCATCGATGGTGTCCATTGTTTCCGTTTTTGAAATAAAACGTTGACGTTGAGGTTATTTGTTGCTCGAGCTCCGCGCAATAACCTGTGTGCTCCGCAAATCCCGGGAGCTTTCAATGCGCCGCCCCTTGCCTTCCCTTTATATCTCGCATGGTTCGCCGATGACCGCGCTGCAGCCGGGTTTGGTGGGGCCGCGCCTGGCTGAACTGGCCGCCGGGCTGGAGCGCCCGCGCGCCATCGTCATGGCCTCGGCGCACTGGTTGCAGCGTACGCCGCAGGTGTCGGCGGCGGCGCAGCCGCAGACCATCCATGACTTCGGTGGTTTTCCCGAGGCGCTCTATCAGCTGCACTACCCGGCGCCGGGCGCGCCTGAGCTGGCCCAGGACGTGGCCCAGCGGCTGGCCGCTGCCGGCCTGCAGCCGGGCATCGCCCCTCAGCGCGGGCTCGATCATGGCGCCTGGGTGCCGCTGCGCTACCTGTACCCGCAAGCCGATATTCCGGTGCTGCAGGTGTCCATCCAGCCCTCGCTGGGCCCCACGCATCAGTTTGCGATGGGCCGTGCACTGGCCCCGTTGCGCGAGCAGGGCGTATTGCTGATCGGCTCGGGCAGCATCACCCACAACCTGCACGACTGGCACCACTACGAGGCCGGCAAGGAGGCGCCTTATGTGCGCCCCTTCATCCAATGGGTGGAGCAGAAGCTGCACGCCGATGACCTGCAGGCGATGTTCGATTACCGCCAGCAGGCGCCGTTCGCGATGCAGGCACATCCCACCGATGAGCACCTGTTGCCGCTGTACTTCGCCATGGGCGCGGCCGGCAGTGACCGGCTCGGTGCACAACGGATCGATGCCGGCATTGATATGGGCTTTCTGGCGATGGACATCTATCGCTTCGACGGCGCGGCCTGAAAACTGGTGCTGCGTGCTGCGTGCTGCGTGCTGCGGGTGCAGTGGCAAGGGCACAGCGCACAGCCGACCAAGCTGCGTGGCTGGCGCTGGCCGATGCGGCCGCCGCCAGCCACGGCTTTCATGCATCTGCGCGTAATAAGCAACAGCAGCGACACCAGCAACATCGGATTGCTGTGGTAATTTCCCGGTATTCATCCGCCACTGCCAGTGTCGGCAGCCTGCTGTCGTGGTAGTGATTCCGTGGAACGGGCATGCACACGATTGAAGTTGTTCTGGCGATGCTGGTGGCGGTTGTCGCCAGTGGCTATCTGGTAAGAATCCTCCCCTTCTCATTGCCGTTGCCACTGGTGCAGATCGGCTTGGGCGCGCTGATTGCGGGCGTGTTCAATCGCGGGCACGCGCTTGAGCCGGATATGTTCTTCCTGCTGTTCCTGCCGCCGCTGCTGTTCCTCGATGGCTGGCGCATTCCCAAGCAGGGCCTGTTCCGCGACAAGGGCGCCATCCTGGAACTGGCGTTCGGCCTGGTGGTGTTCACCGTGGTCGGCGCCGGCCTGCTGATCCACTGGATGATTCCATCGATGCCGCTGGCCGTGGCCTTCGCGCTGGCGGCGATCATCTCGCCCACCGACCCGGTGGCGGTCAGCGCCATCGCCTCGCGCGCGCCGATTCCCAAGCGGCTGATGCACATCCTGGAAGGCGAGTCCCTGTTGAACGACGCCTCGGGCCTGGTCTGCTTCCGCTTTGCGGTGGCGGCAGTGATGACCGGTACGTTCTCGCTGGCCCAGGCCTCGCTGACCTTCCTGTGGGTGGCTCTGGCCGGCCTGATCATCGGCGTGGCGGTGACCTGGGGCGTGTCCACCTTCCAGCGCTGGCTGTGGCGCAGCTTCGGCGAAGAGCCCGGCGCTGCCTTGCTGGTGAACCTGCTGATCCCGTTCGCGGCCTACCTGTTGGCCGAAGAACTGCATGCATCGGGCATCCTGGCGGCAGTGGCGGCAGGCGTGACCATGAGTTACGTGGAGTTGACCGGCCGCATCAGCGGCAGCATGCGCGTGCAGCGCAACGCGGTCTGGAACATGGTGCAGTTCAGTTTCAACGGCATCATCTTCGTGCTGCTGGGCGAGCAGTTGCCGGGCATCGTCGAGCGTGCGATCCAGACGATGTCGGCTACCGGCCACCACAGCGCCTGGTGGCTGCTGGTGTACGTGCTGGCGATCAATGCGGTGCTGGTGGTGCTGCGGCTGGTCTGGGTGTGGCTGTCGCTGCGCTGGAACCTGCTCCGGGCGCGGATGCGTGGCGAGAAGGGAACCAGTACCTCGTGGCGGGTGGTGCTGGCGATGTCGGTGGCCGGTGTACGCGGCGCCATCACCCTGGCCGGTGTGTTGACCTTGCCGCTGATGGTCCCCGGTGGCGAACCGTTCCCGGCGCGTGACCTGGTGATCTTCCTTGCCGCGGCAGTGATCCTGGTATCGCTGGTGGGCGCCAGCCTGATGTTGCCGCGCCTGCTCAAGGGCCTGGAGCTGCCCAAGGACGATGACAGCCGGCGCGAAGAGGATCTGGCCCGCAGATCGTCCTCCAAGGCGGCGTTGGCGGCTGTGGAAAAGGCCCGCCAGGAATTGGTGCAGGGGCAATCCACCACGGCGGTGCAGCTGCTCAACGATGCGGCGGCAAGGGTGAGCCTGCTGTACCAGCGCAATCTGGAAAAAGGCCAGGGCCCGGACGAAGACCCGGAACAGGTGCGGCGCATGGAGCAGGCGTATCGCAGCCTGCGCACGGCCGGCTTGAATGCCGAGCGTGAGGAGTTGTTCCGGCTGACCCGGCGCGGGCAGGTATCCGATGAGATCGCGCGCAAGCTGATCCGCAATCTGGATTTGCTGGAGACCCGGCAAAGGGATTGAGGGGTGTGTTGTGGGGTTTGCTTGCCAGGGGCTTCCCCTCACCCCAACCCCCGCTCCGCGCCCCGGTCCTTGCGCTGGCGCAAGGCCGTTCAAGGAGCAGCGAACCAGTGGTTCGCAAGCTGCTCCTTTCACCCCGCAAGCGGGAGAGGGGCTAGTGCGCTACGAGCCGCCACAATCCGAGCCCCTCTCCCGTTCACGGGAGAGGGGTTGGGGTGAGGGCAGGCTCCTAGCTAGCCATGCAGGCTTTCAAGCTTTAAACGTTCTTCAACTCAAGAAAATACGGCTCAACCGTACCCTTGATCTTCAGCGTCATCGGGTTGCCACGGCGGTCGCGGGCCTTGCCGGCCTGTACGCGGATCCAGCCTTCCTGCACGGAATACTCTTCCACGTCATCGCGCTCGACGCCGTTGAAACGGACGCCAACACCACGCTGCAGGGCTTCAGCATTGTGGAACGGGCTCTGCGGGTTGATCGCCAGATGATCGGGAGGGGTATCGCTCATATCAGTGCTTCAGTGAAGGCCACCGTGGCCCTCTTCGGGGCGCAAGGATACCCGCTGTGACGCGCCAAGGCTTTCGCTGGCGCGCCGCTGGCCGCAGAATGCGCGGCATTACGTAGTGGAAACCGCCTCATGCCTGACAACAGCGCCGATTACGAAGACTCTGACGAACTGCAACCGGACTTCGACGAAGACGACCATCCGGCGCGGGTCTGGAACCTGCTGTGGCTGATCAATCCCGGTGACGAAGACGCCGCGCTGGCGCAGTTCGACGCCTGGCGTGAAGCGCGCGCCGGCGCCGAGGAAGATTCCAGCGACGAGCAATGGCTGTGGGACCTGAAGGATGCCATCGACTGGCGTTCAGGTTTCTACGTGGACTGGAAGGACACCGATTCCTTTGTCGCCGCGCTGAACGAAATGGCCGTGCGCTGGAACCTGGACATTGCCTGGGGGGGCGACTTCGATGACGAAGACTTCACCGCCGACCTGGACGTGCCCATGCTGATGACCACCGCCCATGACCGCCTGCGTGAGCACGGTTACACGGTGTGGAACTGGAATACCGGTGAAGACGCCTACGCCGGCTGGGTGGCCCTGAGCCGTGACGACGAAGCGATGCTGGCGCTGTGCTCGTTGCTGGGCGTGGAAGTGCGCCCCGGCAGCGACCCGTTCTAAGCCCGCAGCCCCTGTAGAGCCGAGCCATGCTCGGCTGGGGCGTTACCAGTAGCGTCCATGTGTAGAGCCGAGCCATGCTCGGCTGGGGCATTACCAGTAGTGTCCATGTGTAGTGCCGAGCCATGCTCGGCTGGGGCAGTACTAGTAGAGCTGCTGCCGAGCATGGCTCGGCTCTACATATCAGGTTTGCCGGTAAAGCCCCTTGCCGAGCATGGCTCGGCACTACGCTGCACTTATTCCGGCTGGTACAGCGCCCGCGCATTGGCAATCACGCGCCGCACCAGTGTGCGATCGGTATGCCGCGATATCGCCTGTGCGCCCAGCACGATGGCCTGCGCATGCAGCGGCGCCGGCACGTCGTAGTGCACGCCGCTGGGGCGGTTCTGGAACGCCCTGCGGGGGATCCCGAGCTGCTGCGCCAGCGCATGCAGCTCGGGCAAGGTGTCGGCCATCAGATGCGCCCAGCGCTCGCCGCGCCAGGGATGTACCGCATCGTCGATATAGACCGTCACGTTCGGCCCTGGATCAGGCCTTGGGCTTGCCGTCGGCGTCGACTTCAGCGTCCGGCACTTCTTCGGCAATGGCGATGGCGTCGTCAGCCACTTCCGTGGCCTCTTCGCCTTCGATGCCTTCAAACTCGGAAACCAGGTTTGCCAGGTAGTCGTCGGCGGTCTTGCCTTCGTCGGCGGCCAGGTCGTCGATCATCTGCTGCAGCGCTGCGGAGTACTCCAGGGTGACCTTGCGGCCTTCCTTTTCCTGCACATTGGCCAGGTGCTTGAGCATGGCCAGCATCGGCACCGGGTTGTCGGCATTGCCCATGGTCTGGCCGCCGATGGACAGCAGCCATTCGGTGCCCTGCAGGCCGATGGCGGCCACGACCTGACCTTCTTCATTCACCAGCACAGCGTGGTTCTGCACCTGCTGCTGGCTGTTGAGACGGGCGAATGGACGGCGCGGGGCCTGCTTCTTGCGCTTGTCGCGCTTGGCTTTGGAGAGCTTGGACATGGGATTCGGCTAGTGGAAAACGATGCCTATTGTAGGCGCCAAGCCGGTTTGGCGTTTGCTGGGGCTGGGCAGGGAGGTTTCATCCTGTGGGGTGAATGCTGGAATCACCCCTCCCCAACCCTCCCCTTCGCTGCGCGAAAGGGAGGGGGCTGTTCGTGCAGCCCGGCGAAATCTGGGCGCAGGCCCGCTTTCGCCCCCTCCCTTTGGCCGCAGGCCAAGGGGAGGGCTGGGGAGGGGTAGCTTCAGGTCTCCGATCGCCGAGAGAGCAACAGCCCTCACTCCACCGCCGAAGGCACCCCATCCACTTCCAGCTCTGCTGACGCAGTGGGCGGCAAGGCCAGCGTGGCGGTCTCATTGAGCGCCGCGGCCTCGGCCTCCTTGGTCATCACCACGATGCTGATGCGGCGGTTGATCGGGTTCTGCGGGTTGATCTTGTCGAACAGCACCGAGGAGGCCAGGCCGACCACGCGCGCCACTTTGATCTCCTCCATGCCACCTTCCAGCAGGGTGCGTCGCGCGGCGTTGGCGCGGTCGGCACTGAGCTCCCAGTTGCCGTAGCCGAGCTGGGTGGAATAGGCGGTGGTGTCGGTGTGGCCAGTGATGCTGATGTGGTTGGGCACCTGGTTGATGAAGTGCGACAGCTCCAGCAGGATCGTCTTGGTATACGGCATCAGGCGCGCGCTGCCGAGGTCGAACATCGGCCGGTTCTGCTTGTCCACGATCTGGATGCGCAGGCCTTCAGGGGTGATGTCCAGCAGCAGCTGGTCCTTGAACGGCTCCAGCGCCTGGCTCTTGCTGATCGCTTCCTGCAGCTCCTGCTTCAGTGCCTCCAGTCGTTGCCGGTCGCGCTCGCGTTCCTGCACCGGCGTCGGCACCGCTTCCTGCTTGTTCTGGAACGGGTCATTGCTGGTGCCGCGCGACACATCGGTGGCGCCGCCGAGTTTGATCATCGAGGTACTGGCGCCGCCGGGGCCGGCCATGCCGGGTGCAGGCGTACTGCTGCTGCCAGCCAGTGGGCTGGGGTTGCGGAAGTATTCGGAGATCGCCGCGCGCTCGGGCTTGGTGGTGGCGGCCATCAGCCACAGCACCAGGAAGAAGGCCATCATCGCGGTGACGAAGTCGGCGTAGGCCACTTTCCACGAACCGCCGTGGTGGCCGCCGCCCTGGACTTTCTTCACCCGGCGCACGATCACCGTGGGTTTGGTGTTCTCGGTCATATGCGTGGCGCCTTACTTGACCGACTTCAGATGCTGTTCGAACTCGCTGAAGCCCGGGCGCAATGCCGACGGCACGGTCTTGCGGGCAAATTCCAGCGCGATCTTCGGGTTGTAGCCGCGCAGGCAGGCCAGCAGCGCGGTCTTCACCGATTCGTAGATGCGTGCGTCCTGTTCGGCGCGCGCTTCCACCGCCGCGGCCAGCGGGCCGATGAAGCCATAGCCGAGCAGGATGCCGAGGAAGGTACCAACCAGCGCACCGGCCACGTGCGCACCCACTTCCTTGATGTCACCACCGATGGCACCCATCGTGATGACGATGCCCAGCACCGCGGCGACGATGCCGAAACCGGGCAGGCCATCGGCCACCTTGTTGAGCACGTGGGCCGGTTCCAGCGCCTCGTGGTGGTGCTTTTCCAGCTCCAGTTCCAGCAGCGGTTCCAGCTCATGCGGCTCGATGTTGGAGCCGATCATCAGGCGCAGGCAGTCGGTGATGAAGTCCAGCAGGTGATGGTCGGCCAGCACCTTTGGGTAGTTGGCGAACACCGCGCTGTCCTGTGGGTTCTCGACATGCTCTTCCAGCGCCATGAAGCCTTCGCGGCGCGCCTTGTTGAGCAGTTCGTAGAGCAGGCTGAGCACGTCCAGATAGTCCTGGCGCTTGTACTGCGGGCCCTTGAACACGCTGACGGTGGCGCGCAGGGTCTGCTTGACGGTCTTGAGCGGCGTACCGATCAGGAACGCACCCAGCGCCGCGCCGCCGATGATGACCAGCTCGTAGGGTTGCCATAGCGCGGCCAGGCGGCCGTGCGCACCGACGTAACCGCCCAGGACAGCGAAGATGACAATGAGCAGGCCGACGATGATGAGCATGGGGAACAGACGCGGGGATGGGGATATCCCGTTGTCGGCCGTCAGAGCAGAATCTGTAGAGCCCTGCCTTGTTTGGCGGATTCAGCAACCTGCCCTTGTAGAGCCGAGCCATGCTCGGCTGAGGCTCTACCGGTAAAGCTTCTGCCGAGCATGGCTCGGCACTACAACGGTAAAGCCCCTGCCGAGCACGGCTCGGCACTACGGCGGTAAAGCTTCTGTCGAGCATGGCTCGGCACTACGGGCTAGGCCGCTGGCTGTGCCTCGGCACCGCCGCGCTGCAGCGGGTCAGGGTAGGGCTGGCCGTTCTCTACGAAACCCAGCGATACCGAGTTCAGGCAATGCCGTTCAAAGGTCGGCGGTGGGCCGTCCGGGAATACATGGCCCAGATGGCTGCCACAGCGGGCACAGACGATCTCGGTGCGGATCATGCCGTGGCTGATGTCGCGGATCTCGCGCACATGCGCCGGGTCGAAGGGGGCGAAGAAGCTTGGCCAGCCAGTGCCCGAATCAAACTTGGTGCTGGAACGGAACAGCGGCAGGGCACACATCCGGCAGCAGTACACGCCGTCACGTTTGTTATCCAGGAATACGCCGCAGAACGGTGCCTCGGTGCCGTGCTGTAACAGTACGCGCTGCTCCTCGGCGCTGAGGCCGGCAACAAGGGCGTCGCGCTGGGCGGGGCTGGGAGGGCTGAGGTCGAAAGCGGTCATGGCGCGGAATCCGTGGGGCAGGTATCAATGGTAGGGGCGGGCCGGCGCCAGTCCAAGGGCGCATTCATCGCCGCGCAAGCTGTGCCGGCGCATGCTTCTACGTGCAACAACAGGAGGGGCCGATGAAACGGGCGTTGTATCTGGTGATGGCATTGCTGGTGGCCTGGCCGCTGGTGCTGCAGGCACAGCTGAAGCAGCCACCGGCACCGACGGCGACGCGCCCGGTGACCTTGCCGCCACCGCAGCTGCCGCCATCCACGCCGCGGGAGCCGCAGGGGGTGCGTCCGCCGTCGGTCAAGCCGCCCAAACCGGCTCCGAAGGTGAAGCCGATCGTGCAGCCGGCGCAGCCTGCGCGGCCGATCTACGACAGCAAGGGCCAGCCGGCGCCGCATATGCGCCAGACCAGCCCGGGCCGGGTGCTGGATACGCGTACCAATCGCTATTACGACACGGTGCCCAGCGGCGTGGGCCAGCAGGTGGTGCCGCCGCCGGCAGGCACGCACTGACCCTGTAGTGCCGAGCCATACTCGGCAGGCGTTTGGCCGTGTAGTGCCGAGCCATGCTCGGCTGGGGCATTACCGGTAAGGCTTCTGCCGAGCATGGCTC
>NZ_JBDJMY010000005.1:0-140361 GCF_039674165.1 Stenotrophomonas terrae
AGAACTTCGAATCAGGCCTCAGCGCCTTCTTCGTAGGCTGCGACGTTTCCGTCGTAGCGAGCCGCCCATTATATGGTGGCTTTTCTGCTTCGTCAACACCTCATTTCGGGGCGGTTGACTCGGCGGCTTCAGCGTTGGCCCGAAGGCTTTTCGTCGAAGCGAGCCGCCTATTATGGCAGGCTTTTTGTTTCCGTCAACACCCTTTTTGGAGGCTGCTGACGCTGCTTGTTGGTTCCGGTCACTGCTGTGATCGGCGCCGTGAAGCGAGGAAGTGGATTCTAGACATCTTTGTGAAAACCGCAATCACTTTTTGTTGCAGAGCGGCAAATCAGGGGTTGGGGCCAGACTTGGCAAAGTCCTTGCGGAGAGCTGCCCTCACCCCAGCCCCTCTCCCGTGTACGGGAGAGGGGCTTTGTCTTCGGCTGGGTGCAAAGAAGCTGCCGGTCTGTTTGCTGGGTGGCGTGGCTTGTTGGTGCGTTGTGCTTTTTTGCAATGCGGAGAGCTGCCCTCACCCCAACCCCTCTCCCGTATACGGGAGAGGGGCTTTGTCTTCGGCTGGGTGCACAGAGGCCGCCGGTCTGCTTGCTGGGTGGCGCGGCTTGTTGGTGCCTTGCGCTTTTTCAATGCGGAGAGCTGCCCTCGCCCCTGCCCCTCTCCCGTAAACGGGAGAGGGGTTCTGGCTTCGATTGCCCCTCTTCCGCGTGCGGCACTAAGGCTTTGCCTTCGGCTGATTGCATGAGAGCCGCAGGCCTGCTGGCTGGGCCACAATGCGGGTTGATCCGTTGCACCTCTATATAGATGACCAATCCGGCTCCGCGTTCGTTCTTTCGTGATCTCTCGCTGCCTGCGGTGGTTGCCGGCTTCATTACAGTGTTGGTGGGCTTTGCCAGCTCGGCGGTAATCGTGTTCCAGGCGGCGCAGGCCGTTGGCGCCGGGCAGGCCGAAATCGCGTCATGGATGTGGGCGCTGGGCATCGGCATGGGCGTTACCTGTATCGGCCTGTCGCTGCGCTACCGCGTGCCAGTAGTGACGGCTTGGTCCACGCCCGGGGCGGCGATGCTGGTGGTCGGGGCAAGCACGTTGCCACTGTCAGATGCCATCGGCGCCTTTGTGCTGGCAGCCGTGATGGGCACCTTGGCCGGATTCTCTGGCGTCTTCGAAAAAGCCATGCGGCGGATTCCGGTGTCGCTGGCTGCGGGCATGTTGGCCGGGGTGTTGCTGCGCTTTGGCCTGGATGTATTTGTATCGGTGAATACCCAGCCGATGCTGGTGCTGCTGATGTTTGCCACCTATCTGCTGGGCCGGCGTTGGTTTCCACGCTATGCGGTGATCGCGACCTTGCTGGTGGGCGTGGCGATGGCCAGTGGCAAGGGCTTGATGCATATGGAGCAGGTGCAGCTGCAGATGGCAATGCCGGTATTCACCGCGCCGACGCTGTCGTGGGCGGCACTGTTCGGCATCGCCCTGCCCTTGTTCATCGTGACCATGGCGTCGCAGAACGTGCCGGGCGTGGCAGTGTTGAAGGCCTCCGGTTATGACGCGCCGATATCGCCGGTGATCGGCTGGATCGGCGTGGTCAACACGCTGCTGGCGCCATTCGGCGGCTATGCCTTGAATCTGGCGGCAATCACTGCGGCGATCTGCATGGGCCGGGAGGTGCATGAAGATCCAGCACGGCGGTATACGGCGGCGGTGAGCGCCGGCGTGTTCTACATCGTGATCGGCTTGTTCGGGGCGACGGTGGCAGCGGTATTTGCTGCCTTCCCGAAGGAATTGATCGCGGCACTGGCCGGTATCGCCCTGCTTGGCACCATCGGCAACAGCCTGGCTGTCGCCTTGAAGGAAGAGGCCGAGCGTGAGCCGGCGCTGGTGACCTTTCTGGTGACGGCGTCAGGCCTGACCATGGCCGGGATCGGCTCGGCGTTCTGGGGCTTGTTGGCCGGTGTTGTCACCTTGCTGGTGCTGCGTCGGCCGTCGCCGCGCTGAGCACGCCGTGCATCGAGCGCGCACCTGCTCGGCAGCAGCAGGCGCGCACGCCTGCTGCTCAAATAATCAGGAACCCAATCACCACGTTGAGCAGGATCAACACGAAGATGCCAGTCACCACGGCTGCAACACTGGTGCCGCCGCGCAAGCGTAGCTGCGCCCGCAGTGCGTTGGCGCCGCTGGTATTCGCGGACGTCAGCTGCTGGATCTGCTTCTGCGTGTGCTTCAAATAAAACGCATTGCCCAGCCCACCTGCGGCAACGGAGATACCGATATTGACGCCCCATGCCGCCATGTCCGGGATGCCCATGATGCGTAGCGCGGTTCCCAGCAGCATTGCTCCGCCGCCCCACATCAGCGCTAGCGTATACATCTTGCGGTAGAGCATCCACAGCACGCCGAGGAAGAACGCCGGCCAATGCCAGGTGTCCTTGGCGTTGGGGTATTTTCCGTCCAGATGCCACTTCTGGCGGTACTTGTCGAAGTTGTTGCCGACAAAATCGGCGTAGGGCTTCAACTTGTCATCCAGCTCGACAACCGGTGCGGCAACAACCGTGGACGGTGCGGCATAAGGGTTGCTGCCAGCAGCGGGCGCGTCGTTGGCACCGGGCAGTGCCAGATCCTGCGCGAAGTTCTGCAGCGGCTGCCACTGCTCCATGCCGGCCCGCCATAGCAACGAGGCCGGGGCCAGCCCGCCCTCGGCGATCAGCTGCTGCAGCTGCGGGGTGGCAAGCGGCCCCTGCCGCTCATGCTGTGCATCGGTGTAATACCACTGGGTGTTCGGCATCGTTTCTTCCTTGATTGGGCACAGCTACCTTCATGGCAGCGCAAGGCGCCGACTCTAGGCCGGGCCGCCCTGCACTCACAACCAGAAACCACTCAAAGCGGCTTCACCTCGAACACCTGCTTGAGGCTGTGGCGTCCGCCCGGGGCCAGCTCGATCACGTCCGGGCCGGCGTTGGCCGCCTCCACGCAGACGTAGTTGCGCCACGCCGCGCCGATATCTTCCATCTTGGCTGCACCGGCTTCGCCTGCGTTCCAGACCACGGCGGTGCGGCTGCCGCTGGTGCTGATGTCGATTGCGCGCTTGAAGCCCGGGTCACGCAGTACGTAATGGCCGCCGGCCTGGGTGTAGAGGCGATCGCTACGGCCCGGGTCACGCGGATCGCGTAGGTTCCAGTCGCCCTTCTGCACATGGGCATTGCCGTTGTCGAGCTTGTCCAGGTAGGTGAGCCCGTCCAGGCCGGTGACATCCACCTTCAAGGCGTCGCTGACATTGAAGTAGTTGTGCAGTGCCTGGGTGAAGGTCTGCGGCTTGGTGCCGGCGTTTTCGGTGATCAGTTCCTGTTCGAGGGTGCGGCCGATGCGCAGCACCATCTGCAGGCGCAGGTCCAGGCTGTCCAGCACCGGTGGGGCAAGGGTCAGCACCACGCTGCCATCGGCTTCGCGGCGGGCATCGCGCAGCTGCCAGGCAACGGTACGCACGAAACCATGCGCGGGCACGTCATTGCTCTGGCCCTGCCGCGAGAAATATGGCCAGCACACCGGTGCACCGCCACGGATGGGCGTGGGCGGTTGCTTGGCAGTGGGCGAAAGCCACATCACGTCCTGACCGCCATTGGGCACGAAGGACAGCAGCTGCCCGCCAAACACGCTGATGGCAGCGGTCGAGAACGGGGTTTCCACCTTCCATGCGGTGAAACCCTTGTAGTCGCCTGTGCTCAGGCCCTGCACATCCTTCATTGAAACGTTGCTCCGTACGATCGGTGATTGGACAAGCTGCTGATAGCCGGCCGGTAGCCGGAACGCGGTGGGCTCGGCAGGCTGGGCGTTACGCAGCGCCTGCAGGATGCGGGTGCCGGCACGGCCATCGGCGTCCTTCCAGCCCAGCCGCTGCTGTTCGACCTGGATGGCGCGACGGGTGGCGTTGCCGACCATGCCATCGGCGCTGCCGATGTCGTGGCCACGAGCGAGCAGTAGGGTCTGCAGTTCGCGACGCTCATCGCGGCCGATGCCCGGGTCGTCGGTGGGCCAGGCCGCGCTCAAGCCAGGGCCGCCGCGCAGGCGGTCAGCCAGGGTGGCGATGGCCAGGGCGTAACTCTCGGCGGCGTTGTAGGAATAGATCGCGTCGTAGTTGCGGAACACCAGCAGGGCCGGGCCCTTGGTGCCGGCCGGCAGCAGCACGGCGGCGTTGCTGTCGTCAGCGATGGCCGATACCTGCAACGGCTTGCCGTCTGCCAGAGTGACGCCCAGCGCGCGCCAGTCCGCCAGCGGCTTGCGCTTGGTACGGCCGGCGAGTGCGGCATTGAAGTTGGCCGGGATGCGGACTTCCACGCCCCATGGCTGGCCGCTGCGCCAGCCGGACTGCTTGAGGTAATTGGCGGTGGAGGCCAGCGCGTCGGGAATGCTGGCAACCAGATCGCGGCGGCCGTCGCCGTCACCATCCACGGCGATGCGGGCGTAGGTCGATGGCATGAACTGGGTGTGGCCGAAAGCGCCGGCCCAGGAGCCGGTCAGGCCGTCGGGGTTAAGGTCGCCCTTGTCGATCAGCTTCAGCAAGGCCAGCAGCTCGCCCTTGAAGAAGGGCTGGCGGCGGCCGTTGCAGGACAGCGTGGCCAGTGACTGCAGCAGCGGGCGCTTGCCGAACACGCGGCCGTAATCGCTCTCCACGCCCCAGACCGCAACGATGGTGGCCGGATCAACGCCGTACTGGGCGCTTACCTGGTCCAGCAGCGCGCGGTGCTGGGTGAGCAGCGCGCGGCCATCGGCGATGCGGCGGCTGTCGACCAGCGAGGCCAGGTAGTCCCAAATGGGGGTGGTGAACTCGGGCTGCGCGTCGAGCAGTGGCAGCACGCTCAGGTCCGGCGTGATGCTGCTGAAGACCTGGTCAACCTTTTCGCCGCTGATGCCCTGGGCGACGGCGGCGGTCTTGAGTGAGGCGCCACAGCTGCCGAAGTCGGCGATCGCGGCGTTGGCAGGGAGGGCCAGCAGCAGCGCCGCCATCGTGGTGCCTGCACGCAGCAGGTTGATCGGGTTCATCCATGGGCTCCTTGCACTGGAGCTTGATGATAAGCGGTGTGCTTGCGTTTGGTTGTGGGAGCGGCGTGAGCCGCGAAGCTGGAGTTGTTTGAGGGTTGCGAAGAGCCAAAGGCACCCCTCCCCAGCCCTCCCCTTCGCTTCGCGCAAGGGAGGGTGCGTAGTGCCGAGCCGTGCTCGGCAGGGCTTTCCCGGTACGGCCCCAGCCGAGCATGGCTCGGCTCTACCAATGCGGCGCTGCTTCGCTGCATGCCCTGCCCGCGCAGTACGCGAGGGACGCGGTGGCGCTTCAGCCGGCGGCGTCCAGGTAGTACCAGCGGCCGTCGATGCGCTGGAAGCGGCTGTGCTCGGTCATCTTTACCGCGCTGCCACCGCCTACGCGGTAGCGGGCGGTGAACTCGACGTCGGCGGTGTCTTCGCCGGTGAGGGCATGACGCTTCACGCTCAGACCCAGCCATTGCGTGCGCTGGCCGGGGGCGTCCTGAAGCGAAAGCTCCGCCGGGCGGGTGTCCGGATGCCAGCTGGCCAACAGGTAGTCGACGTCCTGCAGTACATAGGCGCTATAGCGCGAACGCATCAGTGCCTCGGCATCGGGGGCAGCCTGGCCGGCGTGGTAACGGCCACAGCAGGCCGCATAGGTCTGCGCGCGGCCACAGGGACAGGGGGAGCTGGGAGATATCTGCATCTGTGCATTTTCGTCCAGCCGCGCGGCGCTTCCAAGCGATGTCGCCGTGCAGGGCGCGTATGCTGTCGCGCCCTGCGCCGGAGTTGCCATGCTGGAGTTGATCCCACCCGAGCTGCCGTGGTTGCTGGTCATCGCCTTCATCGCCGGACTGGTGGATGCGGCGGTCGGTGGCGGTGGTTTGATCCAGTTGCCCGGGCTGTTCACTGCCCTGCCGCAGCAGACGCCGGCCGCGTTGCTGGGTACCAATAAATTCAGCTCGGTGTTCGGCACCGGTGCCTCGGCGCTGCGCTATGCGCGCGCGGTGCGTTTCCCCTGGCGGCCGGTGTTGCTGGCGGCCGCTGCGGCGTTTGCGTTCTCCTTCCTTGGCGCCACTGCGGTGACCCTGCTGTCCAAGGAGGCGGTGCGGCCATTGGTGCTGACCCTGTTGATCGTGATGCTGGGCTATACCCTGACCAAGAAGGATTTCGGCGCGCTGCACCGGCCACGCGAGGTCGGCCGGCGCGAACTGCTGATCGCGCTGGCGATGGGCGGGGTGATCGGTTTCTACGATGGCTTCTTCGGGCCCGGTACCGGCAGCTTCCTGATCTTCCTGTTCGTACGCTTCTTCGGCCTGGACTTCCTGCGCGCCTCGGCCGCGTCCAAGGTGGTCAACCTGGCCACCAATGTGGCAGCGTTGTCGTTCTTCGTGCCCAGCGGCAATGTGCTGCTGGCCCTTGCGGTACCGATGGCCGCGGCCAACGTACTGGGCGCGGTGACCGGCACCCGGCTCGCCCTGCGCGGCGGCACTCCATTGATTCGCAAGCTTTTTGTGGTGCTGGTGGTGGTACTGATCACGCGCATGGCCTGGGATACCTTCAACACGCCGTGAAACCCACCTGCACATAGCTAAATTTCAGCCGCTGGAAATTATTGACGGACGTCACATAGTGGGTCCTTAACTACCAGCCAACCGGGACGGCGAATCTTGAAAAGCCCACGTGGAATTGCAGTGCTGCTGCTGGTCACGGGCGCCATCCTGGCCTGCGTACCAGTCGCCTACTCACTCCGCCAGGCACGGGCGCAGGCCATCCGCGAGAAGTTCGTGGGGCTGGACGAAGTGGCAGCCAACCTGGAACGCCAGGTCCGCAGCACCGCCACCACCTTGGGGATGCTGCGCGAGGAAATGCGCGGTAGCGGTGATGAACCCTGCAGCGACGCAGGAAGGCTGCGCTTGCAGCGCTTCGGGCTGGGTTCGCAGGTGGTGAAGAGCACGCTGTATCTGCAGGACGGCAAGGTGCTGTGCTCCTCCAGCGGCGCCTTGATGCAGCGGCTCGTGCTGGGCCCCTCTTCGCTGCGCACCCCCGAAGGGGTAAGCCTGTACACCCAACTGCGCGTCCCCGGGCTTGCCGACCGGCAGTACGTGTTGTTGGAGAAGGACGGCTACGCGCTGCTGCTGTACCCGGACGGGCTGATCGCACCGTTCGCACGACCGGATCTTTCACTGGGCCTGTTCAACGTCAAGGACAGCCGCTACACCGCGCGCAACGGCACGCTGGAACAACGCTGGGTTGAAGCCGACGGAAAGGCCGACGACAAGGGCCACTTCATCGACCAGCAGAGCGGTTACATGGTGGTGCGGCGGGTGCTGTCACCCGGCATCACCGGCTTGATCGTGGCCACCCCACTGTCGACCATCGACGCCCGCGTGGCCCAGTTCGCGCACTGGTTCATCCCGATCGGGGTCATCGCCGGGTTGGCCGTGCTGGGCATGGCGCTGATCCTTATCCGGCGCCAGGTGTCGGCGCGCGCCGAGCTGCTGCGGGCGCTCAACAAAGGCCACCTGTTCCTGCTCTACCAACCGGTTTTCGACCTGCAGGACAACACCTGCATCGGCGCCGAGGCGCTGCTGCGCTGGCAGCATGAGGACGGCACCGTGGTACCGCCGGACCGCTTCATCCCGTTTGCCGAGGATGCGGGCCTGATCCAGCTGGTTACCCGCCGTGTACTGGAACTGGTGGTCAAGGACCTGACCGGCTTCCTGCGCCGCCATCCACAATTTCACCTGGGCGTGAATCTGTCACCACGCGACCTGCAATCGATGCAGACACCGGCGCTGCTGGAAGCCATGCAGCGCAGTATCGGCGTGGGCAACGGCCAGTTCGTGGTGGAGGCTACCGAACGCGGCCTGCTGGAGGAAACCAGCGCCATGGAAGTGGTCAACGCCATCCGCGCCCTGGGCATTGCCATCGCCATCGATGATTTCGGCACCGGCTATTCCAGCCTTGCCTACCTGACCACCTTTCCGTTCGACATCCTCAAGGTCGACAAGAGTTTCACTTCCACCGCCTGCACCGAGGCGGTGACCAGCCAGGTGGCTACCCACATCATCGAACTGGCGCGCAGCCTGGGCATGCGCAGCCTGGTGGAAGGCATTGAAACCGCGGAGCAGGCGGAGTTCTTCCGCAACAAGGGCGTGGTCTACGCACAGGGCTATTTCTTCGGAAAGCCGATGTCGGCAAGTGCCTTGGCCGACTTCCTGCCGCTGCATAGCCGCCCCGGGCAGCACAGCACGCCGGCTGATGCGGCTGCTTGATCTGGCGCAATGCGCCGGCACCGTCAAACCCGCAGGCTGTACCCATCGCGGCAATGCCGCAGTTCGGGAGTACGGCCATGCAGCACGATTTTGCCGGGCGCATCGCCTTGGTGACCGGTGCCGCGTCCGGCATTGGTGAGGCGGTGGTGCGGCAACTGGCCGCTGGCGGTGCGCAGGTGCTGGCCGCCGATATCGATGGCAATGCGGCAACCGCGGTGGCGATGTCGCTGGGTGAGCGGGTGCAGGCGCTGCAGGTGGATGTGAGCGACCCGGATGCGGTGCGGCATATGGTGGGTGCCTGCAAGGAGCGCTTCGGCGGCCTGCATCTGGCCGTCAACAACGCCGGCATCAGCGGCGCCAGCCTGCAGACCGCCGATTATCCACTGGAAGAATGGCACCGCGTGCTCGGGGTCAACCTGCACGGCGTGTTCTATTCGATGAAGTATGAAATCCCCGCCATCCTCGCCAGTGGCGGCGGCGCCGTGGTCAATATGGCCTCGATCCTGGGCACCAATGGCTGGGCCGGTGCGGCGGCCTATGTGGCGGCAAAACATGCGCTGGTAGGCATGACCAAGAGTGCGGCGCTGGAATATTCCGCGCGCGGCCTGCGGGTCAATGCAGTGGGCCCGGGCTTCATCGACACGCCACTGCTGCAGGGCATGGACGACCGCGCCTACGCCGGGCTGGTGGCACTGCATCCGGCCGGGCGGCTGGGCACGGCCGAGGAGGTAGCGGCACTGACCTGCTTCCTGTTGTCGGACAAAGCGTCGTTCATTACCGGGAGCTACCACCTGGTCGATGGTGGCTATTCATCTCGGTGAATTGATGTAACAACGGTTTCATTGTGCGGTTTACGGCTCGTGTTGAGACGTCTCCGCTTGTCTGCGCCTAACGAATTGCTTACAAATCGGCTACGCCCGTCATGGTGGCGGGCACGTAGTCCGGCAATCACCAGGAGCTTTCCGATGACGTTGTTACCGCTACGCCCGCGCCGCCTCAGCTGCGCTGTCCGCTTATCCCTGTTGTGTCTGCTGCCCGGCGCGGCATTCGCGCAACAAGCACCCGACAGCGCGCCCAAGACCCTGGACAGCATTCAAGTCACGGGTACCCGCATCAAGAAAGCCGAGCTGGAGACCCAGGTTCCGGTACAGGTACTCACCCGCGAAGCCATCGAACGCACCGGTTACAGCTCGGTCGCCGATGTGGTCCAGCACCTCACCGCCAGCGGCGCATCGCTGAGCACCAAGCTCAACTCCAGCGGCAACTTCGGCTTTCCTCCCGATGGCGGCGGTGTCGGTGCCGGTGCGGCAACGGTGGACCTGCGCCATCTCGGGCCCAAGCGCGTACTGGTACTGGTGGATGGCATCCGCTGGGTCAATGAATCCTCCGGCTCGGGCGTGGGTTCCTCGGTGGACTTGAACACCATCCCGCTGGCGATCGTCGAACGCATTGAAGTGCTGGAAGACGGCGCGTCCTCGATCTACGGCTCCGACGCCATCGCCGGCGTGGTCAACATCATCACCAAGAAGGGTGCCGAAGGCGGCCACGTCGAGGTGCAGTACGGCGACTACAACCTCAAGGGCGGCGATACCAGCAGCATCGACCTGAGCTTTGGCGGCAGCAGCGAGCGTGCGCAGTGGATTGTGGGCGCGTCGTGGTTCAAGCAGAAGGAAATCTCCTCCAAAGAGTACGAATGGGCGACCGTGCCGGTACCCGGCACCGGCCTGGCCAACGGCAGCTCGGCAACCCCACAGGGGCGCCTGGTGTTTGCCGACCCCAGTGGCAATACCTACAACATCACCTCCAACAGTGGCGTTACCAATCCGGTTTTCGATCCCAGCCAGACCGGCTGTACCCGCACCGATGACTACCACTGCTTCGGCACCCCCGACCGCTACAACTTCGCACCCAACAACCTGCTGCTGACCCCGAACGAGCGCAAATCGGTGTTCGGCCAGGTGCGTTTCGAGTTCACCCCGAATGTCAGTGGCTGGTTCCGTGGCCTGTACAGCGAGCGTGAATCGGCCAACCAGGCCGCACCGGAGCCCTTCTTCCTGGGCACCGATGCCGGTGTGTACAACGACTGGGCCGAAACCAAACTGGTCATCTCTGCCAACAACCCCTACAACCCGTTTGGCTTTGACCTGACCACGATGGGCGCCAATCCCAATCTGTTCCTGCTCGGCCGGCGACCGGTCGAAGGCGGCCCGCGCCGCTACGAGCAGGACGTGAAAACCTGGTACGCGGCCGGCGGATTGGATGGCGTGTTCGAGGTCAACCAACGCACCTGGAACTGGGACGTCAACGTGATGTCCAGCGAGAGCAAGGCCACCCAGACCAATACCGGCAGCTACAACGTCAAGCACATCAACCAGGCGCTGGGTGACCCTGCCGCCTGCGCGGCGATTGCCGGTTGCGTACCGCTGAACATCTTCGGCGGGCCGGGCACCATCACCCCGGAAATGCTGGCCTGGATTTCGCCGATCGTGCGCGACCGCAGCAAGAACACCTTGTCACTGGGCTCGGCCAACATCACCGGCGAGCTGTTCGACATCTGGGCCGGGCCGTTGTCCTTCGCCGCCGGTGCCGAATGGCGCCGCTACAAGGGCGAGTACCATCCCGACCCGATCACCGTGGCCGGCGAATACAACGGCGTGCCCTCGGGCGTGACCATCGGCAGCTACTCGGTGAAGGAAGCGTATGTGGAATTCGACGTGCCGCTGGCGCGCGAGGGTTTCTGGGGCAAGAGCCTGGACCTGAGCATTGCCGGCCGTTACTCGGATTACTCCACCTTCGGCGGCACCGGCACCGGCAAGATCGGCCTGCGCTGGCAACCGGCCGACGAATTGCTGCTGCGCATGTCCTTCGCGCAGGGCTTCCGCGCACCATCGATCGGTGAGCTGTACGGCACCCTGAGCCGCTTCGATGCCACCATCGTCGACCCCTGCAACAACGCCGCCTCGACCACGCCCAAGTGCGTCGCCGACGGTGTACCGCCGGGCTACGAGCAGGCCAACCCGCAGATCTCGGTGGTGACCGCCGGCAACCGCAAGCTGGAACCGGAAGAGAGCCGCTCGTTCATGGCCGGCGCGGTGTGGAGCCCGAGCTGGGCCGAGGACAGCAGCTGGGCCAGCAAGCTGGACCTGGGTGTGACCTTCTACCGCCACACCATCGACAAGGCGATCCAGGCACCGGATGCACAGTCGATCATGGACCGCTGCATCGACAGCCGCGATGCCTTCGCCTGCGCCAGCTATACCCGCAACGACCGCGGCCAGATCGTCCGCTTCGAGGACATCCTGGCCAACCTGGGCACCATCAACACCAGCGGTTGGGATTTCAACGCGCATTGGCTGTTGCCGGAAACCGGCTGGGGCCAGCTCGGCTTCGACTGGAAGGCCACCTGGGTCACCCGCTACGAGCTGATCAATGAATCCGGCCAGCCCGAACCGAAGGGCCCGGGCATCGAAGTCAGCGACAGCGCCATCCCGGAATGGAGCTCGACGTTCACCACCAACTGGGATTACCAGAACTGGAACGTGAACTGGACCATGCGTTACATCGACCGCCTGCGCGAAAGCTGCGCCGGTGCCAATGGCTTTGCGATCTGCACCGACAGTGTCGCCGACCAGCATTGGCTTGGCGCCACCACCTACCACGATGCACAGATCAGCTGGCGCACCGATGCATGGATGAAGGGCGTGAAGCTCGCCGTGGGCGTCAACAACGTCTTCGACAAGAACCCGCCGATCTGCCTGAGCTGCACGCTCAATGGCTATGACCCGGGCACCTATGACCTGCCCGGCCGCTACACCTACGCCAAGCTCAGCCTGGATTTCTGAGTTGCATGACCGCCAAGGGAGCCGTAAGGCTCCCTTGGTTCATTGCCATTTTGTTTTTGTGGGAACGGCGTGAGCCGTGAAGCCAGCGAAGATTGCAATTGCAGATTGAACCGCAGCTGCGGGGCCATGAGCTTCGCGGTTTACACCGCTCCCACAAAAGCAGAAAACCGGTGCGGGCTCTCAGCGCAGGATCGCGCCGGCCAGGGCCATCAGCAGGAGCACCAGCACCGGCAACATCGACAGGCCGAAGCCCAGGCCGCGGCTGGACGGATTGCCGACATAGGCGCGCCAGTAGATGAAACGACCGATCAGGTAGACCGCGCCGATTGCCGCCACCCATTCGGCGGGCCAGAAGCGGGCAGCGATGAGCAGCGACGGCACCAGGGCAACCATCAGCTCCAGGGTGTTCATCTGCACCCGGTACATGCGCTCGAAGCCTTCATGGCCGGTGACGGCCGGCGCCTTGACGCCGTAGCGGCCGCGCGCACGGCCGACCTGGTAGATGAAGAACAGGTATTGCAGCACCACCAGGGCGGTGATGATTTCGACGTAATGCATGCTGATCTCCGTTGCGCGTGCTCTTGGTTGGCTCAAGGGTAACAAGTGCAGTGCGCGCTTTGCTCTGCTGCCTTTTCATGTGCGCAATGGATTGCTTTGCTGCTGCCACTTGATCAAAGGCTGAAGGGTAGCTTGGGGGTTTGGCTTCAAGCGAAAGCCGAAGCTGGATCACAAGCGTCCCCCCCATCCGCCCTTCGGGCACCTTCCCCCGCAAGCGGGAGAAGGGATGACCCTCATTGCTACGGGTGCGGCAGCCGCCGTGCACTGCTCCCTCCCTTGCGCAGCAGGGGAGAGTTGGGGAGGGGTGCTTTGGCTTTGGCTTTGGCTTTGGCTTTGGCTTTGGCTTGAAGCTAAAGCCGAAGCAGGATCACAAACTGCCCCCTTCCGCCCTTCGGGCACCTTCCCCCGCTTGCGGGGGAAGGGAAAGCCTCGGTGCCTGCCCTGACTGTCAGGCCGGAATGTTCTTTTTCGTCGAAGACTTCTTCGCGGCTTTCTTCGCGGCCGGCTTGGCAGTTGCTTCCACTTCCACTGAAGTTTCAACAGCCGGCGCTTCAAGCTCGGCCTCGGCGGCTTCGCTGGGTGCAGGCGCTGCGTCAGCAGCAAGCTGCACGTTCACCGCGTCCTCGACGCTGGCCTGGGCCATCGCGCCGCGTGCGCGCGCCGGCAGCTTCAGGCGATTGCCTTCGTCGTCGTATTCGATCAGCAATACGCCCGAATCGTGGCGGCCGCTGATCTCGACGAAGCAGGCGCCACCGATGAACGGTTCCAGCGTCATCACCGACTTCAACGGGGTGGCCACCACCATCTGGAAGCCGAAGTTCTCGAAGATGTTCATCGCCAGCGCGGTGAACTCGTTGTCGGCCTTGTCGAAAGCTTCGTCCAGCACCACGGCGGCGTAACGCGGCAGTTCGCCGTCTTCGCCGCCCAGCTGGTAGCGCAATGCAGCAGCAAGACAGGTCGTCGCCAGCTTCTGCCGCTGGCCACCGGATTTGCCGGCGCCGCTGCGATAGATTTCCACCTGTTCGCGGGTTTCGGCATCCAGCTCGACACCGATGAACTCCACATGCAGGCGCACGTCCAGCACCTGCTCGCGCCAGCGGCGCAGCTCCGGCTCCTGTGCGCCGAGGCGACGCACCAGGTCACGAAGCACATTGAACTGCGACTCGGCCAGCGAACGGTCTTCGGTCTGCTGGTGGGTCAACACCGCGCGCAGCTGCAGCTGGAAATCCTGCACTTCCGGCAGGCGCCGGTCGTGCACGTCGATGGCCAGCACAGTGCCGCGGTTGAACGCCACCTGCTCCAGCGAGGCGTTGACCTCGTCCATGCGCTGCTTGATCGCCTTGTGCGCTTCAGCGGTGTGCCGCTGCAGGGCAAGCAGATTGTTTTTGCTCTGGGTCTGCAGCAGCTCGAAGAAGCGGCCCTCGTGGCGCGGCAGGCCGTCGCTCTCAAGCCGGGTCAAACGCGCAAGGAAATCATCGGCGCTGGTCAGCGACACGGTGAAGTCACCGGAGTCTTCCGGCCACTGCTGGGTGTATTTGCGGAAGCAGTCCAGCAGGTGCTGGGTCAGCTTGGCGTCGCGGCCCTGGCTGCTGCCCAGTTCTTCGGCCAGGCCACGCTCGATCACCCGGAAGTGGCTTTCCAGACTTTCCAGGTTCAAGCCCGGCAGGATCTGCAGGCGTGCTTCCAGTCCTTCGCGCTGCAACTCGGTCAGTGGCGCGCTGGAAACGCGCGATTGGCCGTTGTCGCGCTGCTGCTCCAGGCGCACGCGCTCACGCGAGAACTGCGCACGTTCCAGGCGCACGTCTTCGTAGGTGCGCTTGCCCTGGTCGCGCAGGCCGCGGGTCAATTCAATCTGCTGGCCGATGCGGGCCAGGGCGCTGTCGCCCTCGCGCAGGTCAAGCAGCTGCTCGTCGATATCGGTGAGCCGCTGCAGGCGCGGGCCGACATCGATCTCGTCCCACTCACGCTCGATCAGCGAATGCGCGGCCAGCTGCTTTTCGTGGCCACTTTCGCGCTGCTTGCGCAGCATCGCCACGTCGGCTTCGCTGCGCGCGATGCGCTGTGCCAGCTCCTGGCCTTCGCGTTCGAATACGCGGCGCTTGTCGCGGTTGTCGTGGCCCAGCATCCAGCGCTTGCGATCGTTGACCGCGTGGCGGTCATCCTTTTCGTAGCGGTCGCCCGGGTGCTTGATCTGCCCTTCGCGGGTGATCGCGCGGTCTTCGCTGCGCAGCTGGCCAGCGTTTTCCACGCAGGTGTAGTCGAACCGGCGCTGCAGCTCGTTGTAGACCCAGTCGCCATAAGGATGGTCACGCAGCTGCAGCTTGTGGATCAGCGAGCGCTTCTCCGGCTCACGCGCATGCAGCAACTCGTTGTCGCGGATGCGGAAGTACACCAGCTTGGTGCCCAGGTGGGTGCGGTTGGCCCACTCGGCAACCTGCTGATGATTCTTCTCGTCAACCAGCAGCGACTGCGCGAAGCCGTGCAGCACGCGCTCGATGGCGCCGCGCCAGCCGATCTGGTCTTCGCGGACCTGGATCAACTCGCCGACAAAGGGCAGCGCCGATTCGGACAGGCCGGTGTCGTCGCACAGACGTGCGCGCAGCTGCTGCAGCGGTGCCGGGATCGAGCTCGGTGCAGCCTTCAGCGATTCCAGTTCCACCCGCAGTGCAGCGAAACGCTTTTCGTCATCGCGGCGCTCGGCCATGCGCTCGGCAATGGCATCGTCGACCGTGCCGGCGCCGGACTTGGTGCCGTCGATCAGCGCACGCGCCTGTTCCACCTGCTCGGAGAAACCGCTGGCGGTATCGGCCAGGGCCATGCCGAGCTGGCGGCATGCGCCTTCCAGCTGCTTGCGGCGACGGCTGCGTTCGTCGACTTCGCGCTCGACGCGGATGCGCTCGCGTTCGAGTTCCTCGATGCGCTCACCGCCCTGCTCGCGCTGCTGGCGTTCCAGCTCGACCAGCTTCTGTTCGTGGTTGTCCAGCGATTGCCGGCGTTGCCCTTCCTCGCCCATCAGGCCGCGGTCGAGCATTTCCACTTCTTTCAGGCGCTCGTTGACCAGCTCCAGGCGCTTCTCTTCGCGGAAGCCGTCGATGCCGATCTGCAGGTCGCGCAGCGTCGCTACGCCCTTGCGCAGGGTCATCAGGTCCTGATGGAAATCACGCGCCGGGGTCAGCGTCTCGACCTGGCGGCGCGCGGTGACCACGGCGTGGTGGGCACCATCAAGTTCAGCGAAATCTTCAACCAGGCGGTCGGCCGCTTCGAAGGTGCGCGGCTCTTCCAGCATGAAGCCACGCAGGAAGCCGTTGAGGTCGCCCAGGTTCTTGGCCGACTGGGTCTTGTGCAGCAGACGCAGCGCCATGTCGTTGCCGATGCCCAGCAGATGACGGAAGCGCTCGGCATAACCGGTGAAGCTGTCGAAGTGGCCGACGTCCTCGCCCAAGCGGCCGCGCAGCTTGCGCAGGTCCAGGTCGAAGCCTTCCATCTCCTTGGCCAGGTCGAAGCGACGCGGAATCACCATGTAGTGCTTGCGCACATCATTGGCCGAGGTGCCGGAGCCGGCAATCCAGAACAGGCGCACGATCGACACCGCGTCGCCGCGGGCGGTGTGGTATTCCAGCGCCAAGGCGCTCCAGGTGGCGCCTTTTCGCAGGTACTGGGTGGCGATCTCGCCCGACTCGCTGTCCTGCTGGTCGGCCCAGGCACCACGCACATAGGACACCAGCGAGCGGTCGCGGCCGGAGCGTTCGGCTTCGCGCGCGGCGGCGTTGAAGTCGACGATGCTCGGCGGCGTCAGCAGTGCACTCATGCCATCGAGCAGGGTGGACTTGCCCGAGCCGGAGCGGCCGACGAACAGGAAGCCGCGCTCGGCGATGGGCACTTCGGTCAGGCCCGAGAACGTGCCCCAGTTGAGCACCTGCAGGCGGCGCATGCGGAACTGGTTCGCGCGTGCATCGCTGGCCGGGTCGTTGAACAACGCGGCAGTGGGAAGCAGGGTGTGGGAAGTGGTTTCCATACGGCTCATCCTTCAGCCGCCACGCGGCGCGCGGCGGTGGTCATTCTGGTCAGCGTGGCGTGGGTGCCAGGCATCATTCGGCGGCAGTGCCGCTGGTCGTTTCTTCTTCGTCCACCGCGTCAGCGACCGCATCGCCGTCGCGCAGCTGGCGGTAGGCCTCGACCAGCACCTGCACGTCCTCGGCCGAGAACAGCAGCTTCAATGCCGGCGACACTTCGTAGCGGTCCTCGCTGCCGCGCAGCTTGGACAGCAGCTGGTTCTCGCGCAGCTTGGCGATGGCCGCGGCCACGCGCTTGCCGTAACCGGCCTGGTCGGTGGAGACGTTCTTCTGGTAGATGCTCATCGCCTCCACCAGCTGGAACTCGGCCACCACCGCGCGTTCGCCGCGGGTATCGGCTTCGGCCAGCTGCTGGCGCAGGAACAACAGCAGCACCGACTCGATGAAGGTCAGCGGCGCGGCGCGCAGCAGGTTGGGCGAGTCCAGTTCGGCAGTGTCGAACTGACGGGTGAAGGCAATACCGCCATCCCGGTCCAGCACCAGCTCCAGGAACAGCTCGCACAGCAGGCTGCGTACTTCGTCTTCATTGCGCAGCAGGGCCGCCCATTGCGCCGGTTGGCGCTGCGCATCGACGCTGGGGCCGGCCAGCAACAGGCACAGCGCGCGCCGTGCATCGACCGGCAGGCGGCCACTGTCGCCAACGAACAAGGCGCCGCCGCTCAGTACCGGTGCGGCCGGTGCCGGCGTTGCCTCGATCTCGTTTTCGGTTTCGGTCTCAGACCAGTTCATCGCGTCTTTCCTTGAGGAACCAGATCAGCGGTACGCGGGCGCGTCGCACCACGCCGTCACCGCCGGTCCATTCCACGGTTTCCAGTTGGTCGGTCATCACCTTGCCATGGCGGGTGCCGATGGAGAGGTAGCCGATGACGCTGCCCAGGCCCTGCCGCGCCGGCCGCTCGCGCAATACCTGCGAGATGCTCAGGCGCGGGCGTGAACCCAGCAGCATGAAGAGATTGTCTTTCAAGGTGCGCACGTCGATTTCCGACTGCGCGACCAGATCACCAACGCTGTCCAGAGTGATCTCGGCAGCTTCGGCGTAATAGATGGAGGTATCGACCTGGTGCGTGCGCGGGTCGTGCAGGCGCCATTGGCCGATCGAGCGGATGCGCGCCGACGACAGCGGCAACACGAAACCGGTGGGCGCGGTGGGCCGCACTTCTTCGCGCAGCAGCAAGGCCTGGCCCTGCGCCTGCTTGAGCAGCTGGTTGAGCCGGCGTTGTTCCAGATAGCCGCGGCTCTGCACGAAGCCACGCAGGCTGCGGGCAAAGTGCTGCATCACCTCATGCACCTGGCCGCCGCGTTCGAGCAGCGTGCTGGTGAAGTTGCGCAGGAAGTTGCGCTCGTTGCGGTCCAGCTTGCGGGTGAAGCCGCGGTTGAGCACGGTGTCCAGCGCGACATCGAGTTCGGCACTGCGTTGCGGGTCGTTCAACAGGTCCCAGAACGCCTGGAAGCTGCGCCCGGCATCGGATTCGCCAATCACATCGACGCCGTTGAACAGGCGGTCGAGCACATCGCCACGCGCGCCTTCGTCATCGATGATGCGCTCGCGGAAGCGGCGGTTGAGCTGTTCAAAGTCGTCACGCACGCGGCGGAAGTCCTCGGCCAGGTCATCGGCCAGGCGGATCACATCGCGGGTGCGTTCCAGCGCGCGCTTGCCATCCAGCGCGCTGACCTTGCCGGTGGACACCTGGGCGATCTCGGCATCGATGCGGTCGCGCTCGGCCTTCAATGCGGCCAAGCGTGCTTCCGGATCGGCCTCGGTCTGCTGTGCCAGCTGCGAGATCTGCTGCATCACCATCGCCAGGCGGCTTTCGGTGGCCAGGCTGGCGTTGTGCTCGATGCCGGCGATGAAACGGATGGCCTGCACCGCCTGCCGCGACAGCTCGTACTCTTCTTCCGTGGCGCCCTCAGGCAGGCGCCGCACCAGCCAACCCTGGGCCAGCCAGTAGGCGATGTAGGCCGGCGCGGTACGCGGCAGTTCGCGCTCGAGCTCCTCGCCATTGAGCGTGTCCAGCTGCTGCTGCAGGCGCTCGGCGAGGATGGAGCCGGGAATGCGGCGGTCGGCTTCCAGCAGCAGGCCCTGCAACAGGCCCACCAATACCGGGGCGCGGTCGGAGGCCAGCAGTTTCCATAGCGGCTGCTCGCGCAGACGCTGGTAGCCGGCAATACGTTGGCGGTACTTCATCGAGCGCGCGCGTTCCCTGGGTTCAGCGTCGGGCGTGGCCGACTTCGATGAAACGCAGGAACTCGGCGCGGGTGCGCGCGTCGTCATGGAAGGTGCCGCGCATGCGCGAGGTGACCATGCTGACGCCACGCTTGTGGATGCCGCGGGTGGTCATGCACTCATGCGCGCCTTCCACCACGATGCCCACGCCCATCGGCTGCAGCACGTCCTGGATGACATCGGCGATCTGCGCGGTCATCTTTTCCTGCACCTGGAAGCGACGCGCATAGGCCTCGACCACACGTGCCAGCTTGGAGATGCCGACCACGCGACCGTTGGGGATGTAGCCGACATGCACCCGGCCGATGATCGGCGCCATGTGGTGCTCGCAGTGGCTTTCGTACTCGATGTCGCGCAGCACGATCATTTCGTCGTAGCCGGCCACTTCCTCGAAGGTACGGGCCAGATACTCGCGCGGGTCGTCGTTATAGCCCTTGAACCAGTCGCCATAGGCCTCGGCTACCCGGCGCGGGGTGTCGAGCAGGCCTTCACGGGTGGGATCTTCACCAGCCCAGCGCAGCAGGGTGCGCACGGCGTCTTCGGCCTGAGCTTGGGTGACGGACGGGTTCTTGGGATCGGCCATTACAGAACTGCGCTTGGATTACGGGGTAGACATGCTACCAGCCGGGGGTGAAGTGGGGATGGAGAGGCCCTAAATCGCGTTGTACCCCCGCCCCCAAGAAATACATAAAACTTTGTTTTTATTGGTTTTATGAAGAGCCGACTCAGGAACGACTCCATCTGGATGCCCAGGCAATCGCGTCGGTGATGGGGCCGTACACGATTTGCCGCAATAGACGCGCCTCACCCGGATCTACCTGATGGGTAATGCCCTGCTCATATGCCTGCAGCAGTGCCTGCGCTTCCCGCCACAGGTTTTTGGCCAAGCGGTCCAACTCCAGCAGGGCCAGCCCCACCGGAATCCCGATGCTCTGACCAAACGCCCCCACCTCTGCCTTGGTTATATCGGCGAAGCGCGTGACATTGCCCATTGGGAAGACCAGGTTCTCCGTACCCCAATCCGGTGCCCGATAGACCGCAGTGCTCAGCAGGTCGTAATGCGGCGCCAGCTCCCAGCCCTTCTCGCCCCACAGAAAGCTGAGGTTCTTCAGATGGGCGTCGGCATTGCCAATAAAGAAGTTGAACAGCTGCCAGCGCAGCAGTGCCAGGCGCGTAACCGCCGGTGTCCGGATGATGTCCAACAGCTGTCGCAACGCGATGTTATTGGCCTGTTGGTACTTGAAGACGGCATCCAGTGACAGCAACTGGCAACCGTCCAGGGCGTAGCGACGCCGCACCTGCAGTCCCTCACCTTCACGGTCGAAGCGACGCACCAGATAGACCGGCTCCGGCACCCGCCGCACCTGCACCTCCGGTACCGGCAAGCCACAAGCGGCAGCCAGGCGCATGCAGAACCACTCGTTGACCACGCTGTGCGGGTAGTCATCCACCTGCTCGTGGTCTGGCTTGAGGATGTGGGTGGAAGCGGCCTGCCCGATCGGCTCCCACAGCTGATTCTGGTCGAACACCACGGCCAACTTGTGCTGTGCACCGGCCAGCGACATGCGCTTTGGCGCGCCGTGCGACAGCGGCTGCCTTGGCAGCGCCTGGATACGTGCGGAGAGCTCTGCATCGGACAGCGGCCGCAACTCGGGAGGCGGCAACTGCTGCCCGGGCGACAACAAGGTCAATGCGCCTGCCGACTCCGGACCAAAACGCTGCAGCAGGCCGAATGCGTCGGCCGCGTTGATGCCGGCATCGGCGGCGACCAACTGGCGCCCGCCCTCTTCCGGCAACAGGTTGTCGAAGAACCACTGCACGGGACGCTGGCTGCCACCGTCCTGGATCTCGCCCGCATTGCGCGGCAAAGCCGGCGACAGGTCAAAGCCGTTGTCGCGCCAGACCGGATCGTAGTGCAACGCCCACAGGTTGCCCTGCTCGTAGAGCTCACCGATGCGCTGTTGTTCCAGCCACACATCGAGCTGGCGCGGCTCGACCTCGATCGCCATCAGCCGCGCTCCGGCGGCGGCAGGTCCACTGGCAGATCAAGCTGCACGCGAATGCCCAGCTGTCGCAGCACTTCGAATACCCGGCCGATCTGCACGGTGTCCTTGCCGCGCTCCACATTGCCCAGGACCACGTGGCTGGTGCCCGCCATTGCTGCCAGATCATCCTGGCGCAGGCCTTGCGCCTTGCGCACAGCACGAACGTATTGGCCGATGTCTGACGCTTGGTCGATCTGCACCTGCATGGGCTGGCCCTCTGAAATATAACGCAGACTTTAGATTGATCTATAAAAGCGTATAGCTCAAGCGAAATCTAACGCAAACATTAGAAATTTCGTTTGCGGGTCGCCTCAGCATCAAAATCTAAAGCACACGTTATAAATTACCGAGAAGATCAAGCACGCCCAAAAACTAAAGCAGACATTATTTTCTGCCCACAGCAGCCTGGGTATCACGCTCCAGAGCCTGCATAAGGCTTGGGGCACGTGCAGTGGCGATATCGGCCACGCGCCAGCTGCTGCCTTGGCGCTGCAGGGTCAACTGCAGTTGCAGCGGGTGCTGGGGGTCGTCGAGCTGGGTGCTGGCGCGGAGTTGGCCGTCTGCCAAGGGCTGGATATCGAAGCTGAGCTGGCGCAGGTCCTGTGCGGTGTCCTGGCAGTCGCAGAGCGGATCGCCGTCCAGATAGCCTACTTCGCCGGCGTACGCGTCGCTATTGGCCTGCATCGCGGCCAGCAGGGCCGGCGCGTAGACCTCATCGTCCGGCAGGATGGCGTCCAGCCCGGCGTCGGGGTGATAGCCGGCGTAGATGTGGCTGAGGAAAGCGCGGGCGGAAGCAATGTCCTGCTCGCTGCTGCTGGCCGTTGCCGGGGCGGGCTCAGGCGCGGCGGTGGCGGGCGCGTCCTTGTTGCAGCCGGTCAGTGCCAGGAGCAGCAGTGCGGTGGTTGCCAGGGTTTTCATGGGCGTCCTTGCGGGTTCGTTTGTCGGGTCTTTTTTAGGCGGGACTGTTGGGGAAAGCAAAGGCTTTGAAGCACCCCTCCCCAACCCTCCCCTTGGCTACGCCAAAGGGAGGGAGACGAGCACCCCTCCGCTGCGCCTGCGGCGCAAGGGAGGGAGACAAGCGTTGCGCCCCCTCCCTTTGGCGCAGCCAAGGGGAGGGTTGGGGAGGGGTGCTTTTTGCGCGGACTGATCGCCCACCTTCGCCTACTTCAAAAGAGCGGGCGCCAACCGCTGCGCCAATCCCGACCAACGGCTGGCGTGGCGGGCCAGCGCCGCTTCAATCACCTCGGCGCTGCCGGCCAGATGCAGTCCATTGCGGGCGCGGGTAATGCCGGTGTACAGCAGCTCGCGGCTGAGCACGCGGTTGTCGCGGCGTGGCAGTTGCAGCCAGACCTGGTCGAACTCCGAGCCCTGCGCCTTGTGCACGGTCATCGCAAACGCGCTCTCGTGCAGCGGCAAGGCTGCCGGATGGAAGGCACGCGGGTTGGCCGGGTCGTCGCCCGGGAACCAGGCGCTGATGCTGCGGCCGTCGCCATCGCGTAGACAGATGCCGACATCGCCGTTGAACAGGCGGTGGCGATAACTGTTCTCGCCAATGATCAGTAGCCGGCCGTGGAACCAGCCCGGGCCCAGCGCGCGGCCGCGGTTGCCGGCCAACAGGTCTTCGATGCGGGCGTTGAGCCCGCGCGCGCCTTGCGGGCCTTCGCGCACCGCGGTGAGCAGGCGCATGCGACCGGCCAGCGCCAGCGCATCGGCCGGGCTGGCGGCATCGGCCAGTGACTGCCAGTACTGCTGCAGCGGCTCGCGCCAGGCCTGCAGGGGATCGATATCGCCTTCGTGGAAATGCACGCCGGACAGTTGCGCATCGCGCAGCAGTTGCAGCGTCTGTACGGCGTCGCCTTCGCGCATTGCCTTGGCCAGCGGCGACAGCTGCAGCGCTTCGCTCTGGCGGTAGCCGCGCTGCAGTTGCACGCGGGCACCGGCGAAGTCGGAAGGCTTGGATTCAATCGCCGCTGCCGGCAGTTCGCCCAGCAGTGCACGCAGCGCTTCTGCATCGGCCGCATTGCTGCGCTGGCCGTCACCGGCGGCGCGCAGGATGGCGCTGAGTACATCGCCCGCTTCCACCGATGGCAGCTGGTCGGGATCGCCGAGCAGCACCAGGCGCGTGCCCGGCGCGATTGCTTCGACCAGCTTGGTCATCAATGGCAGGTCGATCATCGAGGCTTCGTCGACCACGATGACGTCGTAGGGCAATGGGTTGTCGGCGTGGTGACGGAAGCGCGGGGAATCCGGGATCACGCCGAGCAGGCGATGCAAGGTGGTGCCGGTGCTGGGCAGTTGCTCGCACAGGGCGCTGTCGATGCCTTCCGCCGAGAGCTTCTGCAGGGCGTGGCGAAGGCTTTCGGCCATACGTTCGGCGGCGCGGCCGGTAGGCGCGGCCAGGGCAACGCGCGGCGCGGGCTGGTTTGTGGCCTGCGCCTGTGCGGCCAGCAGCACCAGCAGGCGGGTGATGGTGGTGGTTTTGCCGGTGCCGGGGCCGCCGGTGATCAGCAACAGATTGTGGCGCAGGGCGGTGGCTGCGGCTCTTGCTTGGTGGTCTAAAGGCTTGCCCTCATCCGCCCTTCGGGCACCTTCTCCCGCAGGCGGGAGAAGGAAGAGATCCGGCTGCACTGAGGTCTGTGGGTCTTGCGGCGCGGCCTGCCCTGGAAACAAGCGCGCAAACACCTCGGCCAATCCAGCCACATCCTCACCAGCAACCGGCGCCTGCCCGATCCGCTGCAGACCCGCCGCCAAGCGGCGCTCATACTCACGATAGCGGCGCAGATACAGCAATCCGTTTTCCCAGACCAGCGGCGCCTGTTCCGACTCCGCGTTGTTATCCACAGCACCGGCTATCCACTTCGACTCAGCCAGCTGCGCAATCCACTCCTCGGCCGCCGGCCATTCCACGCCAGCATCCACCAGCCGCTGCGGCTGGCTCGGATCAAAGCCCGCGTGGCCCTGCGATACCGCCAGCGACGCCAAGGCCGCCGCCGCCAGCACCGCATCCGGCGTTTCCGGGTCCAAACGGCGCAGGCTCTGCGCCAGCGCGTGATCCAGCGCGCGCAATGCGCTGGCTTTGTTCAAAGCGGCCAGCAGGCTCATGCCTCGCCTCCCAGTCGTGCCAACAAGGCCGCATGGCCGCCGCGGCCACCGGCAAACAATTCATCCACCGCGTGCACCAGCTCCGGTGCGAAGTTGTGCGCGTACAGACCCGGTGACTGCGTACGCGTTGCATCCAGCCCACGGCAGAACAGATAACGGATGCCACCGAAGTCACGCGCATAGTCGTAACCGGCACCGACGCGGAAGCGCAGCCAGCGGTGCAGGGCCACGGTGTAGATCAGCGCCTGCAGGTCGTATTCGCTATGGCGCATGGCCGCGTCCAGTTGCGCCGGGGCGTAATCGGGCAGGCGGTTGGATTTGTAATCGAGCACATACCAACGCCCGTCGCGGACGTAGGTAAGGTCGATCTTGCCGGTCATCAGCCCTTCCAGCTGGCGGCGCAGGCCAAAACCGTGGCGGCCGCGCACAACCCCGTGTGCATGCAGCACGCGCAGCAGTGCCGGCACCGTGGTCGGCTGCATGGCGAAGTGGAACTCGATTTCGGCACGGCGCTCGCCCTCGCCCAGCGAATGCAGGGCGCCGCCTTCGGGCAGGGTGACGGTCAGGGTCTGGCCGATCAGCTGGGTCAGCAGCGCCACGCCATCGGCGATCTCCTCGTCGATATAGCCATCGGCACGCAGGGCTTTTTCGATGATCTCGCCCTGCCCCTCCGGTGCCACCGCGCTGGGCTGCCAGTCACGCCAGTCGCCGAAGTCGACGTTTTCCAGCGCGGCATGCAGCACGTTGCCGAAACGGCTGCCGGCAAAACGCGGATCAAACACTTCCGGCTGTGCGGCGTTGGGTTCGCTGGCCGGCTCCGCGTCCACATCGACCTGCGCCGGTTCGTCGGCGGCACCGCCGCTGTCTTCGGTGGATGCGGCGGCGGTGTCGTGGCCGCCTTCGGCATGGGCCAGCTGGGTGAAGCTGTACACCCACCAGTCGTGCGGCACGCTGCGGCGTACGTCGCGCACCGGCGGCAGGGCCTGCTCACGCTCGGGTGGCAGCCGCGCCGGCGCCGGGCCGGTGTCGCCTTCGATCACCTCGATGTCGGCGTGCGCCGGCAAGCCCTGCAGCATCGGCCCCAGCCGCGAGGTGGCCAGGCCGGTCAAAGCGCCACCGCTTATCCACAAGGCATGCTCGGCGCGGGTCAGGCCGACGTAGAGCAGGCGCGCGGTCTCGGCTTCTTCATCGGCGTTGACCTGCTGGCCGATGGCCTTCCAGTCCGGGTCTTCCTTGTCGATCTTCCAGTGCAGCACGCGTTGTTCGCCGTCGTGCACGGTGCGGTGGTTGCTGCTGTCAGGCGCATTGGTGGCGATGCCGACGAAGGGCAGGTAGACCAGCGGGTACTCCAGGCCCTTGCTCTTGTGCAGGGTGATGATCTGCACGCGGCGCGCGTCCGATTCCAGCCGCAGCAGCTGCGCTTCGTCGCCTTCATCGGCGTGTGCGATCTGGCTCTGCAGCCAGTCCAGCAGGCCGTGCAGGCCGATGCTGCGATTGCTGGCTTCCTGCAGGGTTTCGGCCAGCTGCAGGTAGTTGGTCAGGCGGCGCTCGCCGTCGATCAGCAGCAACAGGCGTTCGGCCTGTTCGGCGCACAGGTCCGACAACAAGGCCAGCACGCCGCCGCGCTGCCAGCGCTCGCGCCATTGCAACAAGCGTTCCTGGTGCAGGCGCTGTTGTTCGCCTTCGTATTCCATCGCGGCGATGCGGGCAGCGCTCTCGCCCAGCAGCACGGTGGCCAGCGCGGCGCGCAGGCGGCCTTCGTCGGCCGGTTGCAGCAGGGCCAGCAACAGCAGGCGCAGTTCGTGGGCTTCGGCGCTGGCGAACAGGCTCTGCTTGCCGGCGGCTACCGCCGGGATGCCCAGTGCCGCCAAGGCCTGCTGCACGCGCGAGGCTTCCTTGTGCGAGCGCACCAGCACGGCGATATCGCCCGGTTGCACCGGTTTGCCATCGACCAGCGCGCGGCCTTCGCGGGCGGCACTGAGCACCCTGTGGATATCTGCAACGCAAGCGGCGGTGGCGGCATCGCGCGAGGCATCGGCCTTCAGCGGTTTGCCATCGGCATCACCGGCAATCAGCTGCAGGGTCAGCGCGGGCGCGGGCTTGCCGTCGAACAGATAGTCGGCGTCGCTGCGCTTGCTGCCCGGCAGGACCGGCTCGAACTGGATGCGTTCGTCGAGGAAGGCTTCGGGGCCGGCGTTGTCGTACAGCGCCTGGATCGCACGCAGCACGCCCGGGCGCGAGCGGAAGTTGCGATCCAGCGCCGGCGCGGCTTCGGCCAATGCCTTGGCCTGCAGATAGGTATGCACATCGCCACCACGGAAGCCGTAGATGGCCTGCTTGGGGTCGCCAATCAGGAACAGTGCGGCTGCCTCATCATCCGCAGCGAAGATGCGGCGGAAGATGTCCCACTGGCGCGGATCGGTGTCCTGGAATTCGTCGACCAGGGCAAAGCGGTACTGCGCGCGCAGGCGTTCGGCCAGATGCGCGCCGTGCGAACCGTGCAGGGCGTTGGCGACGTTGTCGATCAGGTCGTCATAGGTCTGCTGGCGGCGCAGCTGCTTGAGCTTGGCCAGCCGCTGGCGGACCTCGTCGCGCAGCTGGTGCAGCAGCACGATGGATTGCTGGCGCTGCCACTGCGTGACCTGCGCCAGTGCCTGCAGGTAGTCGGCAATCAGTGGCTGCAGCGGTGATTGCGGGGTGCTGCCGGCCTTGGCCTTGTTGGTCTTGGCGGTCAGTGCCTCCAGCGTCAGTCGTTCCAGACGCTCGTCCAGTTCGGCGCTCGGATCCGGATGGCGGCTCCACTGCAGCAGTTGCTGGAACAGCGGCTCGATCCAGTCGGGCTTGTAGCTGGCCTTGTTGAGGATGCCGCCATCAAGCGCGCCGCGCAGCTGCTGCAGGTAGCTCTCGCCGTGTTCTTCAAAGGCGGCGGCAAGACGCTGCGCGGCGCCGTCGCGGAAGGGGCGCGTGTCTTCGATCAGGCGCTGCGGCGGCTGTGGATAAAGCGGCAGCTCGGCAGCCAACGCGGGCAGATCGCGGGCCAGGGCATCGGGACTTTTCCACAGACCCAGCAAGGCCTCCAGATGCTCGCCCTGCCCTGCATGCAGGCGCCACAGGTCGGCAGCCAACTCATCATGCAGCGCGCGGGTATTGGCCAGCAGCTCGGGCGCGGCAAAGGTGTGGCCGCTCTCCAGCGCGTATTCGCCCAGCACCCGCGTGCAGAAGCCGTGGATGGTGAAGATGGAAGCCAGGTCGGTTTCTTCGGCGGCAATACGCAGGCGCCGGCCCAACTGCGCGGCGCTTTCCGTGCCCTGCTGCAGATGACGTTGCAGGATGGCGCGGGTGAGTGTGGTTTCCGGGCTGTCGTCTTCTGCAGCCGTGCTGTCGACCACGCGCGCGGCCAGTTCCAGCCGCTCACGGATGCGCTTGCGCAGCTCCTGGGTGGCGGCATCGGTAAAGGTCACCGCCAGGATCTGGCCCATGCGCAGGCCCTGTTCCACCACCAGACGGGTGAACAGCGTGGCCAGGGTGAAGGTCTTGCCGGTGCCGGCGCTGGCCTCGATCAGGCGCAGGCCATCCAGCGGCAGATGCAGATAGGGATCGGATTGCAGCGCTTCGGTGCTCATGCGCCGGCTCCATTCAGTGCATCGGCCTGTTCGTCGAAATCGGGCAATACGCGGCCCTCGCGCAGGGCGGTAAATATCAACAAGGCGTTGTGGATAAACCTGTGTGTAGTGGCCGGCGAAGCGAACGGATCGCGGCCGCGCAAGGCCAGTTGCAGAGCTTCGCCATTGCGCTCGCCCCAGCTGTGTTCGCTGCCGAACCAGCGTGCCTGGGCGGCGCTTTCACGTTTGTCATCGGCTGCGTTATAGACCTCCCAGCCGGTGTACGGGGCGAACAGCAGCGGTTGCTGCATGCCTTCGGAACGTAGCTGCAGCAAGGCTTTCAGGGCTGTTTTCGCGGTTTCAGGCGACAGCGCCGGCAACTGATGCGGGCCATAGCCGGCCTGCCCGTTGTCATGGAACTGCAGCATCGCCGACGGTGTTCCCGCCGCATTGGCCAACAGCCAATCCAAGCCGCCGCGCAGCACATAGGCCACACCTGCGGCACCGGCCTGCAGGCGCACCAGCCCCTGTGGATGGATTTGATCGACACGCCCATGCAGGCGCACGCCATCCAGTTCAACTTCGTAGCGCTGCGAGTCCAGCGGCTGCCCGTCGTACCACTGCGAAAACGCCTCCGCACAGGGGCGGATGCGGCTGAGCATGCGTTCGAACTGCTGCCGTCCCAATGCACCTGAAGGCAACAAAGCGCGGGCACGCAGGCGCTGGTACAGCCCGGCTTCGCGCCCCTGCAGCAGCGCACTGAGCACGTGCTGCTGCAATGAGGAATGCAGGCGGCCACCGCCGGGCACCAGCAGTGGCTCGATGTCTTCGCTGTCGTCTATTTCGCCCGCCAGACGCAAACCCAGGCGCTGGCTGAGGAACTGCCCGGCCGGGTCGCTGATGAAGCGCCGCAGTGCGTCCAGCGACAGGCTGTCGTCGTTGAGCGCGCTGGGCAGCGGCGCATCCAAGGGCCCATCGAACCACGGTGCCAGGCGCTGGCGACTGCCGCCAACCGCGCTGGCGGCCGGGTGCCACTGGCGCCGATAACTGAAACGCCGCGGTTCGCCATCGCCACCAAACGCGGCCGGGGCGAACGGCTGCAGCGGATGCCGCACCACCAGCTGCTTGCGGGCCGCAGCGGCATCCTGCTGATAGGCGGCCGCCGCATTGACCAGTTCGCTGACCAGCACCGACGGCTCACGCACGCTGCCATCGCGGGCATCGGCGCCCAGATAGCTCAGGTAGAACACTTCCTGGGCGGAAGCGAACAGCTGCAGGAACAGGAAGCGGTCGTCCTCGCGCAGCGAGCGATCGCCGTAGCGGCGGCGCTCGGTGCCGAGTTCGGCGGTAAGCCGGCTCAGGCCGGCGGCCGGGTCGCGGCGCGGGAAATCGCCATCGTTCAAACCCAGCACGCAGATCACCCGGAACGGCAGCAGGCGCATCGGCACCATGCGGCCAAAACTGATGCCGCCGGTCAGCAGCGGCGCGCGGGTATCGGCCTCGGACAATACCGAGGCGAAATGCGCACGCACCACTTCGGCCGGCACCGGCGCATCGAAGCCGGCCTTGTTGGCTTCCTCGGCGAACTCGTTGACCAGTTTGCGCAGCCGGTCCAGCGCGCGCACGGCGGACGGCTCGCTCGGGTTTTCAGGCAGCAATGCATTCAACAGGCCGAGCAGGCGCTCACGCCATTGGTTAGGACTCAGGGCTTCGGCCAGGGTCTTCTGGTGACGGGCCAGCACCCGCAACAGGCGGATCAGCGCATCCAGCGCGGCCAGGCCGCCGCCTTCCAGTTCCGGCCACGGGGCGACACCGCCGATGTCCTCATCGCTGCCGCTGGCGTGGCCGAGCAGCAGCCGGTCCAGCGCGAACTGCCAGGTGTAGGCATCGTCGGCCGGTGCCTGATGCTGCTGGCGGTGCCTGGCATCCAGCCCCCAGCGCGCGCCGGCGGCCTGCAACCAGGCGTGCAGGCGCTCGAAGGCAGCCGCATCCAGGCCAGAGGCCGATGCCAGCGGTGCGCTGGACAGCAGATCGAGGATTTCATTGAGGCCGAAGCGCGACACCGGCAGGCCCAGCAGCTGCACGAAAACCTCGGCCAGCGGCTCGCCCTGCAGCGGGCTGGCATCGGCCAGTGCCCACGGAATATGCGCGTCGTTGCCGCCGCGGCCGCCAAACACCGATTCCAGATACGGCACGTAGGGATCGATATCCGGCGCCAGCACGGCGATTTCGCGCGGCTGCAGCGGTGGATCGAAACGCGGGTCTTCCAGCAGCGCACGCAGCTGTTCGTGCAGCACCTGCATCTCGCGCAGGCGGGTGTGGCAGGCGTGGATCTGGATGCTGGGGTCGTCCAGCCGCAAGGCTTCGAGCAGCGGTGGCGAGGGCAGCGCGCGGCGATGGAACAGGTCGGCCTGCAGGCGATGCAGCAGGCTGTCGCCCAGGCCGCCGGCATCCAGGCCCGGCACCGGGATGCTTTCCGGATCGACATAGGCGGCGATTTCGCCGCTGGGGTGGACCACTTCGTAATCGCCCAGCACCGCCATGAAGTCGCGGCCGGCCTCGCCCCAGGCCTGCAGCAGCGGGTTCTCGCCGGCCTCGATGCCGAACGGCTCGGCCAGCCCGCTGCGCAGCTTTTCCTTCAAGGTCTGCAGGTCGCCCCAGTAGGAGCGGGTCGGCGTCGGCATATAGAAGTGCAGCGTGCCGACCCGCGCCTGGGTGGCGATCACCCGCAGTACGTCCGGCGAGACATTGAGCGTGGCGAAGGCGAACAGCCGCTGCGGCAGTCCCTGCGGCAAGGGCTGGTGCTCGCCCTCGAAGCGGGCCAGGTAGTCGTTGATGCGGCGCGCGCGGTAGTTCTGGCCGCCGGCGATATGCCGCCACAGGATGGCCTGCGGGTCGTCCGGCTCGGCACCGTCCTCCCAACGCAGCAGCCAATCACGGCGCCAGGCCTGGTATTTCTCGAACACCCCGCCCAGCTCGGCCGCCAGCGCCCAGGGCCGCAGCGGGTCGTCGCGGTCCAGGTAGGCACGCAACCCGCCCATCGCCGGTTTCTGCATCACCGTGCTGTCGGTCAACGCCCCATACAGCCGCCAGTGCAGGCCGGTGGCGCCCAGGTCATCGCGCTCGCCGGGCACATTGGCCTTGAGCGCCTTGGCGACAAACTCGCCTGGCGTCAGGAATTCGAGATTGGCCGACACCCCGTACTCGGCCGCCAGGGTGGACTGCAGCCAGCGCCGCATCGCCACCTGCGGGATCAGCACGATATCGGCGGCCAACAAGGGCTGGCCGGGGGCCGGCTCACGCAGCGCGTGGGCCAACAGCTGGGCCAACACGTCCAGGGCATTGGAGTGGTACAGGCGGAAATCGGGGGCATTGCTCATCGCGCCATCTTGCCGCAGTGCGATGGGTTCGACGAGTGATCCGCGGGGTATGTGGTGGATGAGCGGCTGGGTTGCGGCGCTTGGCAGCTATGTCTGACGGCAAGCTGCCGCAGTGGCTTGCCGGTTCAACCAATGTCCAGCAGGCGCGGCGCAGTGATCAAACATCAATCTTCTGATGAAAAACCAAGACTCAAATGGCACGTCAGGTTCAAAACTCCACTCCGCGGATGACGCCGTCCATCAACCCTTTACTTCGATCGAAGAGATCAATTTGATGACGTTACCTGGCCTCCACAACCTGCAGCGTCGTCGCTATAGATACCGCATCCGGAGCGTCGGAGTCAGATTGAAAGAAAATCGAACCGTCAGATCCACTGGCTTCACGGCAAATCGGTTTATCGAATCTGGCGCTGCCAACCAAGGGATTCGAACCGCTTCACCAGGAGAGAGAACTTGCACCTGTTTGGCCAAAGTTGAACTGGGTGGTCCCATGCACAATCGGCTCTCCTTTCCCGAGTGATTATCAATAAGAATCACCTTTGGCCCTCGCCTCCGGTAGTACTCAATTGGCAACGACACAGGCTGCTCGCCTGCGTTGAGTAGTTCCAATTCCACGTGGATCATCTCGTCGATGAAGCGACAGGGATTGCCGTCAAGGCAACGAGCACGCAGCTCAATCGTGGAAGCAGTTTCCCCGCTATGCGCGGACAAGGGCAACAATAGAATCAGGATCAACAAGAGACGACGCACATGACCTCCCGGCCGATTCTCCGGCTCAAAAATTCCTGAACTTCAAGACCTATGTTCCAGGCATTGGGGCATCGCCCACTACGATCAGCGTCCTTGCCATCGTGCTCGGCCCCTCCATGGCCGTCGCAGTGATTGCACTCGGGCTGGACCTTAGTCCCCTGACGCTTGATCAAGAATGGGATGTGTCTGGAAGTGGCCTGGTCCTGCAGCCTGGGCGGTTCCCGTCATTGAGCGGGGGCTCGCCGCCGGGAACCGGGCAGGCTGTACCCGCCACGGCTTGTGCACACAGGCCCCGGACGCCGATTCGGCCACTGGGGAGACAGTGTGTTGCCACCAATACCGACCTGCAGCGCATGCCGGGAGGCACTTGGGATGCGACAATACTGCACGGTCCAGTACGCTTATGTTCAGGCGCAGCTGGCAATCCTAGAACGTTGGTTTTCCGTTAAAGGCCACCATGCCCTCAGCTCGGACTCCCTTGGTGCAGTTGTCCAACGTGCGAATCGATCGCGGCGGACGCACCATTCTGCGCGACGTTTCGCTGCAGGTACCGCAAGGCAGCATCACCGCTGTGCTGGGTCCGTCGGGCAGTGGCAAGTCAACCATGTTGGCGGCGCTGACCGGTGAGCTGCGGCCGGTGTCCGGCACCGTGCAGTTGTTCGGTCGGGATATCCCGCACGGCAACCGTGACCTGCTGGAGATGCGCAAGAACGTCGGCGTGCTGCTGCAGGGCAACGGTCTGCTGACCGACCTGAGCGTGGCCGACAACGTGGCGCTGCCGCTGCGGGCACATACCAAGCTGCCCGAGCCGGTGCTGCAGCGCCTGGTACAGATGAAGCTGCACGCGGTTGGCCTGCTGGCCGCTGCCGATGCCTGGCCGCGCGAGCTGTCCGGCGGCATGGCGCGGCGTGTGGCCTTGGCCCGCGCCTTGGCGCTGGACCCGCCGCTGATGATCTACGACGAGCCGCTGACCGGGCTGGACCCGATCGCCTCGGGCGTGATCATGAGCCTGATCCAGCGCTTGAATGACAGCCTGGGCCTGACCAGCATCATCGTCAGCCACCATGTGCATGAAACCCTGCCGATCTGCGATCAGGCGGTGGTGATCGCCAATGGCGGCATCGTGTTCTCCGGTACGCCGGATGCGCTGCAGGCCACGACCGACCCGCTGGTGCGGCAGTTCCTGCACGGCGAGCCGGACGGCCCGATCCCGTTTGACGCGCCCACGCGCAGCTACGGTTTGGAGAAGGCGTGATGGTGACACTGCACGCGAAGTCCGCTTTTGGCCCCCTCTCCTGCGAAGCGGGAGAGGGCTGGGGTGAGGGCGCTTTTGAAGGCGCTTTTGAAGCTGGTGTTGCCAAAGCTGCCCTCATCCGCCCTTCGGGCACCTTCTCCCCTAAACGGGAGAAGGGCTTGTCGTCCAGCACCTTCAGTAGCTCAAGGGACGCCAGCTGATGCCCTTCACCTCTTCCATCCGCTCGCTGGGCCGTGCCGGGCTGTTCTCGTTGACCGTACTGCGTGGCTCGGTACCGACCCGCGACTTCCTGGCCGAACTGACCCGCGAGATCTACAAGATCGGTGCGCGTTCGCTGCCGATCATTGCCGTTGGCGGCGCGTTTGTCGGCCTGGTGCTCACCCTGCAGGGCTACCGCACGCTGACCACCTTTGGTGCGTCCGATGCGCTGTCCACCCTGCTCGGGCTGTCGCTGTACCGCGAACTGGCACCGGTGCTGACCGCGCTGCTGTTCATCGGCCGCGCCGGCAGCTCGATCGCCGCCGAACTGGGGCTGATGCGTGCCACCGACCAGATCAAGGCGCTGGAGCTGATGGCCATCGATCCGATCGCCAAGGCGGTGGCGCCGCGCTTCTGGGCGGCGGTGCTGACCGTGCCGTTGCTGACCGGCATCTTCTGCTCGCTGGCCATCGCCGGTGGTTACTTCGAAGCGGTACACATCCTGGGCCAGGACAACGGCACGTTCTGGTCGGGGCTGCGTGGCAGCGTCGATTTCTGGGACGACTTTGCGGTGGCCCTGCTCAAGTCGGCGATCTTCGGCGGTACTGCGGCGCTGGTTGCCGCGTATGTCGGCTTCCATGCCGAGCCGACCATCGAAGGCACCTCGGTGGCCACCACCCGCGCCGTTGTAAACGCCTCGTTGCTGGTGCTGATGTTCAACTTCGTGTTGTCGGCACTGCTGTTCCAATGATGCGGGTCAACCGCACAAGCCCGCGCATCCGTGTGCGGGAAGTCAATAAAAACCCGAACAATCCGCTTCGCACTGCGAAGCAACAGCTGGATCAGGAGTGAGACACAACATGGCCATCCGTGGACCCAGACTCGAATTTTCCGTCGGCGCCTTCCTGCTGCTGGCCCTGGCTTCGTTGCTGGTGCTGGCCGTGGCCTCCACCAACCAGCGCTTCGGCATGGGCGGTGGCGACTATGAATTGAAGGCACGCTTCAGCCAGATCGGGCAGCTGCGCAAGCAGGCGCCAGTGAAGGTTGGCGGTGTGACCATCGGCCAAGTAGCTGACATTCAGCTCGACCCGACTAAATACGATTCCATCGTGACCCTGGCGTTGGACAGCAAGTTCAAGGACCTGCCGGCCGACACCTCCGCCGGCATCTACACCAGCGGGCTGCTGGGCGAGAGCTACATCGGCCTGCAGCCGGGCGGCGATCCGGACGTATTGAAGTCCGGCGATGAAATCGTCTTCACCCAGCCGGCGGTGGACCTGCTGCAGCTGGTAGGCAAATACATGTTCAGCGGTGGCGGCAATACCGGCGCTGCTGCCAACGACACCCACGGCGCAGACGCGCCCGCAACGGAACCGCAACCATGAAAGTGAAACTGCTTACCGCCGTGCTTGCTGCGGCCCTGCTGGCCACCGCGCCGTCGGTCACGCTGGCGCAGGCGCGCCCGGCCGCAACCGCCGCGCAGCCTTCGGCCGCCGCCCGCACCGTGCTGGATTCCAGCACCCGCATCATCAACGCCCTGCAGACCCGTCGCGCCGAGTTCCGCGCCAACCCGGCAACGCTGCGCAGCTACATCGATGGTGAGCTGAGCCGCGCCTTCGATCGCGACTACGCCGCCCGCCTGGTGCTGGGCGTGCACGGCCGCGGCGCCGCCGATGCCGACATCAAGCTGTTCGCCGATGCCATGGCCGACAACCTGATGTCGCGCTACGGCTCGGCCCTGCTCGACATCCAGGGCAAGCCCAGCTTCCGCTACAAGAGCGAGCAGCCGCTGCCGGGCAATCGCGGCGTCAAGGTGTCCACCGAGCTGGTGCGCGCCGGCAGCGAGCCAACCCCGGTCGAGTACCTGATGCGCAACGTCGATGGCCAGTGGAAGATCTTCGACGTGATGATCGAAGGCATCTCCTACGTGCAGACCTTCAAGAACCAGTTCGATGCACCGCTGCGGCAGAAGTCGATCAAGCAGGTGGCCACCGAACTGCGCAGCGGCAGCATGCAGGCCAACGCCGGCCCGGCTCCCCGTGGCAAGTAACGCGACCTTCCGCACCGAGGGCGACACCCTGCTTTTGGCAGGGGTGATCGACCGCGCGGCGGTGGTTGCACTGTGGCCGCAGCTGGCGCGCGGGCTTGGCCCCGTACGCCAGCTCGATCTGCAGGCAGTGGAGCGCATCGACAGTGCCGGTCTGGCCTTGTTGAGTGAGCTCGCTGCACGGCTGCGCGCGCAAGCTGGCGGCAACGTCAGTGGTGCGCCGGCTGGACTGGACGAATTGTGTGCGGCCTACCGGCTGTCGCCGTCCCTCGATTTCAACGCCTCCTCGGCAGGAAGCTGACATGAAACTTTTCCGCACCCTTCTCCTTCTGCTCGTCGTGGCCCTGCTTGCGGCCTGTGCCGGCAAGCCGGCGCGCGATGCCATGCCGGCCACCACGCTGGTTGCACCGGCGGCCACCGAGCCGGCCGCGGACACCGCTGCAGCGGCGCCCGCTCCGATGCAGGACACGGCCAGCAACAGCGGCGCTACGCAGCAGGACAATGCAGCTGCCGGTGCCAGCGATGCCACCGCACCGACCGGTGCCGAAGACGACTTCGCTGCGTTGTACGGCGGTCCGGCACCGGGCAGCGAAGGCCAGAACGGCGCGGCCGCCGCCAGCATGACCTACGACCCGTGGGAGAAGTACAACCGCGGCGTGCACCGCTTCAACAACGCGGTTGACCGCACGGTCGCGCGCCCGCTGGCCACCGCCTATGTCAACGTGGTGCCGCAGTTCGCACGTACCGGCGTGAGCAACTTCTTCAGCAACCTGCGCTCGCCGTTGACCATGGTCAACCAGGTGCTGCAGGGCCATGCCGATGATGCCTGGGACACGCTGGGCCGCTTCCTGATGAACTCCACCTTCGGCATTGGTGGCTTGTTCGACCCGGCCAGCAAGGCGATGGTGCCCAAGCGCAGCGAAGATTTCGGTCAGACGCTGGGTGCGTGGGGCTGGCGCGGCTCACGCTATGTGGAGCTGCCTTTCTTTGGCCCGCGCACCGTGCGTGATGTGTTCGGCCTGGCCGGTGACATTCCGCTGTCGCCGATGCGTCAGATCGAGATGGACAAGGTCCGTATCGGCCTGCAGGGCCTGCAGCTGGTGGACATGCGCGCACAGCTGATGGCCGTGGATTCGCTGCGTGACACTGCGGTGGACGAGTACGCATTGACCCGCGATGCCTGGCTGCAGCGCCGCACCTACCAGATCGAGAAGGATCTGCGCCATGGCGGCAAGCGCGACGACGACGACCAGCCCACGATTCCGGTCGACGCGATGCCGATGCCGAACTGGGGCGACTGATCCTGGTTGTTGCTGGTTAGTCTCCAGCGACATACAAAAAGCCCGGGGAAACCCGGGCTTTTTGTTTGCTTCTTTTTTGTGGGAGCGGTGTCAACCGCGAAGCTGGCTGGTCAACAGATCGCGGTTGGATGCGGTTGCCATGCAATGTCAGCTTCGCGGCTGATGCCGCTCCCACAAGAACACAACTGTGGCTGCTTTACGCTGCCAGCGCTGCGTCCACTGCCTTGCGCAGGCCTTCGTCATCGGCGCTGGTGTCCGGGGCGAAGCGAGCGACGACGGTGCCGTCCTTGCCGATCAGGAACTTCTCGAAGTTCCACAGCACGGCCGGGGCCGGGTTGGCCTCGATGCCGAAGCCGACCAGCTTCTCGCGCATCGGGCCTTCGCCGATGGCGGCCGGCTGGGCGGCGGTCAGCTGCTGGTACAGCGGGTGGATGTCGTCACCGGCAACGCTGATCTTGGAGAACATCGGGAAGCTGACGTCATAGGTCAATGCGCAGAACTGCTTGATCTCGTCCTCGCTGCCCGGCTCCTGGCCATTGAAGTTGTTGGCCGGGAAACCCAGCACTTCCAGGCCGGCGTCCTTCTTTTCGCGGTACAGCTTTTCCAGGCCTTCGTACTGCGGGGTGAGACCGCACTTGGAGGCGGTGTTCACCACCAGCAGCACCTTGCCGCGGTAGTCGGCCAACGCTGCCGGCGCGCCGTCGATGGTGGTCAGCGCGATGTCGTAAACAGAAGCGGTCATGCGGTTGCCTGCTTGGGGGGTTGGAAAGCCCAAGCATAAACGGCGGCCGTGGCGCTGGCACGACCATCAGGTTGTAACACTGGGTTCTGTAGTGGTGCCGAACCAGGCTTGGCTACTGCATTACCTGTAGAGCCGAGCCATGCTCGGCTGGAGCGTTACCGGTAGAGCCTCTGCCGAGCATGGCTCTGCACTACAGTGGGATTGCTGGTGGAGCTCCTGCCTAGCATGGCTCGGCACTACATGGGTGTTGCTGGCATTTTGTGGGAGCGGCGTGAGCCGCGAAGCCAGTGCTGCATTGGCCTGCGAAAAGCCAACCCCTCCCCAACCCTCCCCTTCGCGATGCGAAAGGGAGAGAGCCGAGCATGGCTCGGCACTACATCGGGATTGCTGGTAGAACCTCTGCCGAGCATGGCTCGGCACTACGCTGTGGGGCTTTCGTCTTCTGCTTCGTCGGCTTCGTCGTCGGTGCCCAGCATTGCCTGCGAGGCGTCGCTGGACAGCGACTCCACGCCGCGCAGCTTACGCTCGATGGTGCGGGTCTTGCGGCTGGCGTCGCCCAGGCTCTTGCCGACGGTATTGATCTGCTTCTCGGCCTTCTCAAGGATGCCGGCGAACTTGCCGAACTCGCTCTTGACCGCGCCCAGCAGGCTCCACACTTCCGAGGAACGCTGCTCGATGGCAAGGGTGCGGAAGCCCATCTGCAGACTGTTCAACAACGCGGTCACCGTGGTCGGGCCGGCGATCACCACCCGGTGCTCGCGCTGCAAGGCATCCACCAGGCCGGCGCGGCGGATCACTTCGGCATACAAGCCTTCGGTCGGCAGGAACATCACCGCGAAGTCGGTGCTGTGCGGCGGCACGATGTACTTCTCGCTGATCGACTTGGCCTGGATGCGGATCGCCCGTTCCAGCTGGTTGCCGCAGTTGCGTACCGCATCCACGTCGCCGGCTTCCTGCGCATCGAGCAGGCGTTCGTAATCCTCGCGCGGGAACTTGGAATCGATCGGCAGCCACACCGGCGTACCGGCATCGCTGCGGCCGGGTAGGCGCACGGCAAAATCCACCATCTCGCCGCTGTCGGCGCGCAGCTTGACGCCACGTGCGTACTGCTCGGCAGTGAGCGTCTGCTCAAGGATGTTGTCCAGCTGCACTTCGCCCCAGCCGCCACGGTTCTTGACGTTGCTCAGCACGCGCTTGAGATCGCCCACGCCGGTGGCCAGCTGCTGCATTTCACCCAGCCCGCGCTGCACCTGCTCCAAACGCTCGGAGACCAGCTTGAACGAGGAGTCCAGGCGCGTATTGAGCGTGCTCTGCAGCTTCTCGTCCACGGTCTGCCGCATCAGTTCGAGCTTGGCGGCGTTGTCGCCCTGCAGGTCCTTCAGGCGCGCTTCCAGGGTCTGCCGCATCTCGGTGATGCGCTGCTCATTGCGCTGTGTCAGCTCCCCCAGTTTCTGGTTGAGGGTTTCGCCAAAGCGCAGCTGTACCTGTGCGCCCTCTTCGCGGCCCTTGCGGGTTTCCTCCACCAGGCTCTGCTGCAGGCCGGCCAGCTGCCGCGCGAAGGCTTCCATGCGCGCTTCCTGCTGCTGGCCGAACACGTCGAGCTGGCCGCGCACATCCTGCAGCCGCGTGCCCAGCAACTGCGCAAGCAACTGCTGGGCGTTGGCGGTTTCCTCGCGGCCCTTGCGGGCGTCGTCGTTGAGGCTGTCGCGCAGCAGGTCCAGGCGCTGGTCGGTGCGGGTGGACAGGTCGCTGAGGTTGCGGCCGAAGCCATCGCTGCGGATGTCCTGCTGCCGCGCCATGGTTTCCAGTTGCTCGCGCAGCTCGCCACGGCCGCTGCGTTGTTCTTCGCGCAGGGCATTTTCCAACGTGGACGTGTCATTACGGCGCAGCAACAGCAACAGCTGCAGCACGAGGACGGCGACCAGCAGGCCGCCAAGGATCAGGGTTTCAGTTTGCATGGGGAGAAGTGTAGCCCTGCCCGTCTCAGAAGCTGATCCGGCAGCTTGTCGGCTGGTGGCGAAAACTTCCCTCGGCGCGCATCTGCGATCATAGGCACCCCCACCTGCTGCACCCCCGACATGAAGTCTCTGTCCCTGCTGTTGTCGAGCCTGTTGTGCCTGTTGCCGATGGCAGCCCGCGCCGCCGACTCGCAGACCATCACCTCGCCCCACGCCCTGCCCACCAACGATGCGCGGCCCAAGGTGTTCCTGGCCGGCAGCATCGAGATGGGCAAGGCCGGCGACTGGCAGCAGCAGGTGCAGGCGGCATTGGCCGACCAAGGCGTGTTGATGCTCAACCCGCGCCGCGCCGACTGGAATCCAGCCTGGCGCGCCGAGGCCGACGAGCCCGAGTTCCGCCGTCAGGTGGAATGGGAACTGGCTGCGCTGGAGCAGGCCGACATCGTGCTGATGTATTTCGCGCCGGGCACGCAGAGCCCGATCACTCTGCTCGAATTCGGCCTGTATGCACGCTCGGGCAAGTTGCTGGTGGCCGCGCCCGCCGGTTACTGGCGCAAGGGCAACCTGGACATCACCGGTGACCGCTACGGCGTGCCGCGCTTTGATGACCTGCCGGCGCTGATCGACGCGGTGACACAACGCATCGCCGCACAGCGCGCGCCCTGACCCCCACGGAGAACCGCCATGCCGTGGATGGGCATCAACGACCTGGGCACCTTCGTGGTAGCCGTCATCCTGTTCCTGATGTTGCCCGGCCCGGGCACCTTCACCCTGCTCACCGCCACCGCGCGCGGTGGCGTGCGTGCCGGCTACGCCACCCTGGCCGGGCTGATGCTTGGCGACCAGATCCTGATCGCCATCGCTGCCACCGGCGTGGCCGCGCTGTTGCAGGCGCATCCGGTGTTGTTCGCCGGGCTGCGCTTTGTGGGTGCCGCCTATCTGATCTGGGTTGGCATCAACCTGCTGCGTGAGCCGGCGGCCGCTGTCGCTGGTGACAGCCCGGCGCTGCAGCACGGCCGGCGCTGGTTCCGCCAGGCGCTGCTGGTGGGCCTGCTCAACCCCAAGGCGATCCTGTTCTACATGGCGTTCTTCCCGCTATTCATTGATCCGGTACGGCAGCGCGGCGCGCTGACGCTGGCAACGATGGCGGTGCTGATCGCGATTCTCAGCGTCGGTTGGTGCTCGGTGCTGATCTTCGGCGGCCAGTTCATCGCCCGGCGTCTGGCCGGCTACCCGCGCGTTGGCGTGTGGCTACGCCGCGGCGTCGGCGTCTGCCTGGTGGTGTTCGGGCTGCGGCTTGGCATTGCCGAGTGATGCCGTTGCAAAGCCGGCACTGTTCAGCTGCCACAGCGGCGTAAGCTCGATCATCCGGACCGCTGCCCGGCTTGCACCGATGGTTTTTATGCCGAATTCGGCGCGTTGCCATCTGTACTCGGTAAAAGCGCGCCAAATGGCGGGTTTTTCTAGCTTTGCTGCACTGCGTTAAGCCAAACTCGGCCGCTTCCCCGAACCACCACGAACCGTGAGGTCCGCATGCAGTCCTGGCTCCGGCGCAAGCCCATCGACCAACTCACCGAACACGAAGAAGGCCGCCGGCTTATTCCCTCGCTGAGTTGGCCCCATCTGGTCGCCCTGGGCATTGGTGCCATCGTCGGCACCGGCATCTACACGCTGATCGGCGTGGGTGCGGACAAGGCCGGCCCTGCGGTGCTGCTGTCCTTCATCATTGCCGGCACCATCTGCGCCTGTGCGGCGCTGGCCTATGCCGAGCTGTCGACGATGATGCCGGCCGCCGGCAGTGCCTATACCTACAGCTACAGCGCGTTGGGCGAGACCATCGCCTGGGTGGTGGGCTGGAGCCTGATCCTGGAGTACTCGCTGGTGGTCAGCACGGTGGCGGTCGGCTGGTCCGGCTACTTCGTCGGCTTCCTGGAGTGGCTGCACACCTCGTTCGGCTGGAACGTGGCCCTGCCGCAGGCACTGGCCGCCGGCCCGCATGTGGAAGGTGGTTTCCTGAATGTGCCGGCCATCGTCATCACCTTCCTGGTCGCCGGCATGTTGATGGTGGGCACCAAGGAAAGCGCAACGCTCAACGCAGTGCTGGTGGTGTTCAAGCTGATCGCGCTGGCGGTATTCGTGGCAGTGGCGCTGCCGGCCTTCGACACGGCCAACCTGCAGCCGTTCATGCCCTATGGCTTCCCCAAGTCGCTGGGCCCGGACGGTGTGGAACGCGGCGTGATGGCAGCGGCGGCGATCATCTTCTTCGCCTTCTATGGTTTCGATGCGATCTCCACCGCCGCCGAAGAAACCAAGAACCCCAAGCGCGACCTGTCGATCGGCATCATCGGTTCGATGGTCGGCTGCACCATCATCTACCTGCTGGTGGCCTTGGCTGCGGTAGGCGCGATGAGCTACACGGTGTTCGGCAAGAGCGCCGAGCCGCTGGCGTTGATCATGCGCGAACTCGGCCACGGCACCGCTGCGCTGGTGATCGGCATTGTCGCCATCATCGCCCTGCCGACCGTGTTGCTGGCCTTCTTCTACGGCCAGAGCCGCATCTTCTTCGTGATGTCGCGTGATGGCCTGCTGCCGCGCAGCCTGTCCAAGGTCAACCAGCGTACCGGCACGCCGGTGACCATCACTCTGTTCACCGCGGTGCTGGTGGCAGCACTGGCTGGTGTGGCACGCCTGGATGAAATCGCCGCGCTGGCCAATGCCGGCACGCTGGCCGCGTTCACCGCGGTGGGCCTGTGCCTGCTGGTGCTGCGCAAGCGTGAGCCGAACCGTCCGCGTACCTTCCGCACGCCGCTGGCGTGGGTGGTGGGTCCGCTGGCCATCGGCGGCTGCATCTATCTGTTCATCAGCCTGCCAATGCGCACCCAGCTGTGGTTCCTGGCGTGGAATGTGTTTGGTTTGCTGGTCTATGCCCTGTACAGCCGCCGCAATGCGGTGCTGGGGCGTAGCAAGTAATCCACAGGCTGTTGTGGATAAAGCGAAAAGCGGGCTTCGGCCCGCTTTTTGTTTGTAGGGGTTTGTTGGTTCTGCTTGAAGAGCACCCCTCCCCAGCCCTCCCCTGCGCTACGCGCAAGGGAGGGGGTGGCGCTCTGCCCCCTCCCTTTGCCGCAGGCAAGGGGAGGGTTGGGGAGGGGTGCTTCTGCCTTGAAGCCTTGAAGCCTTGAAGCCTGGAAGCCTTGAAGCCTTGAAGCCTTGAAGCCTTGAAGCCTTGAAGCCTGGAAGCCTCAAAGCTCAACTCCACCTGTGGATAACCCACTTATCCCCAGCAGTTTGTGGATAAAAACAAAGCGGGCCTGAGCCCGCTTTGTCATTGCACGCCTCCAACAGCGCGCGATTACGACTTCTTCTGCGCCGCCGCGTAGTCCTGCGCCTGGCGCATCACCCGCAGCACGTTGCCGCTCCAGATATTGGCGATCTGCGCATCGCTCAAGCCACGGCGCTGCATCCACGCGGTGATCTTGGGCAGGTCGGCGGCGTCTTCCATGCCGGTCACGCCGCCGCCACCGTCCCAATCCATGCCGATGCCGACATGCTCCGGGCCGACCACGTCGAGCAGGTGGCCGAAGTGCTGGAAGAAATCATCCAGCGTGGCCTTGGGGCCTGGGTACTTCTGGTCGAGTTCGGCCAGCGCCTTGTTCAACTCGACGCCCTTGGCCATGGTCATGTTGTCCCAGCCGCCGAGGCGCTTCTCCAACGCGTCTTCGGCCTGCTTGCGTTCGGCGCTCTTGGTTTCGTCGACCAGATAGCCGCCATAGGCGTTGGCCTGGATCACGCCGCCCTTGGCCGCCAACTGGCGCAGGCGCGCGTCGTCCAGGTTGCGCGGGTGGTTGTACACCGCCTTGGCCGAGCTGTGCGACAGGATGAAGGGCACCGGCATCATTTCAATCAGGTTGTCGAACACCGCATCGGAGGCGTGCGACTGGTCGATCACGATGCCCAGCTTCACCGCCTCGTTGACCAGCGATTTGCCGGCCGGGCTCAGGCCCTTCCATTCGGCGCCCTTGGGGTCGGTGGCCGAGTCGGCGAATTCGTTGTTGGCGAAATGCACGGTCGACATCAGTCGCAGGCCGGCCTTGTAGTAGTAACTCAGCAGGGTCGGGTCGGCGACCAGCGGGCTGCCGTTCTCCATGCTGATATAGACCACACGCTTGCCGGCGGCCTTGATGCGGGCGGCATCGTCGGCGCTCAGTGCCAGCTGGAACTTGTCCGGGTTGGCGGCCAGCATTTCGTGGATTTCCTGCATGCGCTGCAGGCCGTGGTCGCGCTCATTGATATGCGCGGCCGGGCTGCGGTCGCCCTGATGGGTGTAGATGGCGAAGAAACCACCGTCCAGTGCCCCTTCCACCATGCGCGGGTAATCCACCTGCGACAGCGCGTTGTGGTCATGCCGCTGCATGATGTCGAAGTCGGCGCGGGGGAAATTGGCCGGTGTGTCCAGGTGGGTATCCAGGGTCAGCAGTTTCTGCTGCAGAGCCGTCGCCTTGCTCAACTCGGCCTGGCTGAACTCCACCGCCGAGGCTGCCAACGGAAAGCACAGGGACAGGGATACCAATACGGACAGGGGACGCAGGGTCATGGAGCCTCACCGAATTCGGGAAAATCCGACCTTACAGCCGGTCGCCCGATCACAGCCAGTGACGGACGACACAGACCTGCGCTGCCGCAACGGCAATGCCCGAACGCTTATCCACAACAGGTTGTGGATAAGCTCCGCACCTGCGCTGACGCAGCGCTTATTCCACCTCGCACTGCACGGTAAGTGTTACCTGCCCGCTCAGCGGGAAGCTCGCGACTGCTGCGCCGGCCGGTGTGAGCAGGTCGGCAGGCGTGGCCGGGCAGCTGGCGCCGTTGAGCGCGTCACATGCGCTTACCGCGCAGTTCTTCAAACCGGTGACGGGGGTATCACGCAGCACGGCGCCATCGGCGGCGGCCGGCCCGCCGTTGCGGGCAACCACCGTGTACTGCGTGGTCGCGCCGGCAACCAGGCTGTTGACGTCATTGCTCTTGCTGATCGACAGCTCGGCGCCGGCCTTGTTGGTGAAGGTGCAGACGACATTGGCGCCCTGCACCGCCGCGGCGGCAGGCAGGGTGACGCGGCGATTGGCCAGGTCAACCGTGGCATTGACGCCAGCGGGCAAGCCGCTGCATTGCACTGCGCTGAGGCTGAAGCCCGGGGTCGGGGCTTCGCTAAGGGTGGTGGCCGTGTTCAAGCTGGCGAACACCTGCGGCTTGCCACTGACCGCCTGGCCGATGCTGGTGGTGGTGATGCTGTGGGCGCCGACGCCATTGCTGCCACTGAAACTGAAGGCACCGGTGGCACCTTCGCTGATCTTGCGGGTGGTAAGCGACGGCCGCGCGGTATTGGTGATGGTGCAGGTGTACTGCGTATTGGCAGCAACAGCGAGGCTCCAGTCCGGGCCGCTACCGGTGACGGTGACCGCCGGCTCGGAGCCATCGGTCACCCGGTAGGCGCTGCAGCTGATGCTCTTGTTGTAGTCGGCGATGGCCGCCAGGCTGCCTGCCGCCATCGCATCACGCAGGGTATGCGTGCCGGTGTTGACCTGGATCGCGCCGGTGCTGGCCTGCTGGCCCACACCGCTGCCGCTGGTGGTGGCCGAGCGCAGCACGGTGCTGCCCTGGACGATGGCGACGGTGAACTGGTCCTGGGCGGCAATCCGCCCGGCCACGTTCTTGTTGATCATGATCGCCGGCACCGGGAACACCACCGAGCCCTGGCAGCCAAGCGAACTGGCCTCATCGGAGGGGTTGCGGAACTGTGCGGCCGGGATGATCTGCTCGACCCCGCCATTGATGTCGGCATGCTGCCAGCGCAGGCGGTTGAAGTTGAGGCCGCCGGCATTGACCCAGTACATGCGGATCAGGGCGCAGCTGTTGTCCACTGCGGCGGTGAAGCTGCCGATGCTGCGGAACACATCCTGGCCACCGGTATAGCTGCTCAGCGCACCCACCGCGACGTCATAGGTCGCCGCGCGGTAGCTGGTGTTGGTGTATTGCGTGGACAGATTCACCTGCACCGCATCATCGTGGGCAACCGCCAGGTTGTAGGTACCAGCGCGCGGGAAACGGATCAGCGAATAGATGACCTTGCCCATGGCGTGGTTGCTGCAGGCGCTGGAGGTGCGGCTGCCGGCGGTGCGGTTGTCGCACAGGCCATTGTCGATGCCAGCGCCGAAATCAATGAGTGCCGAGCTGCCGGTGCGCACCGCGTTGGCTGGGTTGGCGGAAAGCGTGCGCAGTGCATCCACGCCAGTGAGGGTGTAGTCGAAACTGGGCGCACCCGCGCGCCCGGCATAGGTCACGTTGGCCAAGCCGGAACCGCGGCTGGAATCGCCCCGATAGTCTTCCCAGCGCACGTTCTGCGCCGCTGCCGGCAACGCGCCCAGCAAAAGGGCAATCAGGAGTAGCACTACGCCGGTGCAACGCGCGGCGTGGGTGGATGGTGCAGTCATTGGCCGAGCCCTCGATGCGACAGACGTAGGGACCGACCGACAGAAAACTCCGGTGCAAGGCGCAGCGCAGCCACCCTTGCGTGTGGCTGCAGCGTGCCGTTACCTCGTCCTCCCACTCACGTGGGCCCCCACAGGTGCGGACACTTTCCAGCACAAAGTGTGACGGGATAGTCAAAACAGATGGCAGGCGCCGCACTGCCAGCGATTGCTCGCCAGCGGGTGGGGGTTCCAGGCTTGTGTGATGTGCGGATGCGCAGCCGTCTGTGGGCTGCGCTGGGGCGCTGCGGGTATCACCGCAGCGCCAGGCAGCGTCAGCTGCTCAGTCCAGCACGCGGCAGAACACCGCCTTGAGGTAACGCGATTCCTGCACGTGCGCCATGAACGGGTGATCCGGGCCGGCGCCGGCCACCTTCAGGATCTGGATGGTGCGGTTGGAATAGAACGCGGCACGCCGCAGCATGTCCAGGAACTGGTCCTCGGCTACCAGGCCGGTGCAGGAGAAGGTGGCGAACAGGCCGCCGGGCTTGACCACGCCCAAGGCCAGCTTGTTCATGTCCAGGTACTTCTTCAGCGCGGTGATGACCTGCTCGCGGTCGCGGGTCATCTTGGCCGGGTCCAGGATCACCACGTCGTACTGGTCGCCACGGTTGGCCGCATCACGCAGCCACGGGAAGATGTCGGCCTGCACGAAGCGCGGCTTGGCGTTGTTCAAACGCGCATTGCCCTTGGCCAGATGGATCACGTCCTGGTCGATGTCCACGCCCAGCACGTCGGCCGCGCCGCGCGCTGCGGCGTACACCGCAAAGCCACCGGTGTTGCAGCACAGGTCGAGCACGGTCTTGCCTTCCACCTGCTGGCTCAGCCACTCGCGGTTCTCGCGCTGGTCGGCGAAGAAACCGGTCTTGTGCGCGCCAGCCGGATCGGCACGGAACTTGATGCCGTATTCGGTGATCACCGCCGGCTCGGTGGTGGTATTGCCGTGGAAATCGAAGCTTTCCTGCTTCTGCACGTGTTCGTCGGCAAAGCTGTGGAAGCGGCAGCCCGGGAACAGGTCGCGCAGCGCCTCGTAGATCCATTCGCGGTGGCGGAACATGCCGGCGGCGAAGAACTCGACCACCAGCAGGTCGTCATAGCGGTCCACCACTAGGCCGGACAAGCCGTCGCCTTCACTGTGGACAACACGCCAGGCATTGGAAGTTGCATCCAGCTTGAGCACGTCGCGGCGCAGCGACACCGCCTGCGCCAGCTTCTGCGCGAACCAGGCCTGGTCCACGGCCACGTCCGGGTTGGTTTCCAGGATGCGCACGGCGATGCGTGAGTGGCCGTTGTAGAAGCCGCGTCCAATCCACTCGCCGTCCACGCCGACAACATCGACGATGGTGCCGGACTTCGGCTTGACGGTCGGCTTCTCGACCAGTTTCTGGAAAATCCACGGGTGGCTGGAGCGCCACGCGTTCTTCAGGCGTAAGACGGGGAGTGGGGTATTCATGGGCGCTATTGTAGCCGCGCACCGCCCCCTGCCTGCAGCGTATTCATTGACTGGAATGGGCACAGGCGGCATTATTCGCCCCAGAAGGGGAGTAGCTCCCAGACGTTGTCGCCGTCAATTCGAGTCGTAAGACTCCGGTGCAACGGCAGTTCCAGCCATTGGAACTGTGAGCAAGACCTTCGCCGCATTGGCGAAGCTCTGTCCCCGGTCTCCTTATTCCGTGTCCAGCTCTTGGCCTTTGTGGTTCCGAGATACCCCCGTTCACGACCGGAATTTTTCCATGATGCAGACAATTGGTAATCCCTGGCTTTGGGGCGGCTTCATTGCCGTGGTCATCGCCGCGCTGTTGATCGACCTGGTGCTGATGCGCCACGGCGGCCCGCACAAGGTCACCTTCAAAGAGGCCATTTACTGGTCGCTGGGCTGGGTGGCGCTGGCCTTGGCCTTCAACGCCGGCCTCTGGTACTACCTGCATGAGACCGCAGGCGCGGCCGTTGCCAATGAAGTGGGCCTGCAGTTCCTGACCGGCTACCTGATCGAAAAGGCGCTGGCGGTCGACAACATCTTCGTCTTCCTGCTGATCATGGGCTACTTCGCGGTGCCCGAGACCCAGCGCCAACGTGTGCTGATCATCGGCATCCTGGGCGCGATCGTGCTGCGTACGATCATGATCTTCGCAGGTTCCGTGCTGGTCACCCAGTTCCATTGGCTGCTGTACGTGTTCGGCGCCTTCCTGCTCTACACCGGCTGGAAGATGTGGTTTGCCGCCAGCGAAGAACCCAGCCTGGACAACAACCCGGCGCTGAAATTCATGCGCAAGCACCTGCGCATCAGTCACGAGTACAACGGCAACAAGCTGGTCACCGAAAAGAACGGCGTACGCTGGTTCACCCCGATGTTCGTGGTGCTGATCCTGATCGCCGTCACCGACGTGATCTTCGCGGTGGATTCGATCCCGGCCATCTTCGCCATCACCACCGACCCGTTCATCGTGCTGACCTCGAACGTGTTCGCGGTGCTGGGCCTGCGCGCGATGTTCTTCCTGCTGGCCGGCATGGCGGACCGCTTCCACCTGTTGCCTTACGGCCTGGCGGTCATCCTGGCCTTCATCGGTACCAAGATGCTGCTGATCGACATCTTCAAGATCCCGGTACCGGTATCGCTGGGTGTGGTTGCCGCGATCCTGGTGGCCACGGTGATCCTGAGCCTGAAGATCCCGCCGAAGGGCGGCCACAAGGCCTGATGCACGCACCCACCGGCGGGATTGTCCCGCCGGTGGCACGCCAGTTCCCATGCGCGGCGCCCTTGGCTTTGCCAGCGGGCGCCGCAATCACTTGATCATGGACACGCCAACCCTGCCTGACACCGGCGACACGCCGGCCTCCGCCGCCCGCAACGACCGCAGCCGCGTGCTGCGCGCGTTCAACATCAGCCTGGGCTTCGTATTGCTGCTGGTGGCGATGTTCGCCCTGCAGAGCAGTGGCTGGGATTGGCGGCCGTGGGCGGTAGCCCCATTGGAAGCCAGCGGCCTGGCCGGCCTGCTTGGCGCGCCCCTGCTGCACGGCTCGATCGAACACCTGGGCGCCAACGCGGTCGCCCTGCTTATTCTCGGTACCTTGGCTGGCAGCGTTTACCCAAAGGCCACCCTGCGCGCCCTGCCCTTGCTGTGGCTGGGTTCCGGCCTGGGTGCATGGATGCTGGGGGATGCCGGCAGCCGTCATCTCGGTGCCAGTGGCCTGACCCACGGCCTGATGTTCCTGGTGTTCGTGCTCGGCCTGCTGCGCCGCGACCGGCCAGCGATTGCCGCCAGCCTGATCGGCTTCCTGTTCTACGGCAGCATGTTGATCACCATCCTGCCGCACGAACCGGGCGTGTCCTGGCAATCGCATATGGGCGGTGCCGCCGCCGGCGTGATCGCCGCGCTGCTGTTCCGCAACGCCGACCCGCGCGCTGAGCGCAAGCGCTACAGCTGGGAAGACGAGGAAGAAGAACAACTGGCGCAGGCCGAAAACGAGCTGGAGCCACCGCTGCCGCAGAACGTGCCGGTGCTGTGGCAGCCGCGCGAAGGTCGTGATTATGAAGTTGTTGTGCCGTTGCGGCGGCGGGATCCGAACGAGCGGCCGTAAGGGCAGCACGGTAGTGCCGAGCCATGCTCGGCAGTGGCTCTACCAGCAATCCATCTGTAGGAGCGGCGTAAGCCGCGAAGCTGGCATGGTTGAAATCACCGACAGTCAGCTATCTGGTGGAGTGTGGGCTTCGCGGCTGACGCCGCTCCCACAAACAGCACGCAGGTTCAACCCTTAAGAACCACCATCCACCGCCCGCCGCCCCAACGCCGGATCATCGGTAAAAAACGCATCGATGCCCGCCTGCAGATAGGCGCGGATCTCGGCTACCGAGGCTTCCGGGTTGCGCGCATTCTCCGCGCCCTGGCGCAGTGCCGGCGGCAAGAACGGGTTTTCCGGGCGGAAGCTGTAAGCCACTACCTGCAGGCCCGCAGCATGCGCATCGCCGATCAAGGCGGTAGGCGCCGCCAATTGGCCCTGTGCATCCAGCGGCACCAGCGCGCGCCGTTCCACACCGATCGCATCGGCATAGCCGGCGATATCGCGCAGGCCGGCCGGGGTCATCATCTGTGCATAGGTCAACGTGCCGCCGGCCAGTGCCACGTCGGCCGGCTTCTCGTCGCCGCCATCAAGCAGCTGTAGCAGGCGGATATTGCTGTCCTTGCCGAGCTTGGCGCGAATCTGCCGCAGGTTGGCGGTTTCAAACGACTGCAGCAGGATCGGCGCGACCTTGGTGTAGCTGTTGCCCTGCAGGGTGGCGAGCAGCTTGTCCTCCATCGGCAGGCCGATGCTTTTGAAATAACTGCCGTGCTTGATCTCCGGCGCCAAGCCGATGCCACGGTTGGCGCGGCCGGCCTGCTGCACCAGGAAGCTGATGATCTCGTCCAGCGTGGCGATGCGGAACTGGCCGTCGAAGGCGGTGCCGCGGATCTGCGGCAGGCGTTCGCGCGCGTACAGCGTCTTCAGCTCGGCAATGGTGAAGTCTTCAGTGAACCAGCCTTCCACCTGCTGCCCATCGATCAGCTTGCGGGTGCGGCGGCTGGCGAACTCGGGATGGCTGGCGACGTCGGTGGTCGAGCCGATCTCGTTTTCGTGACGGGCCAGCATCACCCCGTCCTTGCTCATCACCAGGTCCGGCTCGATGTAATCGGCGCCGTCGCTGATGGCCTGTGCATAAGCGGCCAGCGTGTGCTCGGGCAGCAGTGCGCTGGCACCACGGTGCGCGTACACCGAAACCTGTGGGTAAGTCTGTGCGGCTGAGCTGTCCATTGCCCAGCAGCATGCCACGCCAACCCCCACCGCCATCAACCAGGCCCAGCTTCGCACCGTCAGCACTCCAATTGGAATCAAGGCGCGCAGCATGCCCGCTGCATGTGACGCGCGTAAGAACGCGCTGCCTTCAATCGCGTTGCCATTGCCAACCGTCCGCACCGGCATGCAGGCGCGCGCTGATGCCGATGGCCTGCAGCAGCGCTTCGTCATGCGAAACCAGCAGCAGGCTGCCCTGGTATTGGCGCAGCAGTTCCTCCAATGCGGCCAGGGCATCCAAATCCAGATGGTTGCCGGGTTCATCCAACAACAACAGCTGTGCCGGTGGATCGGCGTACAGCGCGCAGGCCAGGCCGGCTTTCAGGCGTTGCCCGCCGCTGAGCTGGGCCGAGGGCAGCTGTACCTGGTTTGCATCCAAACCCAGCAGGGCCAGCCGGCTGCGTAGTTCGCCTTCGGCCGAGCCCGGATTGCGCAGGCGCAAGGCCTCCAGCACGCTGCTGTGCGCGGGCAGCAATTGCAGTTGCTGATCGAGCAAAGCGGCTGGCACCTGCACGTTTACTTCGCCAGCCAAGGCAGCTAGTTGCCCGGCCAAGACCTTCAGCAGCGTCGACTTGCCCACACCATTTGCGCCGGTGATGGCGACCCGTTCGCCGCGGCGCAGATTGAAGTCCAGCGCGCGCAGCGCCGGTGCTACGTGTGGCAGCTGCAGTCCGGTGGAACGCACTACCCACTCCGGTCCGCTCGGTTGCAGGCTTGGGAGCAGCAACACCGGTGCTGCGGCTTCGCTATCGGCCTGCGCCTCGCGCACCGCGTCATGCAGCCGTAGCTGGCGCTGATCCAGCTGCGCGCGCGCCTTGCCCTGGCTGGCTTCTGCACGTTGGCGCTGCAGGCCAAGCAGGATCGGCGCTTGATTGGCGTTGGCGGCGTCACGGTTGCCGCGCGCGCTGCGCTGCTCCAGCCGCTGGCGTTGCTCACGCAGCGTCTGTTCGCCTTTGCGGCGTTCGTTTCGACGTTGCTGCAGCAGCGCCTCAGCTGCAGCGCGTTCACCAGCGCGTGCCTGTGCATAGAACGCGTGGTTGCCGCCGTAGCTGCGCAACCCTTGCGGCGACAGTTCGACGATGCGCTCCACCTGTTGCAGCAGCAGGCGATCGTGGCTGACCAGGATCAGCCCCTGCTTTCTTGCCTGCAGTTGCGCGGCCAACCACTGCCGGCCGGCACGGTCGAGATGATTGCTGGGTTCATCGAGGATCAGCCACTCCACCGGTTGCAGCAAGGCGCCGACCAGGGCCACGCGCATGCATTGGCCACCGCTGAGCTTATCCACAGGCGTGTCAGCATCGACGTCCTGCAGGCCTGCATCGGCCAAGGCCTGCTGCAGCGTTTCACACAGCGTCCAATGCTCGCCAACCGCGTCGAAATCCGCTTGCAGCGTGCTGCCGGCTTCAATCCTGCGTAATGCATCCACACGCTTATCCACAGCCGCCAGCTCCGCTATGCGCTGTCCGGCGCGCGGCTGTACCTGCTGTGCAAGGTAATAGGCCTCGCCGCTACGACGGCAGTGCCCGGCACTTGGCTGACGCAAGCCAGCCATGATCTGCGCGAGTACGGATTTGCCCACGCCGTTGCGTCCGACCAGGCCGGTTGGCCGCTGATCGAACTGTGCGTTGAGGTTGGAGAACAGGCTGCGCCCGTCAGGCGCCTGCCACGCGACGCTGTCCAGCGTCACGGAAATAGAAGTTGTCATGCGGTATTCCATCGATGCCCGAAGCACCCGGCCGCCAAGGGCAGCAGGGACTGGTAGGGACCGTCATCAAGACGGTGACATCAATGGCGCATTGGACCGGACTCCGTTGGCGGGGGCATCCCGTAACGCTTATAGCCTAACGGCGGAAAACCGAACCGTCAGTAACCGGCGGCGCTGTCACCCGCGCCGCCGTACCAGGCAAAGGGATGGCTCAGGCTTTTGCCGGGCGATGCGTGGCACAAAGCTTGTTGCCGGCCGGGTCGCGCAGATAGGCCAGATAGAGCGGGCCGAATGGGCTTTGGCGCGGACCTGGCGGATCTTCCACGCTGGTACCGCCGTGGCCAACACCGGCGGCATGCCATGCATCCACCAACTCGGCTGTGGCGCAGTTGAAGCCGATGGTGCCGCCGTTGGCGTGCGTTGCCGGCTCGCCGTTGCGCGGGTGGCCGACGATCAGCAAGGCGCCTGCGTGGAGATAAACCACGTTGCCCTTGGGGTCGATGAAACCCGGCTTTGCGCCGAGCGTGGAAAGCAGCGCGTCATAGAACGCCTTGGATGCTTCCAGGTCATTGGCGCCCACCACGATGTGCGAAAACATCCACTACCTCCTGATTACTGTCCTGTCTGGCCCCTGCGGGCCGGTCGCTACGCCAGCATCACTTGCCGATGCAGAAGCTCGAAAAAATCCTGCCCAGCAGATCATCGGCGGTCATGCGGCCGGTGATTTCGCCGAGTGCGTCATGTGCAAGCCGCAGTTCCTCGGCGGCCAGTTCCAACTGGTCGTAGTGCAGCTGCCCATCGGCGGCGTCGAGGTGTTCGCTGGCCAGGGCCAACGCTTCGACGTGGCGCAGGCGCGCGGAAAACTCACCCTGCATGCCCTCGCCCGCGCCGTCATTGGCGATCTCGCGCAGGCGCGCATGCAGCTGCTCCAGGCCTTGGCCATTGGCGGCGGACAGGGCGATGCTGTCTTCGCCCAGTTCCTGCGGCCACTGCGGCAACAGGTCCGACTTGTTGTAGATCCACAGCTGGCGCGCGGCCTGTGCGGCGGCATCACCAATCGCTTCCCTGCCCGCTTGCGGGTCGCGGGCATCGAGCACGACGATGGCCAGGTCGGCGCGCTGCATTTCGGCGCGGGCGCGGCGCATGCCTTCGCGCTCGATGGCGTCGCCACCTTCGCGCAGGCCGGCGGTATCGACCAGCTCCAGCTCCAGGCCGTCGATGCGGATGGTTTCGCGCAGGGTGTCGCGGGTGGTGCCGGCGATGTCGGTGACGATGGCCCGCTCGCTGCCAGCCAAGGCATTCAGCAGTGAACTCTTGCCGGCATTGGGCGGGCCGATCAGCACCGCGTGCAGGCCGTCGCGCAGCTTGCGGCCACGTTCGGCATCGATGCGCAGCTGGGCCAGCAAGGCCTTGGCCTGTTCGATGCCGGCGCGCACCTGCGCGCCGCCCAGCGTGTCCAACGGCTCGTCGGCGAAATCGATGGCGGCTTCAACATGGATGCGCAGCCGCACCAGTTGTTCGCCCACCTCTTCCACCCGCCGCGAGAACACGCCATCAAGCGAGCGGCGGGCAGCGCGGGCGGCGCGCACATCGCCGGCTGCGATCAGGTCGGCGATGGCTTCGGCCTGGGCCAGGTCGAGCTTGCCGTTGAGGAATGCCCGTTCACTGAATTCACCGGCGCGGGCCTGACGCGCGCCCAGTTCGATGCAGCGGGCCAGCAGCTGGCGCAGCACGACCGGGCTGCCGTGGCCTTGCAGTTCCACCACGTCTTCGCCGGTGAAGCTGCGCGGGCCAGGGAAGTACAGGGCAATGCCGTCGTCGATGACCTCGCCGGCGGCATCGCGGAACCTGGCGTAATGCGCATGGCGCGGCTTGAGCTGTGGGCAGCCCAAGGCAACCGCGATGCGCAGTGACTGCGGCCCGGAGATGCGCAGCATGCCAACGCCGCCGGCAGCATTGCCGCTGGCGATGGCGACTATGGTCTGGCCTGTGGACAACTCGCTCATGATTTACAACTTCTGCAGTTGTGCGCGGGCCTGGGCGGCGCCGCTGCCCTGCGGCTGCAGCTCCAGGTAGGTGCTGTAGGCCTGCTTGGCCTTCACCTTGTCGCCTGCATTGAAGTAGGCATCGCCAAGATTCAGATAGGCCACCGCGCGTGAGGGATCGATCTTCAAGGTGTTCTCCAGCCAGCGCGCTGCTTCGGCATAGCGCTGCTGGCGGTAGTAGACGAAACCAAGATTATTGGCCGCCTGGGCAAAGTCCGGACGCAGCTTCAGTGCTTCGGTGAACTGCACGGCGGCTTCGTCATAGCGCTTCTCGCGGTACAGCTGCAGGCCACGGTCATTGGCCTGCTGCGCGCGCTGGCGGTCCGAGGTCGGCACCGCTGCCGGCACCACCAGTGTGCTTTTGCCACCTTGCAGGTCGGCCACGGTCACCGGTGCCTCGGTCTTGCCGGCGGGCTTGGCGTCCTGCGCGGCGGCATCGACGCGACTGTTGAGGGCGATGGCATCGGCCGAAAGCTGGTCACTGCCGGCGTTGAGGTATTCCTGGCTGTCCGGCACCTGGAACACGAACTCACCGCCCTGCGAACCGGGCAGGCTGCCGAAGGCCGGGGTTTGCCGCGATACCGCCGACACCGCAGGCGCTACATAGGCGGCCAACTCGGTACCGGTGATCAGGCCATCGCCATTTAGGTCGCCCTTGCCGCCCAGCGCCTGCAGCAGCACCCAGGTGAACACCGAATGCCCGTTCGGGCCGCTGTCGGCAACCTGCTGATCGGCGCCACCGGCGGTCAGCATCTGCCGCGCGCTGCGGCGGGCATTTTCGCGCAGGAACGAGGACGAGCTACCGCCGCCACGGGTCAGGCCCAGGCCGCTGTAGCAGGCGTCCATCACGAACAACACGTGCTTGGCCTGCATGCTCTCGGCGATGTTCTGGATATCGGTCATCGCGATCGCATCGGTGGCGAACTCGTTCGGATCCGAATCCACCGGAATGATGTAGCCAAGATCGCGGCCGGAAGCGAGCTGGCGGGTGGCGCCATGGCCGGCGAAGAACACGAACACACGGTCGTTCTTGCCGGTGCGCTCATCGGCCAGGCGGTCGTGGAAGGCGGCAAGGATGTTGTTGCGGGTGGCCTGCTGGTTCTTCAGCACGATCACCTGCGAAGACGGGAAGCCGAACTGGTCGGTCAGCGTGTCGGCGATGGACTGCGCATCGCGGCCGGCGTATTCGAGCTTGGGCCACTTGGCGTACTCATCGATGCCGATGACGATGGCCCAGGACTTCTCGTAGCCGGTGGTGACTGTGGTGTCGGCGACCGCACCCTTGCGCGCTCGGCTGACGCTGAAGTCGCGGCCGTTCCAACCGGCGAACTGGTAGCCATCGGCGATCAGCTTGTCGAGGATCTGCGGCAGCGCCTTGACCGCGCGGTCGTGGATGTCATGGAACAGGATGATGCCGCGCTGTTCCTTCTGCACCTGGTCGACCACGCGCTGCACGATGGATTCGGGCACCGGGTCGGCCCAGTCCATCGAGTCGATGTTCCACATGATGGATTTCAGACCGGCTTCGTTGAGCAGCTGCAGGCCTTCGGCATTGCGCGCGCCATACGGGAAGCGGAACAGTGGTGCGCGCTTGCTGTCCACGCCCTTGAGCAGGGTGTCGGTGTCGAGCACCTGCTGGCGCAATGCATCGCCGGTGGTGCGCGAGAGCTGCGCGTGGGTCAGGCTGTGGTTGCCCACCGCATAGCCGTGCTCCATCAGATTGCGGCTGATGCCGGCCATCGGACCGAGCTTGACCTTGCCATCGGCTTGGACCGCGCCGAGGTTGCGGCCGACTTCGAAGAACACGCCCGGCACGTCGTAGCGCTGCAGGATGGCGACGACTTCATCGGTATAGGCCTTGTGTGGGCCGTCGTCGAAGGTCAGCACCACGGTCTTTGCCGGCAGGTCGCGGCCGAAGATTTCACGGTCGCTGTCCTGCATCGACATCGGATAAGGCTCGATCACGCCGAAGTCGCGCAGGATCGCCTCGCGCTTGTACAGCGTGTTGAGGTGGGCGACATAGTCGTCCCACTTCTCGCGCTTGAGCTCGATCGCGCGGGTGCGCTCGAAGCGGCTGAAGATGCGGGTCAGTTCCTGGTTGTAGTTGCGCTCGATTTCATCGAGTGCCTCCAGGTCTTCGCCGATGCGCTGGTGCAGCTTCACTGCCGGCAACGAGGAATCCGCACCGACACGCTGATGCAGCTCACGCAGTGTTTCGCGGAAGGCCAGGCGGTCGGCGTCGTAGAGTTCGGGCGAGGATTCGATGTAATCGAGCACCGTGCCCAGCGTGGCGAAGCGCTGCGGGTTGGGATCGCGCAACAGCGCATCGAACTGCGCGGCGATGGCCTGGCGCTGTTCCAGACCATCGTGGAACAGCTGCTGGCCGATGCGGCTGGAGGTCTGGCGGTCGGCCGGCGATTGCTGTGCCTCATCGGCCAGCAGCACGACGATACGGCGGTGGCCATCGAGTTGTTTCTGCAAAGCCGTCAACAACGGCGCCGCTGCAGGATTTGCCGCAGCTGCCGCCTGCGCGCTGGCCTGGGTTGGGGTCGCGGTGCCGGCTTCTTCCTGTTTGGAACAGCCTGCAACCGTCAGTGCGGCTAGCAGCAAAGCGGGCAAGGACAGGCGGCGCGACAACGAACAGGGCATGGCAGGCTCGGGGAAAAGGGTGCAACGGGCGTGGTGATTCTAACGCCACCGGCGGGAGCCAGACCTGCGGCGAAAGGCCGCTCCCTTTGTAGGAGCGGCGTAAGCCGCGAAGCTGGCCTTGCTGGAACATCAGGAACCTGTGCGATCTGATGCTGCGTCGGCTTCGCGGCTTACGCCGCTCCTACAAACAGCCGAACGTTCTGTCTTCGCGAGGCTCCCCCCACATGCGAAAAGCCCGCCTTGCGGCGGGCTTTTGCTTACTTGGCTTCGATCACCTTGCCCGGCGCATCTTCGCCGTGCTTCTTGATCATCCACCACTGCTGCAGCAGGCTCAGGCCGCCGTTGACCACCCAGTACAACACCAGGCCGGACGGCATGAAGGCCATCATCACGCCGAACACCAGCGGCATGAACTGCATCATCTTCTGCTGCATCGGGTCCATGCCCACAGCCGGGGTCAGCTTCTGGGTGAACCACATCACCGCGATGTTGATGATCGGCAGGATGAAGTACGGGTCACGTGCGGTCAGATCCTGGATCCAGCCCAGCCACGGTGCCTGGCGCAATTCCACCGATTCCACCAGCACCCAGTACAGGGCGAAGAAGATCGGCATCTGGATCAGCAGCGGCAGGCAGCCGCCCAGCGGATTGATCTTCTCCTTCTTGTACAGCTCCATCATTGCCGTCTGGAACTTCTGCTTGTCGTCGCCGTAGCGCTCTTTCAGCTGCGCGATGCGCGGCTGGAACTTGCGCATCTTGGCCTGCGACTTGAACTGCGCATTGGCCAGCGGGAACAGCGCCATCTTCAGCAGGATCACCAGGCCGATGATCGCCCAGCCCCAGTTGCCGACCAGCTTGTGCACCTGGTTCATCACCCAGAACAAGCCCTGGCCGATGATGGCCATGATCGAGAAGCGGCTGTAATCGACCACGCGGTCCAGGCCCTTCACGTCTTCCTTGGCGATCTGGTTGACCAGCTTCGGGCCCACCCACAGGCGCGCCTCGGTGCTGACCTTCTGGCCCGGTGCCACGGTGAAGCCGGGGCCGCGGGTTTCGATCACATTGCGCGGGCCGTTCTGCGACAGCAGGTACAGCGCGGACTGGTCAGCCTGCGGAATCCAGGCGGTGAAGAAATGGTGCTGCAGCATCGCCACCCAGCCACCACTGATGGTCTGGTTGATCGGGCCGTCTTCCATGTAGTCCTTGAACGCACGGCGCTGGTAGCCATCGGCCGGGCTGAACCAGGTGGCGCCATTGAAGCTGAAGGAATCCGGGTTGGTCATGCCCTTGGTGATCACCGGCGGCACGCGGTCGAGCTTGCGGAACACATAGCCCTGCCACGGCGCGGTGCCGGTGTTGACCACTTCGTCCTTCACACTGACGGCGTAATCGCCGCGCTTGAAGGTGTAGGTGCGGTGGATGCTGACGCCGTTGGGGCCGTTCCAGACGAACGGCACCTGCACTTCATCCTGGCCTTCCGCCAGGGTGACGGCGGTGACACCGGCTGCCGGCTGGAAGCCATTGGCGCCGGGGACGGGCGAGTTGTTCTGGCTGGCCCAACCGGCGGTGGCGCTGTACGGGTGCGCCTTGTCTTCGGTGAGCAGCTGCACCGGCGGGCTGCCGGCGGCCTTGGTCTGCGGGAACTGCAGCAGATCGGCATCGAGCACGCTGCGGCCATCCAGCACCAGCTTCAACACATCGGTGGTGACGGTGACGCGCTGTGCATTGGAGGCGGCTTCCATGCCCGCCACGGCGGGGGCGGCCGGCGGCTGGCCGGGCACGGTGGCCTGCGGCACTTCGGCGGTGCCCGGAGCGGCCAGGTCGGCGTCATTGGCGACGGGTACGGCAGGTTGGGTGGTAGCTACGGTCGCCGGATCCGGTGCGGCCTTTTCGCGACCCCATTCCATCCACAGCAGCACGGCTACCATCAGCCAGGCAAAAATCAGGAATACACGGGTCTGGTTCATCAGCAGGCAGGCTCGGCTCGACCGGAGGAGGTGTCCGGTACGTTCAAAGGAAGAGGGGCATCAACGCCCTCGCGCGGCGGCATTGTGCCGCCCGCAGCCACAGGGGGCAATGCGCCGGCACGGCGCAGCAGGCGCTCGAACGCCTCACGGATCTGTTGATTGCTGGCGGTCTTGGCCGCGGATCGGGCGACGATGACGTAGTCGCCACCGCTCAGGCACGACCGTAGATGGCGTGTTGCATCCCGCAACACACGCTTGATACGGTTACGACCGACCGCACGCGTATCCACCTTGCGTGACACAGCCAGACCGAGTCGAGCGGGGCTATCCCCTTTCAACCAGTGGAGTGTCATCAAAGGTTCGGATACACGGCGGGCGCCGTTGAAGACCGTTGTATATTCGGCACGCGTACGAACCCGCGCAGAGCGAGGAAATCGCTTACGCGGGTAGGCACTGATCACGATCGGTGTTGCGATTGCCGCTTCACGCGGCAACGCAATCAAGCGCTGAGGACTTTGCGGCCCTTGGCGCGGCGACGCGACAGGATCTTGCGGCCGTCGGCGGTCTTCATACGAGCACGGAAACCGTGATCGCGCTTGCGCTTGAGGTTGCTGGGCTGGAACGTGCGCTTGGTGGCCATTGGGGCACCTGTATGAAGTGGACGGAAAGAACCGGAAATTCTATAGACCCTATTGGGGCCTCGTCAAGTCCTGGCTGACAAAGCTATCCACAGGCCGGTGTACATCTTGTGGATGAGCCTGTGAATAAATCCGGGACAAGCATTCCCGCATCGGGCCTGCGGTGGTAGGCTGGGCCATCCACTTTCCCCCTTCCGGCCTGTGGCCCGGCGGCTTTCTGCGCCCGGCTGCCAAGCCTTTGACGACTATTGCTGATGGATGCCTGGACACGTTGTCTCGAACGTCTGGAGGCGGAATTTCCGCCCGAAGATGTCCACACCTGGTTGAAGCCGCTTCAGGCTGACCAACGCGCTGACAGCCTTGTGCTGTACGCGCCAAATGCGTTTATTGTCGATCAAGTGCGCGAACGTTACCTGCCGCGCATCGGCGAACTATTGACCCACTTTGCCGGTTTCGGCGAGGTGATCCTGGAAATCGGCTCGCGTCCGCGCGCGCCGGAGCCGGCTCCGTTGCTGGCCCCGACGGCCAGTTTTGTGCCGGCCGCGCCGGTGGTGCCGTTCAACGGCAACCTCGACGCGCACTACACCTTCACCAATTTCGTCGAAGGCCGCAGCAACCAGCTGGGTCTGGCTGCCGCATTCCAGGCCGCGCAGAAACCGGGCGATCGTGCACACAATCCGCTGCTGCTGTACGGCGGCACCGGTCTGGGTAAAACCCACCTGATGCTGGCGGCCGGCAATGCCATGCGCCAGGCCAATCCGGGTGCCAAGGTGCTGTATCTGCGTTCGGAACAGTTCTTCAGCGCGATGATCCGTGCGCTGCAGGAAAAGTCCATGGACCAGTTCAAGCGGCAGTTCCAGCAGGTCGATGCGCTGCTGATCGATGACATCCAGTTCTTCGCCGGCAAGGACCGCACCCAGGAAGAGTTTTTCCACACCTTCAACGCTTTGTTCGACGGCAAGCAGCAGATCATCCTGACCTGCGACCGCTACCCGCGCGAAGTGGAAGGTCTGGAAGCACGCCTGAAGTCACGTCTTGCCTGGGGTTTGTCGGTGGCCATCGAGCCGCCGGATTTTGAAACCCGTGCCGCCATCGTGCTGGCCAAGGCCCGCGAACGCGGCGCCGACATTCCGGACGACGTGGCGTTCCTGATCGCCAAGAAGATGCGCTCCAACGTGCGCGATCTGGAAGGTGCGCTCAATACGCTGACCGCCCGCGCCAACTTCACCGGCCGCGCGATCACCACCGAGTTTGCCCAGGAAACCCTGCGCGATCTGCTGCGTGCCCAGCAGCAGGCGATCAGCATTCCCAACATCCAGAAAACGGTTGCCGATTACTACGGGCTGCAGATCAAGGATCTGCTGTCCAAGCGCCGCACCCGTTCGCTGGCCCGTCCCCGCCAGGTGGCGATGGCGCTGACCAAAGAGCTGACCGAACACAGCCTGCCGGAAATCGGCGATGCGTTTGCCGGCCGCGACCACACCACGGTGCTGCATGCCTGCCGCCAGATCCGGACCCTGATGGAAACCGACGGCAAATTGCGCGAGGACTGGGAAAAGCTCATCCGCAAGCTCAGCGAGTAAGCGCAGCAACATCACCTCAGGAGGCTCTCGTCGGCAATTTGGGCGGGAAATTCATCGGCTGATCGGCGAGGTGGTGAGAAGTTGAGCGAATCATGCACCGACGCCACAGCGGCGTCATCGCACAAAACGGTGCATGATTCGGGGGCAGGCGTTGGAGAAGTTGTGGATAAGATTGGCTGGTAAAAACGCAGCAAATTTATCCACAGCTTCACCCACCTGCTCAGTGCCAGTAATACACGGGTTTCAAAGCAAATAAACCCATATAAAACAAACACTTGGGTGTGTTTTAAACCAAATCTGGCTCTACCAGCACCACCAAGCTTTTGATTTAATCCACATCTTTTAAAAGCATAGGGGCACGAAACCACATGCGTTTCACACTGCAGCGCGAAGCCTTTCTCAAGCCGTTGGCCCAGGTCGTCAACGTGGTTGAACGCCGCCAGACTCTGCCGGTTCTGGCTAATTTCCTCGTCCAGGTTCAAGGCGGCCAGCTTTCGCTGACCGGTACCGACCTCGAAGTGGAAATGGTCTCCCGCATCGCGGTCGAAGATGCCCAGGACGGCGAAACCACGATTCCGGCGCGTAAATTGTTCGAAATCATCCGTGCCCTGCCCGACGGCAGCCGCATCACGGTTTCGCAGACCGGCGACAAGATCACCGTCCAGGCCGGTCGCAGCCGTTTCACCCTGGCCACCCTTCCCGCCAACGACTTCCCGTCGGTTGACGAAGTTGAAGCTACCGAGCGCGTCGTCGTGCCGGAAGCGGCGCTGAAGGAACTGATCGAACGCACTGCTTTCGCCATGGCGCAGCAGGATGTTCGCTACTACCTCAACGGTCTGCTGTTCGACCTGCGCGACAGCATCCTGCGTTGCGTGGCCACCGATGGTCACCGCCTGGCGCTGTGCGAAACCGCACTGGAAAACGATAACGGCGCAAAGCGTCAGATCATCGTGCCGCGCAAGGGCGTTACCGAATTGCAGCGTCTGCTGGAAGGCGGCGAGCGTGAGGTGGAGCTGGAAGTTGGCCGTAGCCACGTGCGCATGAAGCGCGACGATGTCACCTTCACCTCGAAGCTGATCGACGGCCGTTTCCCGGATTACGAAGCGGTGATCCCGATCGGTGCCGACCGCGAAGTGAAGGTTGAGCGCGAAACCCTGCGTGCCTCGCTGCAGCGTGCGGCCATTCTCTCCAACGAGAAGTACCGCGGCGTTCGCGTCGAAGTCACCCCGGGCCAGCTGAAAATCAGCGCGCACAACCCGGAGCAGGAAGAAGCGCAGGAAGAAATTGAAGCCGATACCGTGGTCAGCGACCTGGCGATCGGCTTCAACGTGAACTACCTGCTCGACGCCTTGTCGGCATTGCGCGATGAGCACGTTGTGATCCAGCTGCGCGATTCCAACTCCTCGGCGCTGGTGCGTGAAGCCAGCAGCGAGAAGTCGCGCCACGTGGTGATGCCGCTGCGTCTCTGACCAGCAGGTTCCACGTGGAACACGAAGAAGCCCGGCTGATGCCGGGCTTTTTTTTGCTTCGCTTCCAGACCAGGTTCCACGTGGAACAGCCCCTTTCGATGGCAGATTCGCCAGCTACTGGGTGTTTGCTGGGCCTGTCTGCAGGGTTCTCGCGGAGCTGCGGCTGGATCGCAGTTGGTTTTCCTTCTCCGGCTGATGAAGCGGCGGGCATGGTCGCGACAGAACACCGATTGCCGGAGAAGACCTGGTTCTCCGCTTCAGCGTTCTCCGCGTAGTCGTTGGCCCTACCGCTACGTTCTGGCTGGGCTGAACCAATTACGTCAGCACTGGCCAATGCTTTCGATGCCGGGATCCAGTCCCCTGCCCCTCCGCGCTGTTGGTAGATCGGCAAGACCTACCGAGGACTGCAGGCCGGTCCAGCAATGTAGCTATCCGCGCAATGCCAATCGCCTCGATTCACTGAAACTTTTGCCATGCGCCGACCTGCCGCGTGTCCAAGTCCTGGGCGAGCTGTCGATGCGCCATGGATTCCTTGAAATCCGCGAGTACTCACCGCCAGCAGGCAATCAGATTTGAAGAAATCTGCCCCTGTTCCACGTGGCGGCATCCGAGGACGCAGGGCAGGCAGACGAAGCGGTTTCAGCCAGCGCCAGATTTCTTCAAATCTGAAACAACTAGCAGTATCTCCGCCCGCAGATTTCAAGAAATCACAGGCTTGGATTTTGGCCCTTTCTGGCTGCCGGTTTTCTCAGCTCTATGCTTTAAATCTGAGAATAAATCAAAAGCTTGGTGGTGATGGTAGGAGCAGATTTTATGTAAAACTACCTTAAGTTGCTGTTTTACATAGCCTTATTGGCCTTGAAACCCCCTGTAGAACTCGCCTTCAAGCCTGTGGATATCTGTGGATAAGACCGAAGGGTGCTTCAAGGGGTCATCTTATCCACAGATTGCCCCACTTATACACAGGGTTTGTACCCCGACCTATACATTCCGGAAAAAGACGCCGGATTTCGTGAAATCTGCAGCAGCTCTGGCCACACCACCTCTCAGATTTGAAGAAATGCGGGGGTGTTCCACGTGGCACCTGTTTACGCCGGCAGCTGGCAGTCGAACGGAACTGCTCAAACAGGGCGGATGCTTTAAGCTGCGCATGGCCAGCCACGGACTGCGTGGCGGCGTCATGCTTTCTTTCGAGCGTCAATGCATATCGTCCGTGTTGCCTTGAACCGTGTACGTCGGTTCGATTCGGTGGAGTTGGCTCCCCGCCCCGGCATCAACCTCATTACCGGCGCCAACGGCGCTGGCAAGACCAGCGTGCTCGAAGCCCTGCACCTGATGGCGTATGGGCGCAGCTTCCGTGGCCGCGTGCGCGATGGCCTGGTGCAGAAAGGCGCAGAGAATCTGGACGTTTTTGTCGAATGGCAGGAACGAACCGGCGCAGAACAAGGCGTTTCAACGCGTCGCGCCGGTCTGCGGCACAGCGGACAGGCCTGGAAAGGCCGCCTGGACGGCGAAGATGTGCTGCAACTGGGCAATCTCTGCGCCGCGCTGGCCGTGGTGACCTTTGAACCGGGTAGCCATGCGTTGGTCAGCGGCGGTAGTGAACCGCGCCGGCGTTTCATCGATTGGGGATTGTTCCACGTGGAACCTGACTTCCTCCCCCTGTGGCGGCGTTATACCCGTGCGCTCAAACAGCGCAATGCCCTGTTGAAGATGGGCGCCCCGGGAAAGCAGCTCGATGCCTGGGACTGGGAGCTGGCCGAAGCGGGAACCCCGCTTACCTCCAGGCGCCAGCACTATCTGGAAAGGCTGCAGGATCGGGCCGTGGCGATTGCCGCCGATCTGGCGCCGGGCCTGCAATTGAACAGTCTGGAACTGCAGCCGGGTTGGCGTCGGCACGAAATGCCGCTGAGCGACGCCTTGTTGTTGGCACGCGAACGCGATCGCAGCGCCGGCTACACCTCGGTAGGCCCACATCGCGCCGATTGGAGCGTAGGTTTCACGCAGATTCCCGGCCGTGATGCCTTGTCGCGAGGCCAGGCCAAGCTGACGGCGCTGGCTTGCCTGCTCGGCCAGGCTGACGACTATGCGACGCAGCGTGGCGAATGGCCGGTCATCGCCCTGGATGACCTTGGCTCGGAGCTGGATCGCAACCACCAACAGCGCGTGCTGGAGTATCTTGCAGGGACACCTGCGCAGATCTTCATCACCGCCACCGAAACACCGGCCGCCCTTGCAGCCGATCTGCATCCCGCAGCTGTGTTCCACGTGGAACATGGCGCCATCAATGCCGTGAACTGAAGCCTTCAGGGCGGAACCCCCCCCGGCAGGTATAATCGGAACGTCATCCCCTATCTCTCATGCCTGTTCCACGGAATGGCGCATGACCTGCGGAGCCTACGGCAAGCGCAATGAGCGAAGAACAGAACACCCCGGTCAACAACGGCAATTACGACGCCAACAGCATCACCGCATTGGAAGGCTTGGAGGCTGTACGCAAGCGTCCCGGTATGTACATCGGCGACGTCCATGACGGCACTGGCCTGCACCACATGGTGTTCGAGGTTGTCGATAACTCCATCGACGAAGCACTCGCCGGCCATGCCGACAACGTATTGGTCACCATCCATGCCGACGGTTCGGTGTCGGTGGCCGATAACGGCCGCGGCATTCCGGTGGGCAAGCACGCGCAGATGAGCCAGAAGCTCGACCGCGAAGTCTCCGCCGCTGAAGTGGTGATGACGGTCCTGCATGCCGGTGGCAAGTTCGACGACAACAGCTACAAGGTTTCCGGTGGCCTGCACGGCGTCGGCGTCAGCGTGGTCAATGCGCTGTCGCAGAAGCTGATGCTGGATATCTACCAGGGCGGTTTCCACTACCAGCAGGAATATGCCGACGGTGCCGCGGTAACGCAGCTGAAGCAGCTGGAAGCCAGCGACCGTCGCGGTACCGTGCTGCGCTTCTGGCCGTCGGTAAAGGCGTTCCACGGCAACGTCGAGTTCCATTACGAAATCCTGGCCCGCCGCCTGCGCGAGCTGTCGTTCCTGAACTCCGGCGTCAACATCACCCTGGTGGACGAGCGCGGCGAAGGCCGTCGCGACGACTACCACTACGAAGGCGGCATCAAGAGCTTCGTGGAGCATCTGGCGCAGGTGAAGACCCCGCTGCATCCGAACGTGATCGCGGTAACCGGCGAAGCCAATGGCATCGTGGTTGAAGTTGCGCTGCAGTGGACCGATTCCTACCAGGAAACGATGTACTGCTTCACCAACAACATCCCGCAGAAGGACGGCGGTACCCACCTTGCCGGCTTCCGCGCCGCGCTGACCCGTACGCTCAACAACTACATTGAGCAGAGCGGCATCGCCAAGCAGGCCAAGATCAGCTTCACCGGCGACGACATGCGCGAAGGCATGATCGCGGTGTTGTCGGTCAAGGTGCCGGACCCGAGCTTCTCCAGCCAGACCAAGGAAAAGCTGGTCAGCTCCGACGTCAAGCCGGCGGTGGAAAGCACCTTCGGTGCCAAGCTGGAAGAATTCCTGCAGGAAAACCCGAACGAAGCCAAGGCCATTGCCGGCAAGATCGTCGACGCAGCCCGTGCCCGCGAAGCCGCGCGCAAGGCCCGCGATCTGACCCGCCGCAAGGGCGCGCTGGATATCGCCGGCCTGCCGGGCAAGCTCGCCGACTGCCAGGAAAAAGATCCGGCCTTGTCCGAACTGTTCATCGTCGAGGGTGACTCGGCAGGTGGCTCAGCCAAGCAGGGCCGCAACCGCAAGAACCAGGCGGTGCTGCCGCTGCGCGGCAAGATCCTCAACGTGGAACGTGCGCGCTTCGACCGCATGTTGGCCTCCGATCAGGTCGGTACGCTGATCACCGCGCTGGGCACCGGCATTGGCCGCGACGAGTACAACCCGGACAAGCTGCGCTACCACAAGATCATCATCATGACCGACGCCGACGTCGACGGCGCGCACATCCGTACGCTGCTGTTGACGTTCTTCTACCGTCAGATGCCGGAGTTGATCGAGCGTGGTTACGTGTATATCGGCCTGCCGCCGCTGTACAAGATCAAGCAGGGCAAGACCGAGCTGTACCTGAAGGATGATCCGGCGCTGGATGCCTATCTGGCCAACAACGCGGTCGAAAATGCATCACTGATCCCGGCCACCGGCGAACCGCCGATCGAAGGCGTGGCGCTGGAAAAGCTGCTGATGACCTACGCCGCCGCGCAGGAAGCCATCAACCGCAACGCGCACCGCTACGATCGCAGCCTGCTCGAGGCATTGGTGGATTTCACCCCGATGGATCTGGAGCATCTGCGCACCGCAGGCCCGGGCGAAGGCCTGGAAGCTTTGGCCACGCGTTTGAACCAGGGCAGCCTGGGTACGCCGCGTTACAGCCTGGTCCTGCAGGAACCGAACGAACAGCGTCCGGCTGCGGTACTGGTCAACCGTCGTCACATGGGTGAGGAACATACCCAGGTGCTGCCGCTGGCTGCATTTGAATCCGGCGAACTGCGCCAGCTGCATCAGGCCTCGCAGCTGTTGCACGGACTGGTGCGCGAAGGCGCCACCATCAACCGCGGCAACAAATCCTCGGAGATCACCGGTTTTGCGCAGGCACAGGCCTGGTTGATGGAAGAAGCCAAGAGGGGCCGCATGATCCAGCGCTTCAAGGGCCTGGGTGAAATGAACCCCGAGCAGCTCTGGGATACCACGGTCAACCCGGATACCCGGCGCCTGCTGCAGGTGCGTATCGAAGACGCCGTGGAAGCCGATCAGATCTTCAGTACCTTGATGGGCGATGTGGTGGAACCGCGTCGCGACTTCATCGAGAGCAATGCGCTGAAGGTCATGAACCTGGATATCTGATCCAGCGCAGCCGCTAGCGTGGGCGCCGGCAACGGCGCCCACTTCTTATCCGTGCCACTCCCAGGTCCGCGATGTCCAGCCTCCCTGACGTACCGCTTTCCTCACCCTCCTCGTCTTCGCCGCCGCACGGTTCACCGGTCCTGGGTTTCGGACTGGATCTGCTGATCGGCATCGCCACACTGTTGTTCCTCAGTGTGCTGGGCGGTTTGGCGTGGGGCTTGTGGCGCGGTATTGAGGTTGGCATGCAGGCCGCCCGTGACGGCACCACGCCTGCGGCGACGGAAATGGCCAGTGCGCTGGGTGCGCCCGGCGCATTGGCGCAGATGTTGATTGCGCTGTTTTCCACCGGCGGTGCCGCGCTGCTGCTGTATTTCCTGCGCCGTCGCGCCAACGCGGCAGAACGCGCGCAGTCGCAGCAGGCATTACGCCGCGCTTCCACCTGGGGCTGGACCGCACTGGTCGCCGCCGGGGTTTTTATCGGCAGCAGCTTCATTGGCTGGGCGGCTAAGCAGATGGGCGTGGAACCGGTGCCCACCAACCTGCTGTTGATGCAGCAGGCATGGGCGCAATACCCGGTGTTTCTGGTGGCGTTCGCGGTGCTGCTGGCCCCTGCCTACGAAGAACTGCTGTTCCGCCGCGTGTTGTTCGGGCGGCTGTGGGCGGCTGGACGCCCGCTGCTGGGCATCGTGCTCAGCAGCATGGCATTTGCGCTGGTGCATGAAATCCCCGGCACCAGCCCCAACAGTTTTCCGGCAATGCTGCAGCTGTGGTTGATCTACGGCGGCATGGGCGCAGCTTTCGCCTGGGTTTACCGCAAGACCGGCACGTTATGGGCGGCGGTTATCGCTCATGCTGTGAACAATGCGGTTGCGTTGGCGGCGATGGTCCTGTTCGGCACGCAATAAAACGACCTGCGGTTGACGAAAAATTAAGCTAGACGCTCGCACACTGCAGATGTGAATCAGGGGAACGCGAATGAAAGCTGTCGGACTAGCCGTTGTTGCCGCGCTGTTGCTCAGCGCCTGTGCTACCACCACCTCCCCTACCGGGCGGCGCCAGGTGGTTGGCGGTGTTTCCCAGCAGCAGCTGGATCAGCTCGGCGCCCAGGCCTTCGCTGAAACCAAGGCCAAGCAGACCCTCAACCGCGATGCCAGGCAGAACGCCTACGTGCAGTGCGTGGTGAACGCGCTGGTGGCGCAGCTGCCGCCTCAATACCATGGCGTACGTTGGGAAACGGCCGTTTTCGTCGAAAAGGAACCCAACGCCTTCGCCCTGCCCGGCGGCAAGGTCGGGGTGAATACCGGCATCTTCAGCGTGGCCAAGAACCAGGATCAGCTGGCGGCGGTGATCGGCCATGAAATCGGCCATGTGATCTCGCGCCACCACGAAGAGCGCCTGACCCGCCAGCAGAGCACCCAGCTGGGCCTGGGCATTCTCGGCGCGCTGGCCGGCGCAGCCTACGGCGATACAGCCGCCAGCGCGGTCAATCAGTTCGGTGGAATGGGCGCACAGGGCCTCATTCTGTTGCCCGGCTCACGCACGCAGGAAAGTGAGGCTGACGTGGTGGGGCAACGTCTGATGGCACAGGCCGGCTTTGACCCCTCACAAGCGGTAAACCTATGGCAGAACATGATGGCTGCCAGTGGAAACCGTTCTCCCCAGTGGCTTTCCACCCATCCCGACCCTGCCAACCGCATCCGTGAATTACAGCGTGACACCCCTGCGTTGGAGCCTGTTTATCAGCAGGCGCGGCGTTCTGGTGTAGTCCCACGCTGTGGTTAGTTGTAGGGAAATGCTGCAGTACACCATCAGAAGTGATTTCTCCGTCAAATAATTTCTGATACGTTTGTGTGCTCGGTTTCGTTCCGACAGTTTGAATTTCTACCGCCACGGCGGCTCCTTCGAGGTGATACATGATCTTCCGCAGCCAAAAGCACGCCGTGCTCTCCATCCTCATCGCCACTGCATTGGGCGGTGTTGTCGTCGCTGACGCTGCGGCGCAGTCGCGCTCGTCCGAGCGTCGTGGCAACAAGGAAAGCGCCAAGGCTGAAGTGCTGTACCCGGAAGCGACCCGCGTCGACCCGAAGGGCAAGGCCTCCTCGAAGATGGGCAGCAAGCTCAACAAGCTGTTTGCTGCCTACAACAAGCAGGAATACGCGGAAACCCGCACCCTGGCCGATGAAATCATCGCCTCGCCCGATGCCAACGATTACGACAAGGCCGTGGCCAACCAGCTGGGTTCGCAGGGTGCCTACAACCTTGACGACAACGCCGCCGCCAAGCAGTACCTGCAGCAGGCCATCGCGCTGAACCAGCTGGACAACAACGGCCACTTCCAGGCGATGTTGATGCTGGCCCAGCTGCAGCTGCAGGACGACCAGCTCGTGGAAGGCCTGGCCAACCTGGACAAGTACTTCGCCGAGTCCAAGTCGAACAAGCCCGAAGAACTGATCATCAAGGGTCAGGCGCTGTACCAGAGCGAAAAGTACGCCGAGGCGATCCCGGTGCTGAAGGCGGCCATCGCTGCCTCGCCCGAGCCGAAGGACAACTGGAACCAGCTGTTGATGGCCTCCTACGCCGAATCCGGCCAGACCGGTGAAGCGGTCAAGGAAGCAGAAGCGCTGGCGGCCAAGAACCCGGCCGACAAGAAGGCCCAGCTCAACCTGGCCAGCATGTACATGCAGGCCGACCAGATGGACAAGGCTGCCGCAGTGATGGACAAGCTGCGCGCGGCTGGACAGCTCACCGAAGAGCGCGAATACAAGCAGCTGTATTCGATCTACGCCAACACCGACAACAAGGAACGGGACGTCATTGCGGTGATCAACGAGGGCATGTCGAAGGGCATCCTCAAGCCGGACTACCAGACTTACCTGGCGCTGGCCCAGTCGTACTACTACACCGAGCAGGTGCCGCAGGCGATTGAAGCCTGGAGGAACGCGGCCCCGCTGTCCAAGGACGGTGAAACGTACCTGAATCTGGCCCGTGTTTTGCATGCCGAAGGCCGTATTCCGGAAGCAAAGCAGGCCGCGCGTGATGCACTGGCAAAGGGCATCAAAAACCCTGCCGATGCAAACAAAATCATCAACCTGAAGTAAGCAGGAATAACGCCTGAACGGCTGCATTTTTGATGCGCAGCTGGTCAGGATTGGTATAAGCTTGGAGGTTCCTGCGGTGTCATGCACCGCTGAATCAGGGGCGGTTCCACACCACCGTCCCGACCCCACTAAAGAGTTCTTGGCGCATGACGGAACAACTGGTCTTCCACCACAGGTATGACACCCAGAAAGAAACGGGCCTGAGCTGGCCGCGTATCGCGGGTATCGCATTTGTAATCGCACTGCATCTCGCAGCCTTGATGATGCTTCTGATTCCGGCCGTTGCTCCCAAGGCAGCAGCGGAAAAGGAACGCAACGTCATGGTGACGCTGGTCGACGCACCGCCGCCGCCACCGCCGCCGCCGCCGCCGCCGCCGCCGCAGGACACCCCGCCGCCGCCGGTCAAGAACCTGGCGCCGCCGAAGGCTTCGCCGTTGCCGCCGCCGCCGGAAGCACCGGTGATCGACGTGCCGGAACCGCGTCCTAACGACGTGGTGACGCCGCCGGCTCCGCCTGCACCGCCGTCGCCGCCGGTTGACATCCAGGCCAGCGTGGACATCTCGTCCAAGGCCATGAACCCGCCGCGTTACCCGCCGGCTGCATTCCGTGCCGGTATCCAGGGCGAGGTCATCCTGATCATTGATGTCGATGCCAGCGGCAACGTCACCAATGTGTCTGTCGAGAAGTCCAGCCGTAACCGCGACCTCGACCGAGCTGCAATGGAAGCGGCGCGCAAGTGGAAGTTCAACCCCGCCCAGAGCGGTGGATCGAAGGCAGCTGGTCGCGTCCGCGTCCCGGTCAACTTTGCGCTGAGCTGATCCGCGTGGCGGCTTCGATCGCCGCCACCAGGTCAGGTCAACATTAGCTACACCCTTTAACACCACACACAACAAAGGTAAGCGTCATGCTGCAGGAAATTTTCATCGCCGCTGCTGCCGGGGGCAACGCAAACAACGCTCTCTCGCAGATGGGCTTCGAGCATCTGATCCACGAAATGACCACCAAGCCGGGCGACTTCGCCGTTTCCTGGGTTGTTCTGTTGACCCTGGTGATCATGTCGGCCATGTCCTGGTACTGGACCGTCATCAACATCTTCCGTACCGCTCGCCTGAAGTCGGCTGCTGATCGTGTGCCGTCGCAGTTCTGGGATGCCCCGAACGCACAGGACGCCATCCGCGCCATGGAAGAACAGCCGGCTTCGGAGCCGTTCTCCAAGATCGCACTGGACGCTGCCCAGGCTGCCGCTCACCACCAGCAGGCTGGTGCTTCGGAAACCCTGAGCCGTTCGGAGTTCGTTGACCGCGCCCTGCGTCAGGCCGTGACCCGCGAATCCAACAAGCTGCAGGGCGGCATGATCCTGCTGGCCACCGTCGGTGCAACCGCTCCGTTCGTGGGTCTGCTGGGTACCGTGTGGGGCATCTACGGCGCGCTGATCAAGATCGGTGCAACCGGTTCGGCCTCGATCGACGCCGTTGCCGGCCCGGTGGGTGAAGCACTGATCATGACCGCCATCGGTCTGTTCGTGGCTATCCCGGCCGTGTTCGCCTTCAACTTCTTCAGCAAGATCAACAGCGCGACTGTCAGCAAGTTCGACACCTTCGCTCACGATCTGCACGACTTCTTCGCCACCGGTTCGCGCGTTCGCTAATCCGGCAGCTTAAGTAAGTCTTCGCAACGATATAGACGGAGCCCGTTATGGCTTTCAGTAGTGGTAACAGCAGCGGCCCAATGGCCGAGATCAACGTCACTCCCCTCGTGGACGTGATGTTGGTGCTGCTGATCATCTTCATCATCACGGCTCCCCTGATGTCCCATAAGGTCAAGGTGGAGTTGCCGGAAGCCAACCTGATCCAGAATCCGGATACTGCGCCAGATCGCAAGAATCCGATTACGGTGGCGGTCAAGGAAGACGGCAAGCTCTACTGGAACGACGAAGAGGTCTCCAAGGAGACCTTGGAATCCCGTTTCGCGACCGCTGCCCAGCAGACCCCCCAGCCGCCCTTGAATCTGCGTGGTGACAAGACCACCAAGATGAAGGTGATCAACGAGGTCACCAAGATCGCACAGGGTCAGGGCATGCTGGACGTCGGTTTTGTTGCCACCAAAGACAAACAGGGGCAATAAGGCATGGCATTCAGTAGTGGTGGAAACAAGGGCCCAATGGCCGACATCAACGTCACGCCCCTCGTGGACGTGATGCTGGTCCTGCTGATCATCTTCATCGTTACCGCGCCGATCATGACGTATCCGATCGCCGTGGATCTGCCGCAGCGGGTTATCAACCCGCCGCCGCAGCTGCGCGAGCCGCCGCCGCCGATCGACCTGCGCGTCGATTCAAGCAACCAGGTTTTCTGGAACAACAGTCCAGTCAACGTGGGCGACCTGCAGCAGAAGATGGAAGAAGAAGTACAGAAGGATCCGACCAACCAGCCGGAACTTCGCATCGAAGCAAGCCCGGATTCGGAGTACGACGTCATGGCCAAGATCCTGGCCCAGGCGAAGAACGCTCAGATGAAGAAGATTGGCTTCGTGCAGTAAGCAATACTGCAACACCAAGTCATGACGCGACTGGAAAACGCCCTCCTTGTGGGGGCGTTTTTTTTTGCTGTTTTTTTATTGCTTTTTGCCAATGCGTTTGCCAGATACGGTCCTGGAAGCGGCGGGTGCTCCGGCGTAAGCGAAGGCAAAGGTGGCAGAAGTGCAGAAATGCAGAAGTGGCAAAGATGGCAGTAGCGGCAATGGCGGCAGAACAAATGCCGAAGCAGCAGATCAAGCCCCTCTCCCGTTTACGGGAGAGGGGTTGGGGTGAGGGCAGACCGGAGCAGCCGTTTTCAAACGACATCCGATTTTTCCGAAGCCACAAACAGCAGCCCGCAAACCGAGCATTCAGCACTCCCTGCGCTGCTGCCTGGTCACGCGCTTGCCAAAGAAATCGAGCCGGATTCCCAAGCCAGTCCAACGCAGACAGATCTCTGGAAATCCTACGCAGCACCCACTTATCCACAACACATTGTGGATAGCTCAGAGCCGCCGGCGCCGATCACCAACCGCCGGAAAGGCCTGTGGATTACTGCACAACGCTCCACGTGAAAGCCTTCCATTTGAGGTAGACGATCACGGCGAACCCGCACCCTCGGTTGTGGATATCTTCACTGGCATCACTGCTGCTGCGTCATAGCCGCCCTGCCCCACCCTGCGGTCGCGTACATGTGGATAAGCCAACACGGAGTGCCCGCCCGGACTCTTCCGGCTCGTGATGGAGCGGGCAATCCACCGCCTGAATCCCAGAGGTTCCGCATCAGAAACGGCATTTTCGCACCGGCTTACAAACGCCCGAAAGCGCAGCCTGAAAGTTCCAGAAATCTATAAATCGGCGAAGAAGGCCGAACATAAGCGGCGTATAGCCGACATTGATTCGGAATTACTTCATCACTTGCCAAGCCGAGCCTGCACATGCCGGGATTACCAGCAGGACGTCAGTCGCTACAGGCCGATTGCATGGGTGCGATGGAAGGTGGTCGTACGCACCCATGAAGCCGCCGTGCTGCCTGTGGATAAGGTTGCCGTGCACATGCCGCAGGGCCAGATTTGGCAAGCTGCGGGCGTGACTCGAATGCCGCTATTTAGCTTATCCACACTGCTGAGCAGTTCAGTCAATGCCCTACGAAATGCTGTGGAAACGTATGTGGATAAGTGTGTGGATGCAATTTCATCCCTACCCTGCCAGCGCGGCCGCCGGGTCGTAGCGGTTGCCGTCGCGGAGTAGCGCGCGCCAAGGGCGTTGGGGGAACGCAGCGCTGTTTCCTGGCCTTGGCTGTGCCACAGGCGAACCTGGACCGGCTTAGCTGCTCAGGTTCTCGGCTTCGGCAATGGCTGCCAGATAGCCTGCCACGCTCGCTTCCAGCCCGGTATACAGGGCTTCGCTGATCAAGGCGTGGCCGATGGAGACTTCCAGCACATTGGGGACGTGGGCGAGGAACGCGCTCAGGTTGGCCTGCGACAGGTCGTGGCCGGCGTTGACGCCCAGCCCCGCTGCCTGCGCGCGGCGCGCCGCGTCGGCAAACACGGCCAACGACTCCCAGGGATCGCCGGCAGCATGCGCTTCGGCGTAGGGGCCTGTGTATAACTCGACGCGATCGGCACCCAGCACAGCGGCCTGGGCGATATCCGGATTGCCCGCATCAACGAACAGGCTGACCCGGCAGCCATAGGACTTCAGCGTAGCGATCAGCGGCCGCAGGCGTGCGCCATCGCGGTCGAAATCGAAGCCATGATCGGAGGTCAGCTGGCCATCGCTGTCGGGCACCAGCGTGGCCTGTGCCGGACGGGTCTGTTCGCACAGTTCGAGCAGGCCGGGATAGCCCTCGCGCGGCGGCGCGAACGGGTTGCCCTCGATGTTGAACTCGACGCCGTGTTGCTGGGTAAGCGCGGACAGCATCAGCACGTCGGCGGCGCGGATATGCCGCTGGTCCGGGCGCGGGTGCACGGTGATGCCGTGCGCGCCGGCACGCAGGCAGGTCATTGCCGCGCGAACCACATCCGGATCATTGCCGCCGCGCGAATTGCGCAGCACGGCAATCTTGTTGACGTTGACGCTGAGCACGGTCATGACTGTGGCAGCTCACGGTCGCCGGCAGCAGGGCTTGCCGGCGCTGGCGTGACCGCCGGTGCAGGCGCTGCCGTGGCGGGCTCGGCAGCGGGGCGCAGCTGCGCGCGCAGGGCCTGCAGTTCGGCGGCATGCAGCGGCCGCGGCACGGTGTTCATGCCACCAAAGCGGGCCACGTACAGGCCTTTGGCCCACAGCAACAGGAACACCAACGCCGCAAGCAGGGCCAGGACCAGCAGCCAGCTGTGGGTGGTGGAGAAGGCGAGCAGGAACGCCCCCAGCGCAAGCAATAGAAACAGCCAGTACATGACGATCTCCCCATCAGAGGTGTGCAGTGTAACGGCGTGGGCTGTGCCGATTCCACGCCGTCCCGCCCGCGTGGCCGCTGTACCTGCGAATGGGTAAAACGGGTGAAACGGTGGACAAGCCGCCTGCCCGGCCGCGCACGGCTGCAACGCCGGACGTGGGCGGTTGCGCTGCCGGGGTTACAGCAGCGGCGAGGCCAGCCGCGCGAAGGCTTCGGGCAGGCGCTTGCGCCACAGCGAGCGGTCGCGGATGGGCTGCACTTCTTCGGCGCTGTCGAACTCGGCCTGCAGGATGGCCTCCAGTTCGCCGGTGAGCTTGCGGTCGGTGTACATCATCGACAGCTCGAAATTCAGGCGGAAGCTGCGGTGATCGAAGTTGGCGGTGCCGACGATGCAGGTGTCGTCGTCGGCGATGAAGGCCTTGCTGTGCAACATGCGCGGGCCGTATTCGAAGATGCGCACACCCGCTTCCAGCAGCTCATCGAAGTAGGAGCGCGCGGCCAGGGTGACGAACCGGGAGTCGCTCTGCTTGGGCACCATCAGGCGTGTGTCCAGCCCACCGAGCGCGGCCGAGGTCAGGGCCATGCGCGCGGCCTCGCCGGGCACGAAGTACGGAGTGACAAGCCAGACCCGGCGCTTGGCTTCCTGGATGGCGGCCACATGCAGGCGGTGGATCGGCTCCCAGGCCGAGTCCGGGCCGGATACCAGCACCTGCGCATCAATGCTGCCCTGCGCGCGGCTGGGTACATCGGCCGGGAACAGGTCGGCGCGCTCGAATGCCTCCGGGCCCTGCTCGGTGGCATAGATCCAATCCTCCAGGAACACCAGCTGCAGGCTGAGGACAACCTGGCCGCGGATGCGCATATGCAGATCGCGATAGGCATTGGGGTTGCGGCTGTCGTCTTCCTCGTCGGTGACATTGATGCCGCCGGTAAAGGCCACCTCGCCATCGACCACCACCAGCTTGCGGTGGGTACGCATGTTCAACCACGGCCGCTTCAGCGGCTTGAGCAGCTGGCGCGGATGGAACCAGGCGACCTCCGCGCCGGCATCAAGCAGCGGCTGCAGGAAACGCTTGCGGATCTTGGACGAGCCCACCGCATCAAGCAGCAGGCGCACCTTGATGCCAGCGCGCGCGCGTTCCACCAGTGCATCGCGCATGGCGGTGCCGGCGTGGTCCGGCTCGAAGATGTAGTACTCCAGGTTGACGTGGCGGCGCGCTTTGCCGATGGCGTCGATGATCGCCGCATAGGTGGCCGCGCCATCCAGCAGCCAGTCGACATCGGTGGCGGTGCTCGGGGACAGGCCGGTGGTGGCCTGCCCTACCCGTGACAGTTCGGTGCAGTTGGCATCGGGCGGGCATACCGCGTCATAGGTGCTCATGCCCTCGCGGGAGCGGCCACGGCGCAGGCGTTGGCGCACGATTTTCTGTGGCCCGATCAGGTAGAACACGAACAGTCCGATATACGGCAGCGCGGCCAGCGACAGGATCCAGCTCAGCGTCGCCACCGGCTCGCGCTTCTGCAGCACGATGTAACAGGCCAGCACGAGCAGATAGGTGAGGTAGGCGGCGGCCAGGATCTGGGCGACGTAGGGAATGCTGGACAGACTTGTCCACAGGTCTTGGAGGGCTTCGCGCATCCGCCGATTCTAGCCATGCCGAGGACGACCGGGGCCCTGGTTGTTCTTGCGGGCTTGTGGGAGCGGCGTAAGCCGCGAAGCCAGGGATCTATCCGGCTTCAAAAAGCCCGGAGCAGGCGAGGCACCGGGCATGTACAGCGCGCGGCGGGAATGTCAGCTTCGCGGCTGACGCCGCTCCTACATGTGAGCCTCTGCGCAGCCTGCGGGCATCCGCCGACCAGCCGCTGTTTTGTAGGAGCGGCGTCAGCCGCGAAACCAGGGAACTATCCGGCTTCAAAAAGCCCGGACCAGCCGAGGCACCGGGCATGTACAGCGCGCGGCGGGAATGCCAGCTTCGCGGCTTACGCCGCTCCCACAAGCACACCTCTGCGCAGCCTGCGGACATTGGCCGCCCAGCCGCTGTTTTGTAGGAGCGGCGTAAGCCGCGAAGCCGGGGATCTATCCGGCTTCAAAAGCCCGGACCAGGCGAGGCACCGGCCATGTACAGGGCGCGGCGGCAATGCCAGCTTCGCGGCTTACGCCGCTCCCACAAGCCTCGCTGTTGTTTGTGCGTTGCATCAATTACTACATAAGTGTAATATACCGGGATGGACAAACCCCTTCCCGCCGCCGGCGGCTATGCCAGCATCGACCAGAAGCTGGCGATCAGCAGCCGGCGCCATCCCGGCTTTCCGCGTGACCAAGCCATGCTGGCGCGGCTGATCAAGCTGGTGCACAAGCTGTTCTGCGACCACGGCAACCAGCTGATGCGCGATTACGGTATCTCCCACCCGGAGTACAACGTGCTGATGATGCTGGATGGCTCCGAGCAAGGCCTGAGCCCGTCGGAGATCAGCGAGGCGGCCAGCGAGAAGTCGTCCAATGTCACCCGCCTGATCGACCAGCTGCTGGCCAAGGACCTGGTCAGCCGCGAACCCAGCGCCGAGGACCGGCGCAAGCTGGTGGTGCGGTTGAGCCCGGCCGGTGAACAACTGATCGAGCAGGTGATGCCGGCGGTGATCCAGCAGCTGCAGCGGTTCTTCAGTGGCGTCGAGCCGGAAGAACTGCGCCACACCGAAACCGTGCTGACCCGCATCCTGATCGGGCTGGAACAGCAGCCATGAGCACCCGCCCGGCTGAGCACGCGCCGGACGCGCAGAAGTCTCCTGACACGAAGTCCCCCAACACCTTGCTGCATACCTTCGCCCAGGCCATGAGCGGCGAACGCGCGGTGTGGGCCTACATCGGCAAGGTGCTGGTGGCCCTGTACCTGTCCGGCTGGATCGCGATGCGGCTGGGCATGAGCTCGCCCGGCACCGCGATGATCACCGTGCTGGTGGTGATGAACCGCAATACCGGCATGGTGCTGGCCAAGGCGTTCTACCGTGGCGTAGGCACCGTGGTGGGCTGCGCGATGGCGGTGCTGATGGTGTCGGTGTTTCCGCAGAGCCCGGTGGCGCTGGTAACGGTGATGGCGCTGTGGGCCGGCTTCTGTGCCGGCGGCTCGGTGTGGAGCCGTGGCATGGCCTCGTATGGCTTTGTGCTGTCCGGCTACACCGTGGCGATGATCGTGTTTCCGGTGCTCAACCACCCGCAGAACATCCTCAACAGCGCGCTGGAACGCACCGGCGAGGTGCTGCTGGGCATGGCAGTGACCAGCGTGGTGTTCGACGTGCTGTGGCCCAACCGCCTGCGCGCCGGCCTGCGTGCGGCCGATGACGGCAACCTCAATGACTTTCTCGGCTTCGTCGCCGATGCCATCGGCGGCCGGCTGCAGGGCTTCGAGGTGATCGAGCGCACCCAGAGCCGCGTGGTGCAGGGCGCAATCCAGTTCGAGGATCTGCGTGCCATGGCCTGGTTCGATGACCCGATCCTGCGCAGCAGCAACGGCCAGCTCAAGCTGATCAACCAGCACTTCATGGCAGCCACATCGCGCTTCCAGGCGCTGCACCACCATATCGATAGGCTGCGCCGCAGCAAGGATGAAGCCCTGGTCGCGGCGATCCGGGCAAGCCTGAAACCGCTATCGCAGCTGCTGGACGACAGCACTCTGCGCGATGACGTGCCGGCGTTGGCCAAGGCCTTGCAGCATTGGTGTGGACAACTTGATGGAGTGTTTGCCCGCGAACGGCGCGCGCTACCGGTAGACCTGCAGGCCGGCTTCGACGCCAGCACCTTGCTGGTGCGCCGTTTCGCCGAGGAGTTGCAGGCCTATCTCGGCGCCAAAGCGCGAATGGAAACCGGCCATGGGCGCCTGCGCGTGGGCGCACCACGGCTTAGCAAGGTGCGTTTCAGCCGCGCCAACGACTGGTATGCGATTGCCCTGGCGGCCGTGCGCTGCTTCGTGGTGATGCTGGCCTTGTCGCTGCTGTGGTTGAGCAGCAGCTGGAACCAGGGCGGCCTGGCGGTGTTCGGCATGGCCGCGCTGGTGGCGATGTCTTCGGCTGCACCGGATCCGCTATGGGTGGTGCGTCGCGCCACCATCGGCCATGTGATCGCGCCGTTCTTCGCTCTGCCAGGCTTCGTTGTGATGGCACTGGCCAGCGACTTTCCGATGCTGGTGCTGTTGACCCTGCCGTCGATGATCGCCTCGTTGTACATCTCCACCCGGCCGCGCTTCGCGGTGATTGGCATGGCGTTGAACGTTGGCATCCTGGTGTCGTGGAACATGGGCCCGCATTTCCATCCCAGCGCGCAGACCTACCTGGACAACTCGTTGACGCTGGCAGTCGGCGCCTTCATCGCAACCGGCGTGTTCATGCTGGTGCCAGGCCTGCCCGGCAGCAAACAGCGCCAGCGGCGCCTGCTGGAGCGCCTGCGCGCACAGGTGCAGCTGGCGGTGACAGCGCCCCTGCCCGGCCTGTTGCCGAAGTTCGAGAGCGTCAGCCGCGAACTGTTCCAGCAGGTAGCCAGCCGCACCACGCCGGGCAGCCGGCCGTCACGGCAGCTGTTCGAATGGGCCTTGCTGGTCCACGAAACCGGGCATTGCGCGATCGACCTGCGCCACGACCTGGCCGAGCAACAACTGCCTGCCACGCTGCGCACCCTGATCGAACAGGCACTGGCACAACTGGGCCAGCTCTACCGCGAACCGCAAGCACGCACCCTGCGTGATGCCAAGGCCAGCGTGCGTGCCGCACTGAGCGAACTGGCCGGCCCACAGCCGCAGGCGCTGCGCGCGGTGCGCGATCACCTCTACCTGCTGCAGATGAGTCTGGATGACAGCGCCTCGGTGCTGGCCGCCTATGTGCAACGTTCCCGCCGCCAGCAACGCCTGAAGGAGGCCCGTCATGCCGTTTGAAGTTTCCATGGGCGGTATCTATTTCCCCGGCGCGCTGGTGCTGGTGGTGCTGCTGCTGCCGTTGTTCGGCCTGCTCGATTACGGCCTGGGCCGGGTTGGTCTGTACCGCCGCGCGCTGCACCCCTCGCTGGTGCGGGTGGCCTTGTTTGCCAGCATTTACTGCATGGCGCTGTTGTTGCTCCTGCCACACTTTTCTGATTGAGGATGTACCGATGAAAACCGCCAGCCTGATACGAGGTGGTGTCACCAGCGTGGTGGTGCTGCTTGCCGCAGTGCTTGCCTACGTGGTCTGGCACCAATACATGCTTACGCCATGGACGCGCGATGCACGCCTGCGTGCCGAAGTGGTGCGTCTTGCGCCGGATGTGTCCGGCCTGGTCACCGAGGTGGCCGTGCATGACAACCAACTGGTCAAGAAGGGCGAGCTGCTGTTCGTCATCGACCGTGACCGCTATGCCCTGGCGGTGGCCAAGGCCGAGGCCGATCTGCAGGCCGCTGAAGCCGCTGCACGTGCGGCGGGCGCCTCGATTTCCGCCGCCAGTGCCGGTGCCAACGCCAGCCAGGCCGAGTTCCAGATGCGCCAGGAGCAGGCACAGCGTCGCGCCCAGCTCGACGGCATCGTCTCGCGCGAATCGCAGGCCGATGCCCGTGCGGTAGCGCAGGCCGCACAGGCCAGCTGGAAGCAGGCACAGGCCAGCGCGCATGCCGCCAGCGCTGGCAGCCAGCAGGCCAGCGCGGCCCTGCAGCAGGCGCGCGTCATCCTGCAGCAGGCACAGCTGGAGCTGGCACGCACCGAAGTACGCGCAAGCGCCGACGGCACCATCACCAACCTCGACGTGCGCGTGGGCGACTACGCCGCCGCCGGCCAGGCGCGGATGGCGCTGGTCGCCAGCGAAGGCATGTGGGTCTACGGCTACTTCGAGGAAACCAAGCTGCCGAAGATCCATCGCGGCGACCTTGTGGATATCCGCCTGATGGCCGGCGGCCTGCACCTGCGGGGCAAGGTCGAAGGCATTGCCACCGGTGTGGCTGATGCAGCCGGCCCTACCGGCAGCAATCTGCTGGCCGAGGTCGAACCTACTTTCAACTGGGTGCGGCTGGCACAACGCGTGCCGGTGCGGGTGAGCATCGACCCGGCCTCGGTACCGGCCGATGCCGTGCTCAGCGCCGGCATGAGCGCCACCCTGGTGATCAAGCCCAAGGCTGGCTGAAGCGCGCGCTGGATGAATGCGGCTTGTCGCAGATCCTGCGACCAAGCCGCGTTAGCGTAGGCATATGCCTACCCCGATCAAGGGCCGCGGTGCCAGCACCCACCTGCCCGGCCGTTTCGAAACCCAGACCAGCGAAGCTGTCGATGACGGCTGGGCGGTCGATGAGAGCGAGGAATTCGCCGAGGCCAGGCTGCGCACCGACGTGCGCCCGGAAACCGCGCGCAGCATCATCAGCCGCAACAACTCGCCGGACGTGGGCTTCAGCCAATCGGTCAATCCCTACCGTGGCTGCGAGCATGGTTGCTCGTATTGTTTCGCGCGGCCGACGCATGCCTATCTGAACCTGTCGCCGGGCCTGGATTTTGAAACCAAGATCTTCGCCAAGACCAATGCGGCTGAAGTGTTGCGGCGCGAGCTGTCCAAGCCTGGCTACGTGCCGCAGCCGATAGCGCTGGGTATCAACACCGACGCCTACCAGCCCATCGAACGCAAGCTGGGCATCACCCGCCAGCTGATCGAGGTAATGCAGGAAACCAGGCATCCGTTCTCGCTGATCACCAAGAACGCGCTGGTCGAGCGCGACATGGATCTGCTCGCGCCTTTGGCAGAGCAGCAGCTGGTCAGCGTGCACTTCTCGGTGACTTCGCTGGACCCGCATCTGTCGGCCAAACTCGAACCGCGTGCGTCGGCACCGCATGCACGGCTGCGTGCGATGCGCAGGTTGAGCGATGCCGGTATTCCGGTAGGCGTGATGGTGGCGCCGGTGATTCCATGGATCAACGACGCCGAACTGGAAGCGGTGCTGGAAGCCTCACGCGAGGCCGGCGCCAGCAGCGCCGGTTATGTGCTGCTGCGTCTGCCCTACGAAGTGGCACCGCTGTTCCGCGACTGGTTGGACGCGCATTACCCACAGCGCGCGGAGCATGTGATGAGCACCATCAACCAACTGCGCGGCGGCAAGGATTACGACAGCCAGTTCGGCAAGCGCATGCGCGGCGAAGGTGTGTATGCCGACCTGCTGGCAAACCGCTTCAAACTTGCCAGCAAGCGGCTGGGCTTCAACGCATCGCGTCAGCAATGGCCATGGCTGGACTGCAGCAAATTCATCGCCCCGCTGCCACCGAAGAAGCCATCGCTGCAGGGCGAGTTGTTCTAGGCGCGCAACTGTAGTGCCGAGCCATGCTCGGCAGCACGCGATGTCAGTTGTGGGAGCGGCGTAAGCCGCGAAGCCGGCAGCAATGAAACTGCAGGGCATCACCACCCCGGATGGATTGCCAGCGTCGCGGCTTACGCCGCTCCTACATGGGGTTTACGGGTAAAGCTTCAGCCGAGCATGGCTCGGCTCTACCGGTGAGGCGGGCAATCCCTGTGAGTGATAGGGATCAGCCACCATCCCCATACAAGCGCTGCGCCGACTGGAACAATATCCAACTCGTCGCAATGAACTTATCCCCACCCTGCGGGCGATTACCGCGATGGGTGTGGGTGAAGGCTGTCGGTGCAATCAACAGGCTACCGGTACGCGGCACCACCTTGCGTTGCTGGAACAGAAACTCGGTCTCGCCGTCTTCGAAGCCATCGTTGAGATACAGCGTCCATAGCAGATGGCGGTGCAGGGTTTCGCCGCCCGGGTCGCGCGGGAACAGTTCGCAGTGCCAATACGGATAGCCGCCCTCGCCCGCTGTATACCACTGCAGGTTGATCGCGCCGGGTCGCAGGCAGGTGCGCGCGAGTTCGGATAGCGCGGCATCGTCCATCCCTTGGAAATCATCCGCACCCAGTCGCCGCGCCTGGCCTTCCGCGTCGGGCACCTGCAGCATCAACGGCGAAATCAAAACCTGTGGGTAACGCCGCAGGTAATGCAGCATGCCGTTGAAAACGGCATGCTGCAGGCGCTGTTCGACATCGCGCCAACCGTCGTTGCCGCTGATGCGCAGGTCGTGGCTGCGCTTGAGTTCTGGGAATACGCCGCTGCCGACCTGGCCGGGCGTGAGCTGTGTACTGCGGCGCAGGCGTTCGACGATGGCTGCACAATCGGCAGCGGTCAGTACGTTGTCGTAGACCTCGATGAAGTCGGGCACGCTCATTGCGTGGTCTCCGCCAGCCGTGAGGAATGCGAGGCCAGCATCTGCCATTGGCCGTCGCGCAGCAGCCAGACGCGGGTGAAGCGGAACCTGCCCTCCCAGGGTTTGCCATCGCTGATGGCGGCCTGCACGCTGGTACCGGTGATCACCGCGGTATCGCCATGCTGACGAATCTGCACGTCTTCGTTGTCGATGCGGGTATTGCGGCGCTGACGTGTTGCCAGTTCCTGCAGGTAGTCGGCCTTGTGCTGCACACGGCCATCGGAATGGGTGAGCAGCCAGTCGTCGGCCAGCAAGGGCGCCAGTGCCTTGGCATCGCCATGCAGGCGCAGCTGGTTCCAGGCCGCGTCGGCCTGTTCCAGCGTTGTGGATGTTTGTGCCCAGGCCCAGCTGGGAGCCAGCAGCATCAACAGCATGATGAATCCGCGCATCGACGGTATCTCCGGAGAGCTACCGCCGATGGTGGCGCGAACCGCCCCGCATGTGTAGTGCCGAGCCATGCTCGGCAAGGGGCCTTACCAAGCAATGCCAGTTTGGTTTACCGGGAAAGCCCCTGCCGAGCATGGCTCGGCACTACGCACAGCCGTAGCCCGGGTAAGCGCCGTGCCCCCGGGGCTTTGCGCGAAACAGGAGCGGTTGCTCAGGCGTCGTGGTCGCGGTGGTAGCGGGTGGCTTCGGCGACTTCGTTCTTCGAGCCGAGGAACACCGGCACGCGCTGGTGCAACTGGGTCGGGGCGATGTCGAGGATGCGCTCGCGGCCATCGGTGGCGGCGCCGCCGGCCTGCTCCACCAGCAGCGCCATCGGGTTGGCTTCGTACATCAGGCGCAGCTTGCCGGCCTTGGACGGGTCCTTCTTGTCCCACGGGTAGATGAAGATGCCGCCGCGGGTCAGGATGCGATGCACGTCGGCCACCATCGAGGCGATCCAGCGCATGTTGAAGTCCTTGGCGCGCACGCCTTCCTTGCCGGCCAGCAGATCGGCCACATAGCCCTGCATCGGCGCCTCCCAATGGCGCTGGTTGGACATGTTGATGGCGAATTCCTTGGTGTCCGCCGGCACCTGCATGCCGCGCTGGGTCAGCACGAACTCGCCGGTTTCACGGTCCAGGGTGAAGGCGTGGGTGCCGTGGCCGACGGTCAGGATCAGCATGGTGCTGGGCCCGTAGATGCAGTAACCGGCAGCCACCTGCTGGGTGCCCGGCTGCAGGAAGTGCTCGTCGCCCGGGTTATCCACACCCTTGGGCGCACGCAGTACCGAGAAGATGGTGCCGACCGAGACGTTGACGTCGATGTTGGAGCTGCCATCCAGCGGGTCGAACAGCAGCAGGAAGTCGCCCTGTGGATATTCCGATGGCACCAGCTGGCTGTGGTCCATTTCCTCGGAGGCACAGGCGGCCAGGTGGCCGCCCCAGGCGTTGGCTTCGAGCAGGATCTCGTTGGAGATCACATCGAGCTTCTTCTGCGCCTCGCCCTGCACGTTGCCGGTGCCGGCATCACCCAGTACGCCGCCCAGGGCGCCCTTGCTGACGGCGATCGAGATGCTGGTGCAGGCGCGGGCGACGACGGCCACCAGTTGGCGCAGGTCGGCGTTGATGCGCTTGGCATGCTGTTCTTCGATCAGGAAACGGGTCAGCGACGTACGGGACATGGACGGGAGCTACCTTCAGACGAAAGGGCGGCTATTGTCGCGGCTGGGCCCTTTTTTTACGAGCCATGGCCAGACTTTGTCTTTCTGTGGACAAATATGGACAGCCGCCAGCAGCCGCTGCGTTGCGCCACTGGGCCGACGGAGAAAATCCCCGGCATGGCTGGCGCAGCAGGGTTATCCACAAGCGATTGGGGATAACTCCATCTGCGAATGAGATGTGGATAAGTCCGTGGGTATTGGCTTTATCCACAGGCTTCGTACCATTCAGGGCCTTGCTGGAGAACACGATGGATTGGAATCAGGCCATACACGGTTTGTTGACTGCCTTGGGCATCGGCCTGCTGATCGGTGCGGTGCGCGAGCGCCAGCACGGTGGCCGCACCAGCCTGCAGGCGGGCGTGCGCACGCACGCGTTGGCCGCCTTGCTGGGCGCGGCCGGGCTGATGCTGGGCCAAGCGGTGTTCGTGGTGGCCCTGCTGGCCGTAGCGGCGCTCGCCTGGACCAGCTATCGCGTGACCTCGCGTGAGGATCCCGGTCTGACCGGTGAGATCGCCCTGTTGATAACCGTGCTGCTGGGCGGCCTTGGCATGCAACAGCAGGCCTTGGCTGCGGCACTGGGCGTGGTGGTGGCCATCCTGCTGTGGGCCAAGGCGCCATTGGCGCGGCTGAGCCGGGAAGTGATCAGCGATCAGGAAGTACGTGACGCCCTGCTGCTGGCGGCCTGCGCGCTGGTGGTGCTGCCGATGCTGCCTGACCGTGCGGTTGACCCCTGGGGCGTGCTGGTGCCGTCCAAGCTGTGGCAGATCGTAGTGCTGGTGATGGGCGTGGGCATGCTCGGTCACATCGCCTTGCGGGCGGTGGGCGCGCGCTGGGGCTTGCCGGTGGCCGGGTTCTTTTCCGGCTTTGCCTCCTCCACCGCGGCAGTGGCCGGGTTTGGCCGCGGCAGCCGTGGCGCGCCGGGGTTGGTGATGCCTTCAGTGGCTGCGGCCTTGTTGGCCAACCTTGCATCGTTGCTGCTGTTTGCGGCGGTTATCGGTACCAGTTCGCCGACATTGCTGAAAGTTTCGGCGTGGCCGCTGGCGGCAGCGGCACTGGTGCTGCTGCTGTGTTCGGCGTTGGGGCTGCGCCATGTAGCCGATGAAGCAGTGCCGCAGGGGCCAACCGCGAAGGCCTTCCAGCTCAAGCACGCCTTGTTGATCGCGCTGGTGATTGCGGTGGTGCTGCTGTTGTCCGAAGGGCTGCGACAGCTGTTCGGACAGGCCGGCGCCTTGGCCGGGGCGACGATTGCCGCTCTGGGGGAGCTGCATGCGGCGGCAGCCAGCATTGCCGGGCTGACCGCCTCGGGTGGCCTGGAGTTGGCGCAGGCGCGCTGGGGCGTGGTGGCCTTGCTGGCCTCGGCGTCGTTGGCCAAGTCGGTGCTGGCGTTTGCCAGTGGTGGCGGGCGTTATGGTGCCGGTGTGGCCTTTGGGCTGGGGGCGATGGTGGCGGCTGCGGTGGTGGTTACCTGGGTGGTGCCGGGCTAGCTGTGGATATCCCTAGGGGTTGTGGATAAGGCTGGGGGCAACTGCAACTGCAACTGCAACTGCAGTTGCAGTTGCAGTTGCAGTTGCAAGAGCACCCCTCCCCAACCCTCCCCTTGCCTGCGGCAAAGGGAGGGGGCAAAGCTGCGGTTGCGCAAGATAGTGCCGGCTGCAGGAACCGCCCCCTCCCTTTGCCGGAGGCAAGGGGAGGGTTGGGGAGGGGTGCTTTAAAGCTTTAGAGCTCTTACTCCACAGCCTTATCCACAACCCTAAAACCACAAAAAAGCCCGGGTTTCCCCGGGCTTTTTCAACACATCAGCAGCAACGATGAATCAGCCGCGGCTGACTTCGTAAACCGCCTTGGCCACGTAGTCCAGGTTGTTCTGGCTCAGTGCGGCCACGCAGATGCGGCCAGTGCCGACGGCGTAGATGCCGTAGTCGTCACGCAGCGTGTCTACCTGTGCCTTGCTCAGGCCCGAGTAGGAGAACATGCCGGCCTGCTGCTGGATGAAGCCGAACTCCGGCGCGCCCAGGGCGGCCAGCTTCTGCACCATGCCCGCACGCAGGGCGTGGATGCGCTCACGCATTTCGGTCAGCTCGGCTTCCCACACGCCACGCAGCTCGCCGCTGCCCAGCACGCCGGCCACCAGGGCGGCACCATGAGTGGACGGGCTGGAGTAGATGGTGCGGATGATGCGCTTGACCTGCGACTGCACGGCCTTGGTCGAGGTTGCATCCGGGCCCACCACCGACAACGCACCCACGCGCTCGCCGTACAGCGAGAACGACTTGGAGTACGAGTTGGCGACGATGAAGCTGTCGATGCCGGCCTCGGCGACGATGCGTACGGCCTGGCCGTCCTGCTCGATGCCCTTGTCGAAGCCCTGGTAGGCCATGTCGATGAAGGGGAACAGCTGGCGGTCCTTCAGCAGCGCGGCAACCTGCTTCCACTGCTCGGTGCTCAGGTCGGCGCCGGTCGGGTTGTGGCAGCAGGCGTGCAGCAGCACCACGGTGCCCGGCTGCAGCTTCTGCAGGTCGGCCAGCATGCCGGCGAAATCCAGGCCGTGCGCGGCGTTGTCGTAATAGGAGTAGTCGACCACGTCAAAACCGGCGGCGCCGAACACGGCGCGATGGTTTTCCCAGCTCGGGTTGCTGATGGCGATGGTGGCGTGCGGCAGCAGGCGCTTGAGCAGGTCGGCACCGACGCGCAGCGCACCGCTGCCGCCAACGGTCTGCGAGGTGGCAACGCGGCCAGCGGCCAGCAGATCCGAGCCTTCGCCGAATACCAGCTTCTGGGTGGCCTGGGTGTAGGCCGGCAGGCCGTCGATGGGCAGGTAACCGCGCGGTTTGGCCTCGGCGGCAAGCGTCTGCTCGATCTGCTTGACGGCGCGCAGCAGCGGAATACGGCCGCTCTCGTCGTAGTAGATGCCCACGCCAAGATTGACCTTGGTGGTGCGGCTGTCAGCGTTGTAAGCCTCGGTCAGACCCAGAATCGGGTCACCAGGAACCTGTTCGACGTTTGCAAAGAAGGACACGGCGATACTCGTATCAGTGGCGGGGAGTGGGGGCGTTCGGCGCGGCGATGCAGCAAAAGCGCGCTCAGAACCGCATTATCGTAACAGGGCTGGAGCCCCGTGGCCGTAGGGTTTCAGCTGGAACTTCAGCGCGTGGGGCGATGACGCTGCCTCTGCGGATCGGAGATGATGGCTGGATGCGTACTTGTAATCGGTTTTTTGCGTTTTCCGGGCTGATGCTGGCGTTGCCGGCGCTGGCCGACGAGTTGCCCACCCCAACGCTGGATCGGGTGCAGGTCCAGGCGGCCAAGGTCCACGCGGTGGATGATTTCGACCTGCCCGCCTCCAGCACCACGCTGGCTGTGGATGCCGACGGCAATGGCCGTGGCGCGCAGCTTTCCGAAGTGCTGGGCGCAGTGCCCGGCTTGCTGGCACGTGACCGGCAGAATTATGCACAGGACACCCAGCTGTCCCTGCGTGGCTTTGGGGCGCGCTCCACCTTCGGCGTGCGCGGCGTGCGGCTGCTGGTCGACGGGGTGCCGGCGACCATGCCCGATGGCCAGGGCCAGCTGTCCCACTTCAACGTGTTTGGCGCGGAGCGGGTGGAAGTGCTGCGCGGGCCGTTCTCGGCGCTGTACGGCAACTCCTCCGGTGGCGTGCTGCAGTTGTGGAGCGCGGACGGGCAGGAAGGCGATCCGTGGCGGCTGCGCAGCAGCTACGGCAGCAACAACAGCTCCAGCACCGGCGTGCAGCTCAAGGGCTTGGCCGGGGCAATGCACTACAACGTGGCGGCCAACCACTTCCGTACCGACGGCTGGCGTGAGCACAGCGCGGCCCGGCGGGAATCGGTGAATGCGCGTCTGGGCTTCGAGCTGGCGGTCGGCCAGCGGCTGGAGCTGCTGTTCAACGGCTTTGATGCGCCACATGCACAGGACCCGCTGGGCCTGAGCCGCGAGCAGGTGCGCGACAACCCGCGCCAGGCCACGGCGGTCGCCACGCAATACAACACCCGCAAATCGGTGCGGCAGAACCAGGCTGGTGCGGTCTACAGCGCGGAGCGTGGCGCGCAGACCTGGCGGCTGATGGGCTATGCCGGCCAGCGCGCGGTGGAACAGTTCCTGGCGATTCCACCGGGGCCGCAGAACAGTCCGCTGCATTCGGGCGGGGTGATCGACCTGGACAGCGATTACGGCGGCCTGGACGCGCGCTGGGCCCTGCACGGGCAATTGGCCGGCAAGCCGCTGGAACTGGTGATCGGCGCCAATGCCGACCGCCAGCAACAACACCGCAGCGGTTACGAGAACTTCGTCGGCAGCACGCTGGGCATCAAGGGCCGGCTGCGCCGCGATCAGCAGGACCGGGTACAGAACTTCGACCAGTTCGCGCAGTCCTGGTGGCAGTTCAGCCCACGCTGGTCGGCGCTGCTGGGTGCGCGCCACAGCCAGGTACAGTTCCGCTCGCGCGATCACTACATCACCGCCGGCAATCCCGATGACAGCGGCAGCCGCGATTACTCAGCGACTACCCCGGTTGCCGGTGTGGTGTTCCGCGCCAGCGACGACCTGCGTCTGTACGCCTCGGCCGGGCGTGGTTTTGAAACACCGACCTTCAACGAACTGGGCTACCGCGCCGACGGTGCTGCCGGCCTGGCCCTGGATCTGGCCGCAGGCAGCACGCGCAATTACGAGATCGGCAGCAAATGGCGGGTGCAAAGCGGTGCGCGGCTGGAGCTGGCGCTGTTCCGTGCCGACAGCGATGACGAACTGGCGGTGGCGACCAATAGTGGCGGCCGCAGCAGCTACCGCAACATCGGTGCCACCCGCCGCCAGGGTGCGGAGCTGAGCTGGCAGCAGCCGATTGGTGCCGATCAGCAATTGCAACTGGCCTATACCTGGCTGCAGGCCAAGGTGCGCCAGGCCTACCTGACCTGCACCGGCCTGCCCTCGCCCTGCAACCAGCCCACGAACGAGGTGGCGGCCGGAACGCGTTTGCCGGGGGTGCCGCAGCAGCAACTGTTTGCACGTTGGCAGTGGCAGCCAGGCCCGTGGCAATGGGCGGCGGAACTGGTGGCCGCCAGTGCTATCGGGGTCAACGACCTGGGCACTGCCAATGCGGCGGGTTACGGCCTGGTCAACCTGGAAATGGCGCGGCAATGGGCCACGGTGCGCGGGCCGCTGCGCGCGTTCGCACGCGTGGACAACCTGCTGGACCAGCGCTACATCGGCTCGGTGATCGTCAATGACGGCAACCAGCGCTATTACGAGCCGGGGCCGGATCGCAGCGTTACCGTGGGGCTGCAGTGGCAGTGGGCGCGGTGATTGGCCATTGACCTCGGCGAAAGCTGAAGGCGCCGCTCAGCCCCCTCCCTTTCGCACAGCGAAGGGGAGGGCCGGGGAGGGGTGCTTTTGCTTGCTTTTGCCCTTGTCTTCATCGACGCAGTCGCTCAGCTAAATCCCCCTAAACACCCCGATCACCCCTCGCTAACGACCCCGGGCGTATCTGTGACCGCCCAACTGGGAGGGTTGTGCCATGTACCGCCCCGATCGTATCGAGAGCCCCGCGCCGCCGACGCTGTTCGGTGTCGATCCGAAGATGATGCGCCGTGGCCGGCTCAGGCGCAGTCAGCATGCAGCCGACGAAGTGGCGCAGGATTTCGTGCAGTACAGCCTGGCGGACTATGCCCGACGGCGGCGCGGTGCGCGCGGCTGGCTTGACCTGCAACCGGCCTATGCCTTCGCCCTGACCACGCACGCGGCGGACTGGCCGCGTGGCAACGGCGATACCGACGGGGAGCTTGCCGAACATTGGGAACAGGCACGCGGTGGCTCACGGCTGCGTTGGGAACAGGTACGTGACCTGGTCGAAGACGCATGGCTGGCGCTGGACCGCATGCCGGTGGCAGCGGTGCACGTGCGTTAGACGAGATGGGGCTGCAGCAATTGTAGGAGCGGTGTAAGCCGCGAAGCTGGTAATGCTCGGTTGCCGATGGCTACGCAATCTGGGGGGTGCTTGAGCGCTTGCGGCTGCGCCGCACCCTCTCCTGCCTTCGGCATCCAGCTTTTTGTAGGAGCGGCGTAAGCCGCGAAGCTGGTAATGCTCGGTTGCCGATGGCTATGCAATCTGGAGGTGCTTGAGCGCAGCGGCTTCGCCGCTTCCCCTCTCCTGCCTTCGGCATCCTCTCCCGCAAGGGGAGAGGAGAAAAGCAAAAGAAAAAGCAAAAGCAAAAGCAAAAACCAAAGCCAAAGCCAACACCAACACCCTCAAAAGCAATCCAGCCAGCACACCCCGGGGGAGGTGCGGGTGTGCTGGCCGGTTGCGATCAGGCGTTGAAATCCAACACCACGCGGCCTTCAATCGCACCTTCGTGCATGCGCTTGAAGACGTCGTTGATGTTCTCCAGCTTGTCGGTGCTCACCGTGGCGGCAACCTTGCCTTCGGCGGCGAACTGCAGCGATTCCTGCAGATCCAGGCGGGTGCCGACAATCGAGCCGCGCACGGTGATGCCGTTGAGCACCATGCCGAAGATGTCCAGCGGGAAGTCACCCGGCGGCAAGCCATTCAATGACACCGTGCCGCCACGCCGCACCATGCCCAGTGCCTGCTCGAAGGCCTTGGGCGATACCGCCGTTACCAAGGCGCCGTGTGCGCCGCCGATTTCCTTCTTCAGGAAGGCCGCCGGATCGGTGTTGCGGGCGTTGATGGTGATGCTGGCGCCCAAACGCTTGGCCAGGGCGAGCTTGTTGTCGTCGATATCCACCGCAGCCACGTTCAAGCCCATCGCCTTGGCGTACTGCACCGCCATATGGCCGAGGCCGCCGATGCCGGAAATCGCCACCCAGTCACCGGGCTTGGTGTCGGTGACCTTCAGGCCCTTGTAGACGGTGACGCCTGCGCACAGGATTGGCGCGATCTCGACAAAGCCCACTTCCTTGGGCAGATGGCCGACGTAATTGGCGTTGGCCAGGGCGTATTCGGCAAACCCGCCGTTCACCGAATAGCCGCTGTTCTGCTGCGCCTCGCACAGGGTTTCCCAGCCGCCCAGGCAGTGCTCGCAATAACCGCAGGCCGAGTACAGCCACGGAATGCCGACGCGGTCGCCTTCCTTGATGTGGGTGACGCCCTCGCCCACCGCAACCACATGGCCTACGCCCTCATGGCCGGGAATGAAGGGCGGATTGGGCTTTACCGGCCAGTCGCCTTCGGCGGCGTGCAGGTCGGTGTGGCAGACGCCACAGGCCTCGATCTTGACCAGGATGTCGCCAGCGGCCGGGCGCGGCACGGTTACTTCTTCGATCACCAGCGGCTTGCCGAATTCGCGGACCACGGCGGCTTTCATCGTCTTGTCCATCAATCGATCTCCTTTGCGGGGGATAAGTGCAGCTTCGCGCCAAGCCACGCCTGACGCCTTGATCCAGATCACGCCCGGCCAGTTCCGAGCGGGCGGATCCGGGCGTAGGTCAGAAGAAGCCGAGCTTTTTCGGCGAATAGCTGACCAGCAGGTTCTTGGTCTGCTGGTAGTGGTCGAGCATCATCTTGTGGTTCTCGCGGCCGATACCGGACTGCTTGTAGCCACCGAACGCGGCATGGGCCGGATAGGCGTGATAACAGTTGGTCCACACCCGCCCGGCCTGTATCGCTCGTCCCATGCGGTACAGGCGTGAAGCGTCGCGGCTCCACAGACCGGCGCCGAGGCCGTACAAGGTGTCGTTGGCGATCTCCAGCGCTTCTTCTTCGGTCTTGAAGGTAGTCACCGACACCACCGGCCCGAAGATTTCCTCCTGGAACACGCGCATCTTGTTGTGGCCCTTGAACACCGTTGGTTTGACGTAGAAGCCATCGGCCAGATCGCCATCGAGCTGGTTCTGCTCGCCACCGATCAGCACTTCGGCGCCCTCGGCCTTGCCGATTTCGATATAGGACAGAATCTTCTGCAACTGCTCCTGCGAGGCCTGCGCGCCGACCATGGTGTTGGGGTCCAAGGGATTGCCCTGCTTGATCGCCGCCACCCGCGCCAACGCGCGTTCCATGAATTTTTCGTAGATCGATTCCTGGATCAGCACCCGCGACGGGCAGGTGCAGACTTCGCCCTGGTTGAAGGCAAACATCACGAAACCTTCCACCGCCTTGTCGAGGAAATCATCGTCCTCGGCCATCACGTCGGCGAAGAAAATGTTGGGCGACTTGCCGCCCAGTTCCAGCGTCACCGGGATCAGGTTCTGGCTGGCGTACTGCATGATCAGCCGGCCGGTGCTGGTCTCGCCGGTGAAGGCAATCTTGGAAATACGCGGGCTGCTGGCCAGCGGCTTGCCCGCTTCCAGGCCGAAGCCGTTGACGATGTTGAGCACGCCCGGCGGCAGCAGGTCGCCAATCACTTCCATCAGCACCAGGATCGAAGCCGGCGTCTGCTCGGCCGGCTTCAGCACCACGCAGTTGCCGGCGGCCAGGGCCGGCGCCAGCTTCCATGCCGCCATCAGCAGCGGAAAGTTCCACGGGATGATCTGCCCGACCACGCCCAGCGGCTCGTGGAAGTGATAGGCCACGGTGTCGTTGTCGATCTGCGACAGGCTGCCTTCCTGCGCGCGCAACGCACCGGCGAAATAGCGGAAGTGGTCGGCCATCAACGGCACGTCGGCGTTGAGGGTCTCGCGGATGGGCTTGCCGTTGTCCCAGGTTTCGGCGTGGGCAATCAGTTCAAGATTTTCCTCAATGCGGTCGGCAATGCGGTTGAGGATGTTGGCGCGCTCGGTGGTCGAACGCTTGCCCCAGGCGTCCTTGGCGGCGTGTGCGGCGTCCAGCGCCAGCTCCACATCCTCGGCATTGGAACGCGCCACCTGGGTGAACACCTTGCCGGTGATCGGCGTGGTGTTGTCGAAATATTGGCCACTGCGCGGGGCGACCCATTCGCCGCCGATGTAGTTGCCGTAGCGGGATTTGAACAGCGACTGCGGATCGGTGGCGTGCGGCTTGGCGGACAGGACTGCGTTCATTGCGGGATCTCCGGTTCGGCGGTGTGTGGGCCGCGTGTGTGGCGGTGGCGGTAACAGGCGCAAGAGCGGTGCCAAGTTCTGCCTGCTGCGCTGCGGCAGCTGCCAAACGCAGTGCTGACGTTGCGCGTCGGAGGAATTTGCTGCGCTGCGAGGCGGCAGGTGATTGCAGTGCCAGTCCGGGTGTGGTGTTAATCGGGACAGTGGTTTGAACAGCTGTCGCAAATTGCGACACAGGAGCGCTCATGGCACTGGCACTGCAACATCGCGTGGGCAACGCCCGCCGCTCGTTCTTCGAGCGCGGCACCACGCCCGTGGGCACGGTGCCCGACACCATCCTGCAGTCGTGGCGGCGCTGCCAGCGCAGCGGCCTGCTGGTGGATGCGGAGCCTGCATTGGAGCCCCTGCCCGGTCACAACCTGCGCGAACTGCGTGAACGCCATGAGCGGCTATGGCGACTGGCGCGCGCCGAGCTGGACGGGCTGGCCGCGCACACCGCCAGTACCGGCAGCATGGTGCTGCTGACCGATGAGAGCGGCTGGATCCTCAGTGCGGAAGGCAGCGCCGGTTTCCTCGACAAGGCCGGACGCGTGGCCTTGATGCCGGGCGTGTGCTGGAGCGAGTCAGCCGTCGGCACCAATGCCATCGGCACGGCGATAGTCGAAGGCCGCGCGGTGGAAGTGCGTGGCGGCGAACACTACTTCGCCCCGCACGGCATTCTCAGCTGTTCGGCCATGCCCATCCACAATCCGCATGGGCAGTTGGCCGGCGTGCTGGATATCAGCGGGCCGGCCAGCGTGCAGCAGATGCATGCGATGGGCCTGGCGCGGCTGGCCGCCAACCGTATCGAGCACCGCTTCTTCGAGAATGGTCTGGGTGAGTGCGAGCTGCTGCGCCTGCACCACGACCGCACCCTGCTGGGCACCGCAGGCGAAGCCCTGCTCGGCTTCCGCAATGGCCGTCTGGTCGCCGCCAATGGTGTTGGCCTGCGGCTGTTCGGGTTGGAGCGCGGGGATATCGGCCGCGCTTCGTATGAGGCGCTGTTCGAGGTGCCACTGTCGCGGATGCGCGACGAGGGCATGCTGCAGGACCGCAGTGGCCGCGTGCTGCATGGTCAATTGGATGCGCCAACACAGCCAACCCGCACGCGGGCTGCCGGCGCAACGCAACCGCTGGCGCGGCCATTGCCAACCACCGTAGCCGCACCCGCCGTGGTATTCGATGCAGCCCAGCGCGAACAGTTGCTGCGCGCCGGCCGCGTACTGGAGGCCGGCCTGCCGGTCCTGCTGCAGGGTGAAACCGGCACCGGCAAGGAAGTGGCGGCGCGCGCGCTGCATGCGCAGGGCAGCCGCAGCGGCAAGCCCTTCGTCGCGGTGAACTGCGCGGCCCTGCCCGAAGGATTGATTGAAGCCGAACTGTTCGGCTACGAGGAAGGCGCCTTCACCGGCGCACGCCGTCAAGGCAGCCAAGGGCTGCTGCGGCAGGCACAGGGCGGCGTGTTGTTCCTCGATGAAATCGGCGACATGCCGCTGGCCCTGCAGCCGCGCCTGCTGCGCGTATTGCAGGACCGCGAGCTGTCACCGCTGGGCGGCGGCAAGCCGGTCAAGCTGGATTTCATGCTGATCTGCGCCACCCACTGCGACCTGCAGCAGGCGATGGACGAAGGCCGTTTCCGCTCGGATCTGTATTACCGCATTGCCGATCACGTGCTGCGGCTGTCGCCGCTGCGCGAAGCGCAGGACCGCGCGCAGTTGCTGCAGGCGATGTGGCTGCCGTTGGCGCAGGGACGAGTGCTGAGTGTGGAAGCGGAGCGTGCGCTGGTTGCGTACGACTGGCCCGGCAATCTGCGCCAGCTTGCGGCGTGTTTGCGCACCCTGGTGGCGTTGACCGAGGCGGCTGCGGTGATTGATATGGAACTCTTGCCGGAGTATCTGCATCAGGCCACGCGGCGTGCCGCTGCTGCGCCGGTGGTGGATGGCAGCTTGCAGGAGCTGGCTTTGGATGTGATGCGGCAGACGCTTGCTGCCTGCGATGGCAATGTGAGTCTGGCTGCCAAAAGGCTGGGGGTTAACCGCAGTACTTTGTATCGGCGCTTGAAGCTCTAAAGCTGAGCAACAGCAACAGCAACAGCAACAGCAACAGCGACAGCGACAGCGACAGCGACAGCAACAGCAACAGCAACAGCAACAGCACCCCTCCCCGGCCCTCCCCTGCGCGTTGCGCAAGGGAGGGTTGGTTCGTTTGGCCTGCAGCATCCTGCGCAATTGCAGCTTCAGCCCCCTCCCTTTGCCGAAGGCAAGGGGAGGGTTGGGGAGGGGTCAGCTTTTGACGTTGACTTTGATCTGGAGCCAACCCCAAAAACCAAATCACCCCGGCAACACCGCCGCAGCACGTGCCAAGGCTTCAATCCCCTTCCAATCACGCGCCTGCAGCAGCTCACGCGTGGTCAACCACGAACCGCCCACGCACAGCACATTTGGCAGGTGCAGGAACTGCGATGCGGTCTGCGCACTGATGCCGCCGGTCGGGCAGAAACGCACATCACCGAACGGCCCGTTCCAGGCCGACAACATCGCTGCGCCACCGGCCTGTACCGCCGGGAAGAACTTGAACGTATCCAGGCCGTGCTCCAGCCCGCGCATCAGCTCGGACGAGGTCGCAACGCCGGGCAGGAACGGCAGGTCGGTGGCGCGTGCCGCCGCATACAGGGTGTCGGTTGCACCCGGTGACACCGCGAAGCGGCCGCCGACGGACTTCACTTTCTCCATCTGTGCCGGCGTCAGCACGGTGCCGGCACCCACCACCGCATCGGGCACGGCCTCGACCATGGCCTTGATCGCCTCCATCGCCACCGGCGTGCGCAGGGTGACTTCGATCACCGGCAGGCCGCCGTTGAACAAGGCCTGCGCCACCTGCACCGCGTCATCGACGTTGTCGGGAGTGAACACCGGAATCACCGGGGCCAGTTTGAGCACTGCGCGTACGCGCGGATCAGCGCCGGACATCGAACTTTCCTTCGCCCATCAGGGCCATGACGTCGGCAACGCCGACTGGATTGAAATCACCGGGAATGGAATGTTTCAGGCAGCCCGCAGCCAGCCCGAAACGGATCGTGGTCTGCGCATCCATGCCCTCGATCAGGCCATGCAGCACGCCGGCAGCAAACGCGTCGCCACCGCCAATGCGGTCAACGATATCGGTCAGCTCTTCGGCCGGTGCCAACGCGCGGATGCCATCGCGCCCAAGCAGCATCGCGCCCAGCGAATGGTGGCCGACGCTGTGCGCGGTGCGCTGCGTGCAGGCCATGTACTGCAGGCGTGGGAACGCCGCAAATGCCATTGCCGCGGCGGCGTCCACGCGTGCCTGCGGCTCGCTCTGGCTGAACTCGCCGCCCAGCACCACGCCGATGTCGCGGTAGTCGGCAAACACGATATGCGCGCAATCAAACAGGTCGCGCAGGATCGCCTTGGCGTCGCCGCCCCAGCGCTCCCACAGCTTGGGCCGGAAGTTGCCGTCGAAGGAGACCTTGATGCCGCGTTCGTTGGCCATGCGCGCGGCAGCCAGGGTGGCCTGCGCCGCTTCCAGGCCCAGTGCCGGACTGACCCCGGACAGGTGCAGCCACTGCGCGCCCTGCAGCAGTGCAGGCCAGTCGTAGCTGTCGGCGCGGGCGCTGGCAAAGGCCGAGTCGGCCCGGTCATAGACCACTTCACTGGGGCGGTGGCCCGCGCCGGTGGTGAGGAAGTACAGGCCCATGCGGCCGTCACTGCGGCGCACGCGCGAGGTGTCCACGCCATGCCGGCGCAGTTCACCGGCCACCGCCGCTCCCAGCGGGTTGTCGGCAACCACACTGATCATCGCCACGTCATGGCCGAAGTGCGCCAGCGACACACCGACATTGGCCTCGGCGCCGCCGGCATGCACGTCCAGCGCGGGCGACTGCAGCAGCAGCTGGTTGCCGGGCGCGCCCAGGCGCAGCAACAGCTCGCCGAAACACACAACACGGGGGGAAATCATTGGCATTCCTGTCTCCTTGTCGATCGGCGCGCATCATGGCACGGCTGATTGACTATCGGTGTCATTTACCCGCCACTGTCCCTCTGTCTGCCCGTGTTACCGTCCGCCAATGTCCCTCAGACAAAGGTTTTAGCCCTGTTTGGCTCCTGTTGCAGTGCAAGATGCTCCCTCTTCACGCAGCTGCTACTTTCCGTTTTGACCAGCGGTGTCATCCGGCAGAAACCACAAGCCAGAGCCACTGCATCGCATGCAAACCTGGGAGAGGGGAAGCACATGAATCCACGTATCACGCAGAAAAAGACACCGGTTACCTTGCTTGCACTGGGTATCAGTTTGGCCCTGCAGGCAGGCGTTGCCATGGCCCAGGATGCAGCTGCGCCGGCCACCGGCACCGCCGCCACCGAACTGGATGCGGTGACCGTTACCGGCTACCGCGCCAGCGTGGAGAAGGCGCTGGACATCAAGCGCGGCGAAGCCGGCATTGTCGACGCCATCGTCGCCGAGGACATCGGCAAGTTCCCGGACAGCAACCTGGCCGAGTCGCTGCAGCGTATCCCCGGCGTGGTGATCACCCGTGATGGCGGCGAAGGCCGCAACATCTCGGTGCGTGGCCTGGGCCCGGACTTCACCCGCGTGCGCATCAACGGCCTGGAAGCGCTGAGCACTGTCGGCAGCAGCGACGGCCAGGGCGGCACCAATCGCGGCCGCGGTTTCGACTTCAACGTGTTCGCCGCCGACCTGTTCACCCAGCTGATCGCACGCAAGACCGCCTCGGCCGACGTCGAAGAAGGTTCGCTGGGCGCCACCGTCGACCTGCGCACTGCGCGCCCGTTCGACTATGACGGCTTGACCATCGTCACCAATGTGCAGGCCTCGTACAACGATGCCTCCGAATCGGCGATGCCGCGTTTTGCAGGCCTGATCGCCAACAGCTGGGCCGACGGCAAGTTCGGTGCGCTGCTGTCGGTGGCCTACTCCGAGCGCGAGACGGTTGAAGAAGGCAGCGGCACCGTGCGCTGGTCAGGCGGTACCACCAATGGTGGTTTCAACGCCGCTTCGCCGTTCAAGGATGCCTTGAAGTCGGACGTGTATGCGCCGCGCTTCCCGCGCTACACGCTGATGGAGCATGACCAGAAGCGTCTGGGCGTGACCGGTGCGCTGCAGTTCAAGCCCAGCGATCGCACCAGCTTCAGCCTGGATGCGCTGTATTCCAAGATCGACGCCAAGCGGGATGAGAAGTACATCGAGGCCAACGGCCTGAGCAAGTCGTCGGCCGACGGCAAGAACCAGATCGTCGTCAACAACGGCGAAGTGCGCAACGGCGCGCTGGTCTATGCGGAAATGGACAACGTCGACATCCGCGCAGAGAACCGCCACGACGAGTGGAGCACCGAGTTCTACCAGGTCAGCCTGGACGGTGAGCATCGCCTGACCGACAACTTCACCATCACCGGCAAGGTGGGTACCTCGCGCTCCAAGCACGACAACCCGGTCCAGGCCACCGTCATGATGGACAAGCTCAACGTCGACGGTTACAGCTACGACTACCGTGGCAACCCGAACAAGCCGGTGTTCAACTACGGCGTCAACCCGACCGACCCCAACGGTTGGACGCTGTCCACCATCCGTCTGCGTCAGAACTACGTCACCAACGATTTCGACAACGGCCAGTTGGAGTTCTCGTGGGTGCTGGGCCCGTCGCTCACCCTGGAAGGTGGCGTGCAGGCGAAGAACTTCAGCTTCGATTCGATGGAACGCCGTCGCGTCGGCAACGAAGCCACCTCGCTGCCCAACTTTGCCGGCGGCACACGCATCGTGCCGGTCAACATGACCGAACTGGCCAGCCTCAACGGCATGTCCGGCTCGCCGGGCAAGTGGGTGGTGCCGAACTTCAACGGCATCGCCAATGAGTTCGGCATCCTCAGCGGCGAAGGCATCTATGCGCTGGCCGACTACGCGGCCAGCATCCGCAGCGTGCAGGAACAGGACCGCGGCGGTTGGTTGATGGGCAAGTTCGGTTTCGACATCGGCTCGATTCCGTTCACCGGCAACATCGGTGCGCGCTACGTCAAGACCAAGCAGACCTCCAGCGGCATCGCCACGGCCAGCGGCACGCCGGTCAGCACCACCGTCAGCCGTGAATACAACGACTTCCTGCCGTCCTTGAATGTGGTGGCGGAAATCACCCCGGACTTCCTGGTCCGCTTCGGCGCCGCCAAGGTGATGTCGCGTCCGGGCCTGGGCAGCCTGACCCCGGGCGTCACCGTCAGCGTCAGCGGCAGTGCGCGTACGGTCAGCGGTGGCAACCCGGCGCTGGATCCGATTCGCGCCAAGACCGCCGACCTCGGCTTCGAGTGGTATTTCTCCGAAGGCGCGATGCTCGGTGTCGGCCTGTTCTACAAGGACATCGAGAGCTTCATCCAGGCAACCCGCGAAAGCCGCGTCTACTCGACCAGTGGCCTGCCGGCGAGCCTGCTCGACAACCTCAATGCCAGCGTCACTGATGAGTTCGTGTTCAGCACCCCGGTCAACACCCCCGGTGGCGACCTGACCGGTGTGGAGTTCAACTACACCCAGCCGTTCACCTTCCTGCCGGGCAAGTGGGCCAACTTCGGTACCCAGCTGAACTACACCTACGTCGAGTCGAAGATCCAGTACGTCACCGCCGGTGGCGTGATGGCGCAGAAGGACGACCTGATCGGGCTGTCACGCAACGCCTGGAACGCGACGTTGTTCTATGAAGGCGAGAGCTGGTCGGGCCGTGTTTCGGCGACCAACCGTGACGATTACCTGATCCAGGTACCGGGCACCGAAGCTGGCTTCGACAGCAAGGGCCTGGGCGTGCACGGCCAGAGCGGCACCACCTTCGTTGATGCGTCCATCCACTACCGCATCAGCGACCAGCTGGAAATCAGCCTGGAAGGCGCCAACCTGACCAACGAACCGCAGGAATCGTGGGTGGCCAACCCGTCGGTGTCGCTGCCGCTGGAATACAGCGAAACCGGCCGCCAGTTCACCCTGGGCCTGCGTTACAAGTTCTGATAGCTGCACTTTGGCAGGGACCGGATCGCATTCTCTCCGCAGATCCGGCCCTGCCCTTTCGGTACCCGCAGGCCTGCTTACGCCATGGCCTGCCGCTTGTTCCTGTCGGGCCGCAACGGCCTGGCAACGCCTGTAGTACTCGCCAGGGAAATCACTCTCGCCCCTTTCAGTCCGCTTGATTCCCCGCCCGGGGAAGGAGCCCACCGCATGGATCGTAAGCGTCGTTTTGGAAAGACACCGGTTACCTTGTTGGCAACCGCCATTGCTTCGGTATTGACCGCTCCCCTCGCCTTTGCCCAGTCCGCACCTGCGGCCGCCGAGGCCACCCAGCTTGATGCAGTGAACGTCACTGGCTATCGCCAGAGCCTGCAGAAATCGCTGGACGAAAAGCGTTACACCACCGAACAGGTGGATGCGATCTTCGCCGAGGACATCGGCAAATTCCCCGACCAGAATCTTGCCGAATCGCTGCAGCGCATCGCTGGCGTATCGATTGATCGCGAAGGCGGTGAAGGCCAGCGCATCTCGATCCGCGGCCTGGGTGCGGACTTCACCCGCGTGCGCCTCAATGGCCTGGAAGCACTGGCCACCGCCGGCAACGGCAGCAGTGGCGTCAACCGCAGCCGTGGTTTCGATTTCAATACCTTTGCCTCCGAGCTCTTCAGCCAGGTCAAGGTCAACAAGACCCAGTCGGCGCAGATGGACGAGGGTTCGCTGGGCTCAACCGTGGACCTGCGCGGCTCGCGGCCGTTCGATTTCGCCGGCTTCCAGGCCTCGGCCTCGGCGCAGGCCGGTTATGGCGAGTTGTCGGAGAAATTTGATCCGCGCTTTTCTGGCCTGATCAGCAACACCTGGGCCGATGGCCGTTTCGGTGCACTGCTGTCCGGCTCGTACAGCAAGCGCAACGTCTACGAGGAAGGCTACAACCCGGTGCGTTGGGAACACGGCAACCACCGCAATTCGAACCAGGCCACTGCTGCCAACAACGGCACCTATGGTTTCTGCTCGCCGGTAGGCTACAACCCGCAGACGCCGCGCAATCCAGCTTCCAATGAAACCGCCGCCGGCAGCGGCAGCCAGGCCAACCAGGACCGCAACAACGGCTGGGGCAGCTACGGCATCAGCAGGACCCATTGCGGTAACGGCCTGCCTCGCCCGGCCAATACGCCGGAGAACATCGCCGCCTACGAGACCGCGACCAATGCCTGGATTCCGCGCTATCCGCGTTACATCCGCACCGCGCACGAAATCGAGCGGTTGGGCGTAACCGGCGCGTTCCAGTTCAAGGTGTCCGATGACACCCTGCTCAGCTTCGATGCGATGTACTCCAAGCTGGACAAGGAGCAGCGCGAAGATTCCATCGGTGCCAACCTGCACCGCGCGGCCAACCTCGGCGGCAAGACCCAGATCGTGGTGCGCGAGGCCGAGGTGGATGCGCAGAACCGGTTGATCTACGGCGTATTCGACAACGTCGATTTCCGCACCGAATCGAGCCTGATCGAGGAATCGACGACCTTCCAGCAGTACAGCCTGAATCTGGAGCACCACTTCAACGATGCAGTGAAGATGGAGGCGGTGCTCGGCCACTCCAGCTCCGACTATGAGCGCCCGGTGTTCTCGCTGGTGAGCTTCGACAACAGCAATGTCGACGGCTTCGTGATGGACATGCGCAACGGCGGTGACATGCCGAACATGACCTTGCCGTTTGCCTTGAACGACCCGGCGGCATGGTCGTGGCTGGGTTATGGCGCGGTGCCGGTGAACAGCAATGGCACCGCACGCGGCAGCAACATCAGTGAAGTGCGCTTGAACCCCAGCTACGTCAACAACGCCTTCGATACCGCCAAGATCGATCTGCAGTTCAACATCAATCCGACCTTCACCCTGCGTACCGGCCTTGCCTACAAGGACTACGACATGGAGTCGGAGGAGTACCGCCACATCAGCTACGGACGCCTGGCCCAGGCCTTGCCGGCCGGGGTGACCGTGGGCGATATGAGCACCAACCTGACCGGCTTCGGCAAGAACCTGTCCGGCAATGTGCCGAATGGGTGGCTGATCCCGGACTTCGGCAAGATCGCCGAGCTGCTCAACATCAACTGCAACTGCGATACCGGTGTGCAGGGCGGTGACTACCGCCTGGCCGGCGTCGGCCACTTTGGTGCCTCCAACAACAACTTCGAGGTCAACGAGCGCAGCCTGGGTGGCTATCTGCAGCTGGATTTCAACACCGAGCTATGGGACCGCGCCTTCCGCGGCAACCTTGGCGTGCGTGTGGTCAATACCCAGATCAACGCGTCGGGCTGGGCGCCGTGCAACGCGGCCACCTCGGGCAACAATTCGGCCAACTGTGAATCGTTCTTCGGTGTCGCCAGTGCCACCGCTGCCGCCGGCGAACGCTCGCTGGTGCGCTCGGTGGTCAACCACAGCTACCAGGACGTGCTGCCTTCGTTGAACCTGGCCTGGGACGTGGCCGAGAACGTGGTGCTGCGCTTTGGCGCGGCCAAGACAATGGCCCGCCCAACCCTGGCCTACCTTTCGCCCAGTGTCAGCGGTGGCCCCACCGGTTACTTCGACGATGGTCGCGTGTTCGCGATCAACCTTGGCAACCCCAAGCTCGACCCGTTCCGCTCCACCAACTACGACCTGAGCGCGGAGTGGTACTTCGGTGATGGCGGGCTGCTGTCGGCGGCGTTGTTCTACAAGGACATCGACAGCTATGTGCAGCGCACCCGCCTGCTGACGACCTGGGGCGACATGGGCTACTCGTTGGATCTGCTGCCAGCGGGCTTCAACGCCGACACCTTGTTCAATGTGCAGAGCTACTACAACACCCCGGGTGGCCCGCTGAAGGGCTACGAGCTGAGCTACCAGCAGCCGTTTACCTTCCTGCCGGGGATCTGGAGCAAGTTCGGCATCCAGCTGAACTACACGCATGTCGAGTCCAGCATCAAGTACATGTTCAGCTCGGCCGGCAACAGCAATACCAGCATTACCACCACCTTCACCGACAACGACCTGGTCAACCTGTCGCCGAACTCGTACAACGCCACGCTCTACTACGACGATGGCAAGTTCAGCGCCCGTGTTTCCACCAGTTACCGAGACGGCTACATCGGCGAAATCCTGAGCCAGGAGAGCGTCTGGGACCTGGACGGCAAGCAACTGGCCACGCCCGATGTAACCGGCAAGGACAGCGTGCGCAATGTGGATTTCAACATGTCGTACAAGCTCAGCAAGAAGCTGTCGCTGACCTTCGAGGCGATCAACCTGCTGGACACGCCGGATCAACGTTACGTGGATTCGGCCTTGCAGATGGCTGACCGCTACACCGTCACCGGCCGCCAGTACTACCTCGGCGCACGCTACAAGTTCTGAGATGAGGCAGCTGCACGGCCAATGCAGTAAAACCGGGATGCCAGCACGCTGGCATCCCGCTGCATGCAGGAGGAAGCGATGAAGTGCTTGTGGTTACCGACCGTGTTGCTGCTGGGTGCGGGCTGGCTATGCCCGCCGGCGCACGCGGCTGCGCCGCGTACCGAGGCGGAAGCGGAAAACATGTTGTTGCTGCAGACCGCCTCCGGCGGCTGGTCCAAGCAATACCAGGGCAAGGCGGTGGACTACCAGCATGTGTTCAGTGCTGGCGAGCGTGCAGCGCTGCAGGCACCGGACCGGGTGGACGATGCCAACATCGACAACAAGTCCACCACGCGCGAGATCCGTCATCTGTTGCAGGCTTGGCAGGACACCGGCAACGCGGCGTATCTGGGCGCCGCGCAGCGCGGCGTGGACTATCTGCTGGCTGCGCAATACGCCAACGGCGGCTGGCCGCAGTATTACCCCGAGCGCTCGCTGTACCGCCATCAGATCACCTTCAACGATGACGCGATGACCCGCGTGCTCGACCTGTTGCAGGACATCGCAGAAGGCGCACCCGCCGTTGCTGGTCTGCCTGCGGACTACCGGGGCAAGGCCAACGCCGCCTTGCAACGTGGGTTGGGCAATGTGCTGGCCACGCAGGTGCGCATGGACGGCCGCCTGAGCATCTGGGCGGCGCAGTACGACGAGGTCAGCCTGCAGCCGGCCAAGGCGCGCTCCTACGAGCTGCCTGCGCTGGCGGTGTCCGAGTCGGTAGGCGTGCTGCGGCTGCTGATGCGTCAACCCGAGCCGAGCCCGCAGACGGTGGAGGCCATTGAAGCCGGCCTGCAGTGGCTGCAGGCAAATGCGCTGCCGGACCTGGCGATGCGCAAGGTCGAGGCCGCCGACCAGCCCAGCGGCAAGGACGTGCTTATAGAACCTTTGGCAGGCGCACGCCTGTGGGCACGCTTCTACGATCTGCAACAGGGCCGGCCGATGTTCGTCAACCGCGAAGGCGAGCGTGTGGCGCGGTTCGCGGATATTCCGAACGAACGCCGGGTAGGTTATGCCTGGTACGGCGTATGGCCGGAGCAGTTGCTGGTGCGGGAGTGGCCGAAGTGGGCGCAGCGGTATGGGCGGAAGATGCCGGAACGCACATGAAAGTCACCCTTCTCCCTCCGGGAGAAGGTGGCCCGAAGGGCCGGATGAGGGTAGGGGCGAAGCCCATGCAATCCTGCATTGCGGATGTGGCCAACCCTCTCCCCAACCCCTCTCCCGAAGGGAGAGGGGCTAAAGCAAAGCAGTCAACCGATTTGGAATGAGCTAGACGATGAACCAGAAAACCATGTTGCGCCCCACCCACCTCGCCTGCGTGCTGGGCCTGCTGTTGGCACCGTTGAGCGTTGCAGCGCAATCCCCCGAGCTGCTGTTCCGCGTATCGGCGGACAAGGGCTTCATTGCCGACAGCGCGCAAGGCGATGCCACCCCCAACTTCCAGGACAAGGTCAGCCTTGTCGAGGACGGCGCGCATGGCCGCGCCATCCAGTGGCAGGACGATGGCGTGCTGTCGTGGAACGCGCCGGGCAATATCCAGGCCGAACGCGGCACGCTGTCCTTTTTCTGGCGCTCGCGTTACGCGGTGGGCGAAACCCCGTTTGTGATCTTCCGCGTCGGTTATGCCGACCACAGCAGCTGGGACATGGCCTGGCTGCGCATCGACTGGAACGGTCATGGCTTCGATGCCTTCGTCACCGATGCCAATCTGGCCCGCACCCGCGTCTCGTTCAAGCTCGACAAGAACCCAAGCCCGGAGCAATGGCAGCACATCGCATTCGCCTGGGACGAGGACAAGGGCGTCAAGCTGTTCGTCGATGGCCGCGAGGTTGCGCAGGCGGTGGCCACCGGCGATTACGATGCCGCCCTGGACCAGCTCGGCCTCGCCGGCCGGGTGATGGCGCCGTACCAGGTGCAGAGCCGCTACAACTTCCTGCGCGGCAGCGACTTCGACGAGATCCGTGTCTACGACCGCATGCTTGATGGCGCCGGTGTTGCCGCACTTGCACGCAATGCCGAGCCACGCAGTGCCGAAACCGCAACCGCTTCACAGCGCGCCTGGTGGCACCGTTATGGCTGGGAAGGCACGCCACCACCGGCATTGAGCGCGGCGACGACATCGATCCGCAAGGTCGAGTTCGCCGATGTAAAAGACAAGCTGCAGTGGATGTGGAAAGGCACCGACGGCATCGCCGAAACCACCTGGCCGGGCGTCTACAACCGCTCGCGCCTGCCCGGCCGCAATGACTACATGCAGCTGCCGGATTGGAACACCTATGTTGAAGGTGGCCAGCAACTAGATCTGACGGTTCCGGCAGGCGAAACCATCAACCGCATCGAGATCCGCGGCGCCGCCTATGGTGAGCTGAAAGGTACGGCGGGCAGCTTGTTCAACCGGCCGCAGGGCGTGGTGCGCAGTGTCGACAGCTTCGCCGATCAGGTTGGCGGCACGCTGCACTTCCACAACACCGCGCAGGAAACGCCGATCCAGGAGATCTGGGGCTATCAGGTCAGCGAAGCCGCCGAGCCGGAAGGCACGGTAAAGCAGCGCTACCAGATCGACAGCAGCGTGCTGCCGGACTACATCAACATCGCAAGCCTGCGTGACTACATCGACGGTCGCTTCGCGCCGGACGAGCGCAGCACGGTGATGGCCTTGCCCAAGGGCGCGGGTTCGCGCAAGCGCGGCGCCGACAGCCTGCCGGCCAAGCCGATGCCGATCGTGCATGTGCTGGTTCCGTCCGGCGTGGGTGATGCACCGGCCGCGCAGCCACTGATCCGCAGTTGGGCGCACAGCTGGGAGAACATGCATGACGGCCTGGATGGTGTGGCCATTGATATCCCGGCCCTGGATCTGCCCGCCACGCACGACGGCGTGATTCCGCTGAACATTCGCATCAAGGATCCGATCTGGCCGGCGCGCGACATGATCGACGTCTCGGTGTCGGTGAAGCCGGGCCAGGCGCGCACGCTGTGGCTGGATCTGCGCGACCGCATCCTCACCGCCGACAGTCTGTGGATCTCGGTGGCCTCGGCGGCACCGGGCTTCAACGCCGCATCGCTGGACGGTGGCGAAGTGCGGCTGGTATTCAAGGACCGCCAGGAGGCAGTCAAGCAGCACGTCGCCGATCGCTTCAACCAGGTGCGTGACAATTGGGGCTTCCTGGTCGAGGAACACACCACTTCCAAGCGCCAGCGTCTGTACGCGCGCGTCTATGCCGACTTGAGTGATCTGCTGCGGGTTGATCCCGACCATGAACTTGGCCGTCTTTACTGGAACTACATCAGCTACAACAGCCAGGGCAAGCCGCCGTTCGCGCAGCCGCAGCCGCCCAAGGGCGTAACGCTGTGGGCATTCCGCCAGGTGGAAGACCTGAAGTACGTGCGTCGCTTCGTTGACTGGTGGATAGAAAATCGCCAGGTGCCTTACGGCGATTTCGGCGGCGGCATTTCCGATGACTCGGATCTGGTCCAGCAGTGGCCAGGGCTGGCATTGATGGGGGTTGAGCCGGAGCGGCTGAACACCTCGCTGACCGCGCTGTCGGACGCTGTTTACAAGAACGGCATGTTCTCCAACGGCCTGAGCACCATCGAGACCGACGAGCTGCACGCTTACGAGGAAGGCATCAACGCCAACAGCGCGATGCTCTACCTCAACTGGGGCGATCCGCTCACCGTCGAGCGCCTGATGGAAACGGTGAAGGCTTTCGACGAGCGCATCATCCTGCGTAACCCGCAAGGCAACCTGCTGTTCTCCAGCAACTGGTTTGGCGGCAACAAGGTTTACCGCGAGCCGAACTGGCAGTGGCAAAAGCCATACTCGTTCCCGGCGCTGCACCCGGCCTTCCTGATCGGCGAATACAACGCCGATCCCACCGGCCGCAAGTTGGTTACAGGCTTGGCTGACGGCTATCTGGCCCACGCGTACAAAGACGACAAGGGCCGCTTCACCCTGCCCAACGAAATCAACTGGGCCACCGGCAAGACCCGTGGTGGCGAGTTGAACCAGGGGTCGGGTAGCGGCGATGTGATGCATACGTTCTGGGCCGCGTGGCGTTGGAGTGGCGATGCGAAGTACCTGCAGGCGCTGGACTATCGCGTGGTGCGTGGCGGGCCGGGCGTGCTGTCCAATCTTGGCGAGAACTACGTCGATGTACTGGGCAGGCAGCAGGACTGGGGCAAACAGTTGGTTGCTGATGCAGACAAAGGCGGCAGCGGTTTCGCCGCGATCAGCGCCTGGCAGCAGACCGGCGACAAGAAGTATCTGGAAGCACTGCATGCCGACGGCATCCAGGCCAAGGCGCAGCGCGAGTACATGAACACCGAAGGCCATTGGTGGAGTGACCGCGTCGAGGCTCCGAGTGAGTTCCTGCAGCGCCTGCGTCTGGGCGGCATCGGCCTGAAGCGCAACCAGAGCTGGCCGGGTCATACCGTCAGCTGGCAGTTTGCCCAGCCTGATGGCGCTGAGCAGGTGGCCTTGCTGGTGCATGCGCCGTCACGTGAGTACTTCAAGGTGATTGCCTACAACCTGAGCGACACGCCGCTGGATGCGACCATGACCGGCTGGAACATCGCCGCCGGTACCTGGCGTGTGCGTAGCGGTGTGGATCGCGATGGTGATGATGTGATCGACGGCAAGGCGGAGGTGCGCGAGGTGCTGCTTGAGAAGAGCGCCAGTACGCAGCTGCGCTTTGCGCCGAAGCAGAACCAGGTATTCGAGTTCGAGCTGGTGACAGCGGGTACGCCAGTGGAGACGCGCGCCGACCTGGGCATTGGTCGCGGTGACCTGAAGATCGACGGTGAGCGTGTGCTGCTGACCGTGCACAGCCTGGGGCATGTGGGAACCGGCGCCGGTTATGCGGTGCTGGAGGATGCCCGTGGCCGTGAGGTTGCGCGGGTTGCGGTGCCTGCCTTGGAGGCACCGTTGGATCTTGTGCCGCGCACGGCGACGGTGGAGTTGGTGTTGCCGGCTGGGTTCAAGCGTGAGGGGGCGAGCGTGCGGGTTGGCTTGGACGGGGACGGGGCTGAGGTTACGAAGCTCAACAACCGGCTGCCCTTGCGGTGATTGCTCGAGCGCCTCTCCCCTCGGGAGAGGGGCTTTGCTTGCGGTAGTGCCGAGCCATGCTCGGCAGGTGGCGTTACCGGGAAAGCCTCTGCCGAGCATGGCTCGGCACTACAGGCGTTGGTTGCTTTGTCGGCTCACGCCGCTCCCACAAAACCCAGCGCGCCGATTACGCATCCAACCCCAATTCCCTGCACTCACGCGCATACCAGCGCGGGCCATCGTCAATCGGCTGGAATACGTGGCTGCGCTCCATCACCCGCTGATAAACGTGCACGGATATCGCTATCCGCTCGGCATCGCTGTTGCGCAGTGTATGAAACTCATCGGGCGGAATCAGATTGCCCGCACTGCCCTTACAGCCCTGCAGGCAGTCACGCGGGGCGAACCGGTAGCGCTCGCCATCACGTTCCAGCATCCGGTAGGGGGTGATCTCCAGCGTGCCCTGCCATACGCCTTCCACGCACCACAGGCCGTCGTGGTCATGCAGCGGCGTGCCCTGCCCCGGCCCCCAGGTCATGGCGATGATGCTGTAGCCATGCTGCGGGCTGCGGTAGATCTCGCGGCGCGCGTAGTGGCCGTGCAGCGGTGCGTGTACACAGGCTGGCAGCACGATCTGCGGATCGTTGATGGCCTGCTCCAGTACGTGTTGGATCCGGGCAACGGCGCCTTGGGTGTCGCTCGCCTGCAGGGCGGCATCAATGCCATCCAACAAGCGCTGGCGTCCGGCAAACTCGGGATGCGGCGAATGCAATGTCATTGCCGCAGTCTAGGCAAGGCAGGTAAAGATTCCGTTGAAACTATCTGCGCGCCTGTTCAGAACGTGCCGCGTTGGATGAAGGGCGCCTGCTGATAGAGCCGGCGCTCGCCACCACGCGGATCATCCATCTGTCGGCTCGGGGTATCGAACAGCATTGTCTGCCGGCGCTCCAGCCCGTACTGCTGCCAGTGCGGCAGCCCGGCATGGTTGGGGTCGCCGTGGCGGGCGAAGGCCAGCAGTGCATCGCTCATCGTGTCTGACAGCTGCTGCATCGCCGCACCGCTGCCGGTGCGTGAACCGGGCTGGGCGTTGTTGTGGAACACCAGCGGGATATCCAGGGTATGGAAGGCGCGCAGCTTGGCGGCATCGCCATCACGGTCATAACCGTCCAGCTGAAAGGCCCAGGTCGGTGCGCCCTGTCGCGCGCGTGCTTCCAGTTCTTCCACTGCGCCGCGCCAGGAGCGACCTGCGGTGGTGGCGGCGAAGAACACCTCCGACGGCGAATATCGCGGGTATAGCCGGCGGTATTCAGCGATCACCACCGACGGCAACAGATCCACGTATTGCTGCGCCTCTAGCTTGGCCGGCAATTCCTCCCAGCTCAGTTCGAAATTCTTCGGATCGTTGCCGAGGAAGGCGCGGGTTTCGTCATGGGTATTGCCGATCACCATCGGGATCGCCGCCGATTGCTGCGCTGCCTGCGGCCAGAACGGATGCACCGGCAGGTTGCGCGCGTCCAGCACCGGGCCGACATACAGGCTGCTGTTCTCCACGCGCGAGGGATCGCGCACCTTCACCGCTTCCAGCAATTGCTGCATCGGCATGCGCCGCAATGCATCGGCATCGGTCTTGAAGTGCTCCAGCACCAGCTGCGCGCGCTGGGTGGCCGCGCGTGGGCCAGCGGCGGTGGCCTGCTGGCCGCTCATCGTCCAGGCGCGATGGAAAAGGCCTTTTGCCGCCGGCATCGCCATCAGCGTGGCGATCTTGGCACCGCCGCCGGATTGGCCGAATACGGTGACATTGTCGGCATCGCCGCCCAACTCGGCTGCATGCTGGCGCAGCCACTGCAGCGCCTGGACCAGATCAAGCTGGCCGACATTGCCGGAGTCGGCAAAGCGGTCGTCGCCGAGCTGGGCCAGGTAGAGATAGCCGAACAGGTTGAGCCGGTGATTGACCGTCACCACCACCACGTCGCCGCGTCGGCACAGGTTGCCGCCGTCATACAGCGGGTCGCTGCCGGAGCCGTTGTTGTAGGCACCGCCGTGGATATAGAACAGGATCGGCCGCTTGCCGCCGTCGCGCAGTGCCGGTGTCCACACGTTGAGGTAGAGGCAGTCTTCGCTGCCCGGGCCTTCGCTGCCGGTCTGCGGCGCGGCTGCGGCGTAGTCGAGGACATCACGTACGCCGCGCCAGGGCTGTTCCGGAAGTGCTGACTGGAAGCGGCGTGGGGCGGTGTCGGCGCCGTAGGGGATTCCACGGAAGACGTGCACGCCGCTTTCGGTCTGCCCGGCGAGGCGGCCGCTGCGGACGCGGGCGATCGGGCTCGTGCCGGTGCTGGCCCAGCTGTTGTTGCCGAGGGTGCTCAAGCCGGTTGCTGCGGCCAGCAGAGTGGTTTGCTGGAGGAAGCTGCGGCGGGCCGGGTTGTTTGGGTGTTGGGGCATGGTTGTGTCCTGGGATGGCGGGATTGGGCGCGCTTCGCCCTCTCCCCAACCCCTCTCCCGATGGGAGAGGGGCTTTAAAGGCTGGGCTTCGGTTGGGTTGGCGGTTGCGATGCCATCCAGCTCAGCGCCAGTTGTGGCCATGCCGCTGTTGTGAGGCCCACTGTGCCGCGTGTGCCGAAGCCGTGGCCGCCGTGTGGAAACAGGTGCATTTCACTGCTGATGCCGGCACTGCGCAGGCTGTCGTAGAACTGCAGGCTGTTGCCTACCGGCACCACCTCGTCATCGGCGGCATGCAGCAGGAAGGTTGGCGGTGTATCGGCGCGGACGTGCAGCTGCATCGAGTACTGCTGCAGCAGTGCGTCGCTGGGCGTGCTGCCCAGCAGTCGTTGCCGCGAGCCTGCATGCACGTCGTTGCCGCGCATGGTGATGACCGGGTACATCAGCAGCTGGAAATCCGGGCGCGCGCTTTGGTCATCGATCACGTCGCTGTGCGGGTAAACATTGCGGTCAAAGCCATTGCCCAGACGCGCGGCGAGATGTCCGCCGGCCGAGAAACCCATCGTGCCGACACGCTGCGGGTCCAGGCCCCATTCCGTGGCGCGGTGGCGGATAAGCCGCAGTGCACGCTGCGCATCGGCCAGCGCCGCTTCGCGATTGGCGCGGCCTTCGCCGGGTAGCCGGTAGCGCAATACGAACAGGGTCACTCCCCCCTGCTCCACCAAGGCAGGCACCAATGCCGTGCCTTCCTTGTCCAGCACCACCCGTTGATAGCCGCCGCCGGGGATCACCAGCAGCGCGCTGCCATTGGGCTTGGCCGGGCGGTACGCGACCAGGTAAGGCGCGCTGACATGCTCGATATAGCGGTCCGGCAATGCTGGGTCACCGCTGCGCTCGACGATGCGCTGCGCCTGCGGCAGTGCTTTGTCCCCCGGTGCCATACCTTGCGGCCACAGCGCGATGCGTTCGGCGGAACCCTCCGCGGGTTCACTCCCGGTAGCGGCCATCGCGGCCGTCGGAAGAAATGCGATGAGGGCGGCGAAAGCCAGCTGGCGCAGAGGTTTCAGTCGAATCATAAGGGCCGGAACAGGACAGGTGGCGATGGCGGGGTACAGCTTCTGGTGCACTGCACATTGTCAGATGACACCGGTTTACCTTATACAGCCAGTCACGGCACTGTCGATGGGCAGTGCAGCAAAGTCACCAGGAGACGCACTTGAGCAACGACCAAGGCAGCCAGCAGCAGGCAAGCGCCGCGCTGGACGAGATTGCCCGCACTTTTGTGGAAGCACGCCGCGACGGCCGTTCGCTTCCGGATTTCCCGGGTGCAATCCCGGAGGACCTGGTCACCGCCTATCAGGTGCAGGATCTGGCGATTGGTCGCTGGGACGACAGCGTGGTTGGTTGGAAAGTGGGCTATATCGCCGCCGAACGCCGCGACAACTCCGGCGACGATCGTCTTCTGGGGCCGATTTTCAAACGTAATCTCTGGAATGCTACCGGTAGCATCGTGGAGATCCCGGTATTTGCGGCCGCCGGTGGCTTTGCTGCGGTAGAGGCCGAATACGTGCTGGAACTGCTGGCCGATGCACCGGCCGACAAGCTGGACTGGACCCCGGAAGAAGCCGAAGCGCTGCCGGCGCGCCTGTTCATCGGTGTGGAAGTGGCCAGCAGCCCGCTCAAGACCATCAACGTGCTGGGCCCGCGCGTGGTGGTGTCCGATTTCGGCAACAACAACGGCTTGGTACTGGGCGGCGAAGTGCCGAACTGGACCCGCTGCGATGAGCCGGAACTGCGTGCGCAGACCGAGATCGACGGCGTGGTGGTCGGCACCGGTGGCGCTACCACCCTGCCCGGCGGCCTGCGCGCGGCCTATGCCTTCGCGCTGTCGCGTTCGGCCAAGCGCGGCCGGCCGCTGAAGAAGGGCGAGCTGATCGCTACCGGCAATGCCACCGGCATCCACGACATCAGCGTGGGCCAACAGGCATTGATTCGCTTCGCCGGTTACGGCGACATTTCCTGCAAGGCTGTGCCGGCCGGGTAATCCCGGCAGCCACGGTAGCAACGCGTTGGAGGGCGCTATGGTCACTCGAAGAGGCTTTCTCAAAACCGGCATGGGGGCATTGGCCGCACCGGCACTTGCCGCCTGTTCTGCAGGCAACAAGGGTGCAGCTGGCGGCAGCCAGCTGCTGACCGCCACCGATGTACACGTGGCCGACTACCCGACCGTCACCGCGGTGAAGTGGATCGGTGAACAGCTGCGCCGCGAAACCGGTGGCCGCTTGGGCTTGAACCAGTTCCACTCCGGCCAGCTCGGCCGCGAGTCCGAGGCGATCGACATGGCCCGCTTCGGCGCCATCGACATCACCCGCGTCTATTCCGGCGCACTCAACAACGCATTCCCGCTGACCCGCGCGCTGTGCCTGCCGTATGTGTTCGACTCGGTGGCGCATATGCGCCGCGCGCTGGATGGTGGCATCGCCGATGCGGTTCTGCAGGGCTTTGAAAGCCGCGAACTGGTCGGCCTGGCCGTCTATGACTCCGGCGCGCGCAGCTTCTACAACACCAAGCATCCGATTGTGGAGCCCAAGGACCTGCACGGCTTGAAGCTGCGCGTGGCCAGCTCGGACATCTTCCTGCAGCTGATGCGTCTGTTCGGTGCCAACCCCACGCCGATGTCGCTGGGCGACACGTTCTCCGGCATGGAGACGCACATGATCGACGGCGCCGAAAACAATATGCGCAGCTTCCACTCCAGCCGTCATTTCGAGGCCGCGCATTACTGGTCCGAAAGCCAGCATTCGTATGCGCCGGACATCCTGCTGATGTCCCGCCGCAGCCTGGACGCATTGTCCCCGTCCGATCGCCGCCTGGTGATCGAGCTGGCGCGGCAGTCAGTGCAGGTGATGCGCACGGCCTGGGATGCGTCCGAAGACAAGGCCCGCGAAGCGGTGCTGGCGTCCGGGGTGAAGTCCAACGCAGTAGACATGCCGGCGTTCCACGCGGCGTCCGCACCGTTGCTGCGTGACTACCTGCAGCAAACCGATATCGCCGCGCTGCACCGTCGCATCCGCGACTTCGCCTGAGGGGGCCGTACCGATGTCTGATTCCAACGTACAAACGGCCCCGGCAGGATTCCAGCGCGTGCTGGAGAAGGTTGCCGATGTGGTCATCTACATCGCCGTCGCCGCCCTGCTCGGGCTGGTGGTGGTGCAGGGCTGGCAGGTCTTCGCCCGCTATGTGATCAACGATTCGCCGAGCTGGACCGAGCCGGTGACGCTGCTGTTGCTGAGCACCACGATGAGCATGGGCGCGGCGGCCGGTGTGTATACCAATCGCCACTTTGGTTTCTTCCTGTTGGCCGAGCAGATGCATCCGCTGGTCAAGCGCTTCATCGATGCGCTGGTGCCGCTGATCGTCGCCACCATCGGCGGCTTCCTGGCCCGTTGGGGCTGGGTGCTGTGGCTGGATGGCCTGCACATCAAGACCGCCGGCGCCAACCTGCCGCAGAGCGTGAATTACCTGCCGCTGAGCATCGGTGGTGCGCTGATGGCGGTGTTCGCACTCAATCGCCTGCTGTTGTCGCTGCGCGCAGGCGCCGGCACCGCTGCCAACGCTGCTGAAGGGGACCGCTGAGTCATGGGTATCGCTATTCTTTTCCTCGTGTTCGGCGTGCTGCTGTTGATCGGCGTGCCGGTGGCCTATGCCTTGGCTGCGGCTGCGCTGGCCACCCTGCTGTATCTGGATATTCCCAGCATCGTATTGGTGCAGCAGATCTCCGCCGGTACCGGTTCGGCCTCGCTGATCGCCATTCCGCTTTTCATCTTTGCCGGTGAAATCATGATGCGCGGCGGTATTTCCGAGCGTTTGATTTCCCTTGCGTCGTCGTTGGTCGGGCGCATGCGCGGTGGCCTGGGCCAGGTTTCGATCCTGTCTTCGCTGTTCTTCGGCGGCGTCTCGGGTTCGGCGATTGCCGACGTATCGGCAGTCGGCGGCACGATGATTCCGCAGATGGTCAAGCGTGGCTACGACCGTGATTTCGCGGTAAACGTCAGCATCACCGCCGCGCTGGTGGCGCTGCTGGTGCCGCCTTCGCATAACCTGATCCTGTTCTCGGCTGCAGCCGGTGGTGGCCTGTCCATCGCCGATCTGTTCGCCGCAGGTATCGTGCCGGCGCTGTTGATGACCGTGGTGCTGATGGTCACCGGTTACGTGGTTGCGCGTCGTCGCGGCTACGGCGTGGAAGCCTTCCCGGGCTGGCGCGCGGTGCTGCTGCGCTTGGTTGCCGCCCTGCCCGGCCTTGGCCTGGTCGGCCTGATCTTCTTCGGTATCCGCGCCGGCATCTTCACCGCGGTGGAATCGGCTGCCATCGCCGTGGTCTACGCCTTGCTGGTGACCACCGTGCTGTACCGCCAGCTGCGCATCAAGGAGTTCTTCGAAACGGTGATCCATGCGGCGCGCAGCACCGGTGTGATCCTGTTCGTGATCGCCACCGCCGCCGTGTTCGGTTGGTTGCTGGCCTACCTGCAGGTGCCTGCAGCGGCGGTGGACTTCCTGCAGTCGTTCGCGCACAGCAAGTACATGGTGCTGCTGATGATCGTGGTGATGCTGCTGTTGCTGGGCACCTTCATGGACCTGGCGCCGATGATCCTGATCTGCACGCCGATCTTCCTGCCGGTGGCCAAGGCTTATGGCATCGACCCGATCCACTTCGGCCTGGTGCTGGTGCTGACCGGTGGACTTGGCCTGGTGACGCCGCCAGTGGGCTCGGTACTGTTCATCGGCACCGCCATCGGCAAGATCAGCGTGGGCGAAAGCATGAAGACCATCTGGCCGTTCTGGATGGCGGGGTTGGTGGTGTTGCTGATCGTGACCTTCTTCCCCGAACTGTCGTTGTGGCTGCCGGCCCTGCTGCGTAGCTGATGCATGCACGCTGCAGGCAGGTTCGCGCCTGCCTGCGGTTGTGCTTTGGCGTAGGCCTGTGCGCCGCGCCTTCAAACTGGAGATGACGATGAACGTGACCCGTACCCTGGCCGCGCTGGCTACCGCTTGCCTGCTCGCGGCCGCGCCGGCCTTCGCCGATGCACAGACCACCCCAAAACGCGGCATCGAGCAGCAGCGCATGGCCGACCTGGGCAATGGCAGCTTCCTCAACCCGGTGCTGGCCGGCGATCACCCGGATCCGTCGGTGCTCAAGGACGGCGACGATTACTACCTCACCCTGTCCTCGTTCGACGCCTATCCCGGCCTGCCGATCTGGCACTCGCGCGACCTGGTGAACTGGCAGCCGCTGGGCCATGCCATCACCAGCAACGTCGGCGCGATCTGGGCACCGGACATCATCAAACACCAGGGCCGCTACTTCATCTACTTCCCGGCACGCACCGGCGAGTCGCGCAGCAACTTCGTGGTCTGGGCTGATGACATCAAGGGCCCGTGGAGTGAGCCGATCGACATCGGCCTGTCCGGCTACATCGACCCCGGGCATGCTGTCGGCGAAGACGGGAAGCGCTACCTGTTCCTGTCCGGCGGCGATTACGTGCAGATCAGCGATGACGGCCTGAGCGTGGTCGGCAAGCCCAAGCATGTGTATGACGGTTGGCGTTACCCGGCAAGCTGGGACGTGGAGTCCTATGCCCAGGAAGGCCCTAAGATCAGCCAGCGCAATGGCTGGTACTACATGACCACCGCCGTCGGCGGCACCGCCGGCCCGCCGACCGGGCACATGGTCATCACCGCACGCTCGCGTTCAATCCACGGGCCGTGGGAAAACGCGCCGAACAACCCCATCACCCGCACCGTCAACCGCGATGAACCGTGGTGGTCACGCGGCCATGCCACGCTCATCGAAGGCACCGACGGACGCGGCTGGATGATGTACCACGGCTACGAGAACGGTTACTGGACGCTGGGCCGGCAGATGCTGCTGGAGCCGATCGAGTGGACCGCCGATGGCTGGTTCGTCGCCAAGGGCGGCGATCTTGGTACGCCGCTGGCCAAGCCCTCCGGTGAGGCCGTACCGCATGGCATGGCGCTGTCCGACGACTTCAAGGGCGGCAAGCTCGGCCCGCAGTGGTCGTTCTTCAACCCGGCCCGCGACGAATACCAGCGGCTGTCCTTCGACCAGGACGGCATGACCCTGCAGGGCAAGGGTACGACCCCGCGCGACAGCTCACCGCTGACCGCCATCGCCGGCGACGTGGCCTATGAGTTCGAGGTGGAAATGGACATCGAGCCGGGTGCGTTCGGTGGCGCGCTGCTGTTCTACAGCGACCGCCTGTATGCCGGTGTCGGCAGCAATGGCGAACAGTTCATCCTGCACCGCTATGGCGAGGAACGCCCCACCCGGCCCCAGCCCAGCGCCACCGGCGGCAAGCTGTGGCTGCGGGTGACCAACAACCGCCATATCCTCACCATCCACAGTTCCAAGGACGGCAGCAGCTGGCAGAAGTATCCTGTTCAGATGGAAGTCTCCGGCTACCATCACAATGTGGCGGGGAAATTCCTTGCGCTGAAGCCGGCCATCTACGCTGGCGGCAACGGCAAGGTGCATTTCCGCCAGTTCCGCTACCGCGCATTGGATTGAGCGCGGCCCGATAGAATGAATGTATTGAACGGTTTCAAGGACATCCCCTTGCGCAAGAAAGCCGACGTCGCCGCTACGCCCCAGTCACTGGGGCGGCCCGCCACCATCAACGACATCGCGCGGTTGTCGGGTGTTTCCAAGAAAACCGTCTCGAGGATCATCAACAACTCGCCGCTGGTGCGCAAAGACACCCGCGACAAGGTGGAAGCGTTGATGCGCGAAGTCGGCTACACGCCCGATCCGCTGGCGCGTGGCCTGGCGTTCCGGCGCTCGTTCCTGATCGGCATGGTTTACGACAACCCCACCGCGCAATACGTGGTGGACATGCAGAACGGTGCTTTGGACGCGCTGCGCGGCTCCACCTTCGAGCTGGTGGTGCACCCCTGCGACACCCGCAGCCCCGGCTATATCGAGGGCGTGAAGCGCTTCGTGCAGCAGCAGAAGCTGCACGGCGTGATCCTGGTGCCGCGTGCGTCCGAAGACCAGGCGCTGGCCGACATGCTGGATGAAATCGGCTGCCGCTTCACCCGTATCGCCGCGCTGCCGCTGGATGAAACCTCGCAGATGGTGATCACCCATGACCGCGACGGCGCTGCCGAAGCGGCCGACTACCTGCTGTCACTGGGCCACCGCGATATCGCCCTTATCACCGGCCCGACTGCTTACCGTTCGGCGCATGAGCGTACTGCCGGTTTCATCGAAGCGCTGGAACGGCGTGGCATCGAGCTACCGCCGGCACGCATCATCGAGGCCGGTTACACCTTCGAATCCGGTGTGGCCGCCGCCGAGAAGCTGCTGCTGGGCAAGCAGCGCCCGACCGCCATCTTCACCGGTAACGATGAAATGGCCGCCGGCGTCTACAAGGTCGCCATGCGCGCCGGCATCAGCATTCCACGCGAGTTGTCGGTGGTCGGTTACGACGACAGCCCGCTGGCCTCACGGCTGTGGCCGTCGTTGACCTCGGTGCGGCGCAATACCCGTGACACCGGGCGTACAGCGGCCGCGATGCTGATCCAGCCGGAGGGCAAGAACGCCATGCCGATGGCCAGCGTACGCCCGCATCTGATCGTGCGCGATTCCTGCCAGCCGCCGCAGGACTGAGCACCCCAAGTTTTTGTTTTTCAAAGGGAATCGCTTATTTTGCAGTGCAAAATGACACCGGTTTCCATAATTGGCTAGAATCGTCTGGCAGGCCCGCCAAATGCACCAGCGGGCCACTGGACAGATGCGCTGACCGGGCCTACCCCGGAGCCATCGCCCCGCTACGGCGCCCGCCGCCGGCAGCACCATCGAACTACCGCTCTGGGAGAGGAACAGCATGACGAATCCATTCAGTCTCGAAGGCAAGGTCGCCCTGGTAACCGGTGCCAATACCGGCCTGGGCCAGGGCATCGCGTTGGCGCTGGCCGCCGCCGGTGCCGATATTGCCGGCGCCGGCATCGTCCCGGCCGACGAGACCGCCGACAAGGTGCGCGCGCTGGGCCGCCGCTTCCTCAACATCGAAGCCAACCTGATCAGCATCGAGCCGGTTGAGCGCGTGGTTGCCGAAACCATCGCCGGCCTGGGCCGCATCGACATCCTGGTCAACAACGCCGGCCTGATCCGTCGCGCCGACGCGGTGGATTTCAGCGAGAAGGACTGGGACGACGTGATGAACGTCAACATCAAGTCCGCCTTCTTCATGAGCCAGGCCGCGGGCAAGCAGTTCATCGCCCAGGGCAGCGGCAAGATCATCAACATCGCCTCGATGCTGTCCTTCCAGGGCGGCGTGCGGGTGCCTTCGTATACCGCCTCCAAGAGCGGCATTGCCGGCATCACCCGGCTGCTGGCCAATGAATGGGCAGGCAAGGGCGTGACCATCAACGCCATCGCCCCGGGTTACATGGCCACCGACAACACCGCCCAGCTGCGTGCCGACGAAGACCGCAACAAGGCGATCCTGGACCGCATCCCGGCCGGCCGCTGGGGCAAGCCGGAAGATCTGGGCGGCACGGCGGTATTCCTGGCGTCGAGCGCCTCGGATTACGTCAACGGCGCGATCATTCCAGTGGATGGCGGTTGGTTGGCGCGCTGAGGATTGAAGGTGGTGATGCGGAAGCTGAAAGGCCAGAAATCAGGAAGCGAAAGCTGAAGAACTGAAAGGCTAGAAGCGCCCTCACCCCTACCCCTCTCCCGCATGCGGGAGAGGGGAATGCAACAGCCAAAGCAACAGCCAACGCAACGGCCAAAGCAACGGCCAACGCAACAGCCAAAGCAACAGCCAAAGCAACAGCCAAAGCAACAGCCAACGCAACAGCCAAAGCAAAAAGCCAAAGCAAAAAGCCAAAGCAAAAAGCCAAAGCAAAAAGCCAAAGCAAAAAGCCAAAGCAATAGCCAAAGCCAAAGCAACGACCAATGCAACAGCTGAAGCAAAAGCAAAGGCAATGATCAAAGCAGCAGCGAGCGGCGGCAGCCAGCAGCCGCGAGCAGCACAGATTTCCCTTCTCCCGCCTGCGGGAGAAGGTGCCCCGAAGGGGCGGATGAGGGGAAGCTTTTGCTTCAGCTTCCACCCCATCAACAACACCGTTTCCCCCTATAAATGAGAGTCACGCAATGAAAATCGCATTGATGCAGGAGTTCAGCCAGGCCGCCAAGAACCCGGTGGTGCTGGAACAGCTCAACACCGTCGCCGCCGCACAGGGCCACGACGTGTACAACGTCGGCATGGACGGTGACAACGATCACCGCCTGACCTACATCCATCTGGGCATCTGCGCCGCGCTGCTGCTCAATGCCAAGGCCGTGGATTTCGTGGTGGCCGGCTGCGGCACCGGGCAGGGCGCGATGATGTCGCTCAATGCATGGCCGGGCGTGTACTGCGGCTACTGCATCGAGCCGACCGACGCCTTCCTGTTCGCCCAGGTCAACAGCGGCAACGCGCTGGCACTGCCGTTCGCCAAGGGCTTCGGCTGGGGCGCGGAAATCAACATCCGTTACATCTTCGAAAAGGCGTTTGCCGGTGAGCGCGGTCAGGGTTACCCGGCCGAGCGCAAGGAATCGCAGATGGCCAATGCCGGCATCCTGGCGCAGGTAAAGCAGGGCGCTTCGAAGGACTTCGTCGAAGGCCTGAAGTCCATCGACCAGGAACTGGTCAAGCAGGCCGTCGGTGGCGAGCGCTTCCAGAAGGCGTTCTTCGACAACGCGCAGGACCAGAACATCGTCGCCTACGTGAAGAGCGTGCTGGGCAAGTAAGTCCTGGCATGCAGTAGCGCCCTCGCGGGCAGACAAGGGCGCCTGCGGGCGCCTTTGTTGTTTGTGGGCGACCGGGCTTTGGCCTACGGCTGCTCCGTGAAGCAAGACTCCAGCCCTTCTCCCCTTGCGGGAGAAGGTGCCCGAAGGGCGGAAGAGGGGAGGCGTGCGAAGCACGCGTGCTTCTCGGTGCTGGAGCTCATCAAGCCAGCGATCTTCGATCGCTACCCCTCTCCCCAACCCCCGCTCCGCGCCCCAGCCCTTGCGCCGGCGCAAGGGCGTTCAAGGGTCCACGAACCTTCGGTCCGTCAACCGTCCCCTCTCACCCCGCAAGGGGAGAGGGGCTTAAAGGCACAAAGCAAAGCATGAAGACTCCAGCGATTTGTCTCATCCTCCTCAGCGCTTTCTTTGCCAGCGCCCAAGCCAACGAGCCCACCCACCGCATCTTCATAGCTGCAGACTCCACCGCAGCCAGCTACGGCCCAGAACGCGCGCCACAAGCCGGCTGGGGCCAGACGCTGCAAAGTTGGTTGGATGAAGGCCAATGGCAGGTTCGCAACCATGCCGTTGGTGGCCGCAGTACCCGCAGCTTCATCAACGAAGGGCGTCTTGCTGCAATCGAAAAGCAACTGCAAGCAGGCGATGTATTGCTGATCCAGTTCGGCCACAACGATGCCAAGCGCGAAGACCCGACGCGTTACACCGACCCGGACAGCGACTACCCACAATTCCTCTCGCGCTACATCGCTGCAGCGCGTGCGAAAGACGCAACGCCTATCCTGATCACCCCCGTCGCCCGCTTGCTGTACGACTTCGGTGCGCTGCTGGATACACATGGCCGCTACACGCAGGCGATGAAGCAGGTGGCGAAAGAACAGAACGTGCAGCTGATCGATCTCAACGCAAGCTCAATGGCATGGATACGCGCGCTGGGTGAGCAGGGCGCAAAGCCTTACTTCATGTTCGTCCCCGAACAGAACAAGGCCGATGGCACGCACTTCAGCGTTGCCGGCGCCACTGCGGTGGCCTGCCAGGTGATGCGGAGCTGGGTCGAGCTCGCGCCGCAGATGAAGGCGAACCTGAAGCGTGATATCGACTGCGGTGCGATCAACGCGGGGCAGGGCACCGCTGTTTCTACGCCAAGCGCGGCAGCACCGGCAGTTGCGGCGCCCAAGCAGGATGCAGGCAACCCACATGGCTCGCAGGTGATCCGCGAGCAGGATATCGGCCGCGCGCAACCTGGCCCGCATGGCGGCGCCGGCCCGACCACGGCCTACTCGTTCTTCGCCGACGTAAGCGATCTGCCATTCGTGATGCGCAAGCGCGTGCTGCACAAAGGCGCCGGCATAGGCCTGCATCCGCAGCACAAGGACGAGATCTACTACATCGTCAGCGGACGCGGCCTGTACGTGCTCGATGGAACGCAGTACGAAGTAGGGCCAGGTCATGCGCTGCTCACCCGCAGTGGCAGCAGCCACGCCCTGCAGCAGATCGGCGACGAGGACCTGGTGGTGATGCTGGCCTATCCGACGACGCTGCCGCGTTGAGAAACGCTCAGCGCGCCGCCCAGGGCTCCTGCTCCAGCCGCTGTGCCAGGTAGTCGATCAAGGCCTGCACCCGCGCCGGCCGGTGCAGGCCGGGCGGGGTGATGATGCTCAGTGCCAACGGCTCCACCTTCCAGTCGTCCATCGCGGTCTGCAGGCGGCCATCGCGCAGTTGCTCCCAGACCAGGAACTCCGGCTGCAGGGCCAGGCCCAGCCCCGCCTGCAAAGCGGCATCGAATATTTCGGCGTTATTGGCCTGCAGCTGGCGCGGCACGGTCTGCGCGAACTCGCCATGGCGCGGGTGGCGGAAACGCCAGGTGTTGCCGCTGCGGGTGTAGCTGTACTGGAAGCCGCGATGCTGGGCCAGATCACGCGGATGCGTAGGCCGACCGTGCGCTTCAAAGTAGGCAGGTGACGCGACCAGCAGAATCCGTACCTGGCATAGCTGGCGCGCGCGCAGGCTGGAGTCGGCCAGGGTGGAGATGCGCAATGCCATGTCGAAGCGCTCGGCCACCAGATCGACCATCTGATCGCTGAGCTGGATATCCAACTCCACGTCCGGATGCGACTGCATGAAGGCCGGCAGCAATGGTGCCAGCCGCGATACGCCAAACGACATCGGCGCCGCCAGCCGGATCAAGCCACGCAGCGCGGCCGAACGGTCAGCCACTTCGGCCTCCACCGCCTCGCCCTCGTCGAGGATGCGCGCAGCCCGCTCCAGGGCGGCCTCACCGGCGGAGGTCAGCGACATGCGCCGCGAAGTGCGGTGGAACAGGCTGGTGCCGATGCGTGTCTCCAGCCGGGTGATGGCCTTGGACACGGTGGCCTGCGACAGCTGCAGCTCCTCGGCCGCGCGGGCGAACGAGCCGGCTTCGGCGACCTTGGCGAAGATGGCCCAGGCTTCCAGATCAGGCAGGCGGTTCATGGCGTCAGCTCGCGGGGCAGGGGTTTAATCATGTCACATATGGAAAGAATGACTTTCCATACTTTCTATTCTCTGCATCGGCAGCCAGGCCTAGACTGGGCCCCATCGAATCCCCACCCGCTTGCAGGAGAACGCCATGATTGAACGTCGCCCATTTGCCAACCTCGGTGGAGCCAATCACGGTTGGCTGGATGCCAAGCACCATTTCTCGTTTGCCGAGTACCAGGACAACAAGCGCATGAACTGGGGCGCGATGCGGGTCTGGAACGACGACACCATCCAGCCCGGCACCGGCTTCCCGCCGCATCCGCATGCGGAGATGGAGATCATCACCTACGTGCGCGAAGGCGCCATCAGCCACAAGGACGACCAGGGCAACCAGGGCCGTACCGAAGCCGGCGATGTGCAGGTGATGAGTGCCGGCACCGGCGTCCGCCACGCCGAGTACAACCTGGAGCCGGGCATCACCCGCATCTTCCAGATCTGGATCTTCCCCGACCAGCGCGGTGGCAAGCCGTCCTGGGGCACCAAGCCTTTCCCCAAGGGTGAGCGCTCGGGCCGCTTCATCGCCTTGGCCAGTGGCATGCAGGGTGACGAGGATGCATTGCCGATCCGTGCCAACGCCCGCGTGCTGGGCGCCACGCTGAAGGCCGGCGAGAGCACCGAGTACCACTTCAGCGATGCCAACCGCTACGGCTACCTGGTGCCGAACACCGGCAAGGTCGAGGTCAATGGCGTGCTGCTGGAGGCCCGCGATGGCGCCGCCATCAATGGCGAAACCAGCATCCGCATCACTGCCTTGGAAGACGCCGAGCTGGTGCTGGTGGATACCGCGGCGCTGCAGTAAGCAACGTCGGGGGCAGAGTCGGGTTTCTGTTTTCCAAGCGTAGTTGCGTTAGCCGGGCCGCGAAGCTGGTGACGTACCAGCTTCGCGATTTGCTCAGGGCCGGTAGTTGTTTGTGGGAGCGGTGTAAGCCGCGAAGCTGACATTGTTGAAGCCCAGGGCAGCTATGCCATCTGGCGAAGCAGCGGCTTCGCGGCTTACGCCGCTCCCACAAAAAGCCAAACGACAAAGGCGCAGATATCCGCGCCTTTTTTCTGGGTTGTTACTTGTGACATCGAAGGGCTCTTTGGGTGCCCAGTGTGAGCTGCAGTTTGTTCGCTCACGCCTTCTTGCGGCTGGCCTTGCGTTTGCTGGCCGCGCGCGTGGGTTCCACCACGGTATCGGTACCGCTGACCGGTTCCATCCAGGTGAGCACATCCACATAGGCGATGAAGTGCTGCAGGTACTCCGGTGAGATCTCCTGCATCAGTGCCATCGCGCGATAGGTAAGCACGCTGGAGTGCAGCGGGCCGGCATCTTCGGGCAGTGAATCCAGGCACTGGCGGAGCAGGCTGTCGATGCGGATGCGGCTCCATAGCTGCTGGAATTCATCCAGCGCCGGCATCAGCGCTGCCTCGTTGCTGTCAGCACTGTCGGCGTCGCCGGCCGCTGGGCTGGATGTGGCCAATGGCAGTTGGTACTGCAGTGGATCGGCCGTCAGCTGCAGTAGCAGCGATTGCAGCGGGCTTTCCACTGCGTCCCCGGCTACGGGCAGCGGAGCTTCCACCGCGACAAGTTGCGCATAAGCACCCATCAGCTGCGACAGGCGCGCATCAAGCTGCTCGCGCGCGCTGCCGGTATAGCGTTGTGCGCGTTGCGCAAGTGCTGCGATCAGCTCGAAACGTGCCAGGTCAACACGATCAGCGTCGCTTTCGCGCCATGCCTGCAACTGCGCCAGCGTTGCCGGATCAGCGGGCATCATTGCGCGGCATCGGCCTTGCCGTCCTGCTTCGGGCGCGGAATCGGCGCGATCTCGACGCGGCGGTTTTTTGCTCGGCCAGCTTCGTCATCGTTGCTGCTGACCGGCTGCTCGGCGCCGAAGGCGGCAGCGAATACCGACTGCGACGGCACGCCATCGGCGATCAGCGTGCGGGTGACGGTGAGTGCACGTGCGGCCGACAACTCCAGGTTGTCGGCGAAGCGGCCATGGACCACGCGCACCGGCTGGTTGTCGGTGAAGCCGCTGACCATCAGGATCTCTTCGCGCGTGCCCAGATATTCACGCAGCGGCGCGGCCAGGCTCTGCAGCAGTTCGCGGCCTTCCGGCTGCAGCTGGTCGGAGTTGAGCGCGAACAACACGCTGCCACTGATGCCGATGCGGCCATTGATCACTGTCACCCGGCCGGCGGCCAGCGGTGCCGCCAGTGCCTGCTCCAGCGTCTTGAGCTTGGCGGTCTGCTCCTGGCGCTGTTTTACCTCTTGATCCAGGCGGTTGTGCAGCAGCAGCTGGATGCCGATCACACTGGCCAATATCAGCACGAAGGCGCCCAGCAACACCGACATCAGGTCGCCGAACGCGGCCCATGTGGTGGCGCTGGATTCGGCGTCGAATTCGATTTCGTCGCTCATCGCGCTCAGGCTCCGGCGTTGTCGCGGGCGACGGCCAGCTGCTGCAGTTCGCCGATGATCTGCTTCTGCGAGAGCATGCTCAGGTCCACCACTTCGCGCGCCTGGGCCACGTAGTAGGCCAGCTGCTCATCGCTGCGGGCCAGCGACTTGTCCAGCGCGCCTTCAATCAGCTGCAGGCGTTCGTTCAAAGCTTCGGTGGACTGGCCAAACAGCTGCACCGCACTGCCGAAGGCATCGCCCAGGCTGGCCAGTTCCACCGCGCTGGCGGTGACATTGGCGGCGGCGTGGTCGAGCCTGCTGGTTTCGCTTTCGAGCTGGTGGCTGAAGCGATTGCCGACGCGTTCGAGCAGATCGGCCGAGGTGCTGACCAGTGCGTCGATGGCGCTGCGCTGTTCGGTGGATGCATGGGTAACCGCGCCGAGCAGGGTTTCCAGCGTGGACAACAGATGGCTGCGTTCTTCCAGCATGGCGGTGTCGCGGACCATGCTGTCGGACAGCTTCTGGCGCAGTTCGGCCACCACTACGGCGGCGGCGCGCGGTGCTTCCGAGGCGCTCTGCACCAGCCGCGAGATTTCGGCGATGGTGTCGCGGGCCTGCGCCTGCTGCTGCTCGCTCATGGTCTGCGTGGTCTGCGCCAGGCTGTCGCAGATCTGCTGCTGGCGTTGCGCGACGGCTTCGCCATTGCGCTGCCAGCTGCTGTCCAGCGTGTTGACCATCGCCGACAGACTCTGCGACCACTGGCCAAGGCGCTGTTCGTCGCGCGCTGCGAACGCCGTCTGCAACTGCTCATGCGATTGCTGCAGGGCGCTGAGCAGCGACTGTGCCTGTTGTTCGAATGCGGACGACGCGCCCAGCAAGGCCTGCTCATTGCGCTGGGCCAGTTCGCCATGTGCGCTGTGCTGCTGTGCCAGGGCGTCGCGCCAGGCGTCGGCGGTGCGGGCGGCGCTGTCTTCCATGCGTACGGCAACGCCGTCGATCAGGGCGTTGCTGCGTTGTTCGAAGTTGCTGCTGAACTGGGCCAGTGCCTGCTGCAGCTGCTCGGTGAGTGCGCTGTTGCTGCGCTGCTGCTGCTCAAGTGCGGTGTTCCAGCTGTTGCCTGCGGTTGCGGCGGCGCTTTGCACTGCCACGTTGATGCCGTCGAGCTGCTTCTGCACGGCAGTGTCGATGCTGGTGTGCAGGGCCTTGGACGTGTCCGCCAGTCCGGCCATCGTCGCATCCACCACCGGCTGCAGGGCGGCACCCACGGCATTGGCCTGCTGGCTGATACCGGCCTGCATTGATTGCTGCAGTGATGCTGCCAGCTGCGTATACGCCGCTTCGGTGCGCTGATGGAATTCCTGCTGGCTGGCCTGCAGGCGTTCGTTGTTGGCCTGGTGCTGCTGTTCCAGGCTGCCCATCATGGCCTGCAGGCGCTCGACCAGGGTCGGCATCAGCGCGTTCTGTTCCTGCAGCAGGCGGAAGGTTTCACCGCGTTGGAAGCGCTGCGAATGCACCCGCAGCTGACTGGCGATGCCGGCGTCCAGCTCCTGCACGGTCTGCGCGCGCTCGCGGCGCAGCAGGGCCGACAGCAGGCCGAGCGCGGCCGAGCTGGCCACGCCGGCAATCGAGGTGCCGAAGGCGAAGCCCAGGCCCTTGACCGGCGCCGCCAGCGAGCTGCGGATGGCATCCAGGTCGGTGGCGCTTTCCAGCGCCAGGCCGGTGCCACGCAGGGTCGCCATCATGCCGAGCAGGGTGCCGAGCATGCCCAGCAGCACCAGCAGGCCGACCAGATAAGGGGTCAGCGCAGGGGCGGGCAGGCCGACCCGTTCGCCCTGCACGCGCAGCCGTACCGGGCCGCGCAGGCTTGGCTGCAGGCGGCTGAGCCAGCCGTCGAGGTTGTCCGCGGCCTCGCCGATCGACGGCAGCGCCTGCTGCAAGCCGGTGGTGGCCTGGCGGTAACGGAACAGCTCCACGGCACCGGCCAGATAGCAGGCGGCGATGATCGCGGCGACCACCGCAGCCAATGGATGGGTGCCGGCATAGCCCACGCCGATCCAGCACACGGCCAGCAGGCCAACAAGGAAAACAACGACAGCAACGAGGTTTCTGGACATGAGGTACGGATTACCGGGTGCGTAGCGCTGCAAGCAGGCCATCGATGGGGTGGAAACGGACATCCAGTTCGGCCAGCAGCGCAATGCGCAGGTCTTGCCGGAACGTGGCCAGCCAAGGGCCGGTGGGTGCCGCCGGGGGTTCCGATGCCGGGGCATCGTCGGGGTCGTGCGCGACTGTGTCGTACAGCCGTTGGTAGTGCAGGCCGAGCAGCACCGGCACATGGGAGAGCAGGGTATGTTCGCGCGGGCTGAGGGTAGCCTCCATCACCGCGTCGACTTCGGCCAGGCGCGCCTTGGCCGGGGATTGGCGGGCCAGCATGTCACGCAGGCGGCCGCGCAGGCGCCCGCTGGCGGTCTGCATGGCGCGTTGCTGCGTCAGATAGTGCTGGCGGTAGGGGGCGAAACCGGGCGGCAGCTCGAGATCGGCGGGCGACGGGTTGCGCGGCGGGCTCAGGTCGATCTCGGCCTGTGTGGCAGCGCTCAGCCTGGCCCGCACTTGTGCGTATTCAGCATCCTGGGCCGGGTCGTAGGTGGCGCCGGGCTCTGGCGCTGGCGGCAGGTTGTCCAGCGCTTTGGACAGGGTGATGGCGCGGTTCCAGTCGAACCACTGCGCCAGCCGCTCCGGCACCGCAGGTGCCGCAGGGGATGTTCCCTCGTCATTGAAACGGGCCAGCAGGCGAATGAACGCCGGGCCCAGAACGGGCGCCCGTTCGGATGCTTTCGCCATGGTCCTGACTAAAAATTGGTCATTTTACATGCTGCGGCAAACCGCGCCCTGCGCCCGGTATTCAGGGCCGGGGCCGGGTGGCGGGGCTCAGCGCGCATGGCGTTTGTGCAGTTCCAGCAGCAGCTCGGCCTCGGCGGCGGGCTTGGAGGGCGTAACTTTGGCTTGGGCTCTGCTTAGGGTAGTGCCGAGCCATGCTCGGCAAGGGCTTTCCGGCCACAGTGCCCTGTAGGAGCGGCCTCAGCCGCGAAGCTGGCAATGCTGGAATAACCGATATCTCCGCAATCTGATGGTTTATGGGCTTCGCGGCTTATGCCGCTCCCAAAACGGCGGATGGGCTGTGGGTGGAGTCCCTGCCGAGCATTGCTCGGCACTAACGAATAAAAAGGCGGCACTGGGGCGGTGCTAGATAACCCGCAGGGTGATCGCCTTCAGCACCGCGCGGGTGCGGTCGCGGGTGTCGAGCTTGTCGAGGATGGCCGAGACGTAGTTCTTCACCGTGCCTTCGGCCAGGAACAGGCTGCCGGCGATTTCGCGGTTGCTGTAGCCGCCGGCCATCAGCCGCAGCACAGCCACTTCCTTCTGGCTGAACAGTTCTTTGGGCGCGTCATCGGCGTGGTAGCGATAGCGCTGGCGCACCGCGTCGGTGCTCACCGGCTGCAGCAGGGTCTGCCCGGCGATGGCTCGCGTGATTGCCTCATGCAGGTCCTCGGGTGCGGCATCTTTCAACAGGAAGCCTTGTGCGCCGGCGTCGGTGGCCCGCAGCAGCAGGTCGCTCTCATCGAAGGTGGTCAGGAACACGCACGGCGTTTGATCGCCGCGCGCACGCAGGGTCTTCAAGGCCTCGATGCCGTCCATGCCTGGCATGCGGATATCCGACAGGATCAGCTGCACCGGCTGCTGCGGGAGCTGTTCCAGCAGGGCTTCGCCGCTGTCGGCTTCGAACACGATGGTGATGCCGAGCTGCTGCAGCAAGGCGCGCAGGCCGGCGCGGATCAGGGCCTGGTCGTCGACCAGGGCAATGCGTGGGGAAGCGTTCATGCCGGCAATTCCACACGAATCTGCAAGGCACCGGAAGCGGCACGCTGCAACTGCAAGCTGCCGCCTTGTTCGTCCACCCGCTCGCGCATGCCGGTGAGCCCATTGCCTGCGCGCGGCTCGCCACGCAGCTGGCCATCATCTTCCATCGCCAACAGCAGCAGGCCGTCGCGGCGCTGCAGCGATACCTGCAGCATCCGGGCATCGCTGTGGCGGGCGCTGTTGGTCAGGGCTTCCTGCACGCAACGCAGGATGGTTTCGGCCTTGGCGGTATCGCTGACCTGCACGTCATCGTCCAACTGCAGCTGCAGGCGCGGGCGCGGCAGCGGTGCGGCCAGGGCATGCAGGGCGGTGTCCATGTCGAGCTGGCCGCTGTCGCGCAGGCAATGCACAACCGCGCGGATATCGCCCAGCAGCTCGGCGGACAGTTGTTCGCACAAGGCCAGCTCGGGTGCGGCATCGGCGTGTGCGGCAAGCGCGCGCAGGTGCAACCTCAGCGCCGTGAGCTTGTGCCCGGCCACATCGTGCAGCTCACGCGACAGGCGCAGTCGTTCCATGTCGCGGGATCTTTCGGCGAGCAGGGCGCGGGTGGCCAGCAGGTCGGCATTGACCTGTGCCAGCCGGTCGCGGGCCTGTTCGGCGCTGCGCGCGTAATGCGTGGTGAGCATGGCGAAAGCCTGGAAGCCGGCAAAGATCAGCACCACTGCGGCAGGATGGCTGTGGATGCCGCGCAGGACCAGGTACATGCCCAGGTTGACCAGCAGCATCACCACCAAGCTGATGCGCAACGGCCAGCTCATCGCCACCTGTGCGGCCAGCATCACCAGCAGGGCCGGCGCCACGCCGCTGCTGGCGCCCAGGCGGATCACCGCCAGCGCCGCCAGTGCCTCGACCAGCAATGCCACGCTGCGTTGTGGCGAGGGCCGCTCATAGCTGGCGGCAAACAGAAAGGCGAGCAGGAACAGCAGGGCGCTGCCCCAGCGCAGCGCGAGCTGCTCGGCGGAGCCGTAGGGCAGGGTCGCGGCTACTGCCAGCCAGGTCAGCAGGCCGGCGAGGTTGAGCGGGTGCAGCAGCCTGTGCCAGCGCGAACGGGGAGTGATTTCCATGCGTGCATGCTGCTGGCCGCAGGCCTCAGCAGCAAGAGGGGCGGAGCAGAAAGTGACTTCCGGCAGGGTGGATCAGTGACTGCCGCAACTGCCGCAGCCGCAGTGGCTCACGCACTCTGGCTGCAGGTCATCGCATTCCGCCGGCCGCCCTTGAAGAGATCGCTGTCATGCCTGGATATTCCCTGATCGTCGCGCTACATGTGCTTGCTGGCGTGGTCGCCTTGATCGGCTTCTGGTCGGCGGCGTTCATGAAGAAGGGCTCGCCGCGGCATCGCGCGCTGGGCAAGGTCTATCTGGTTGCGATGGCGGTGATCGTGGTCACCGCTCTGCCTATCACCGTCCAGTTCGCGTTCTTCCGCCAGCAGCCGCTGTCGGCATTGTTCCTGGCCTACTTGATGGCAATCACCGGCAACGCGACGTGGCTGGCGTGGCGTGCGGTCACCGACAAGCGCGACTGGAAGCAGCTGGTGTCGCGGCCGGGCTGGCATCTGGCGTTGTGGCCAATGGTGATCCTGGCGCTGGTGGTTGTGGCCACTGGTATCCACCACCGTCAGCCGTTGTTCCTGGGCTTCTCGTCGATTGGCCTGTGGGTGGGCTGGCGCATGCTGAAGTTCGCCCGCCGTGGACCATCGCGCCCGGACTGGGCATTCCGCCAGCATTACCAGTCGATCCTGGGCGCCGGCATCGCTACCCATGTGGCATTCCTCGGTATCGGCATGCGCCCGGTGTGGCAGTGGCTGCACAGCCACACCACGGTGCCGGCGGCGCTGATCGAGTTGTTCCCGTGGGCGGCACCGTTGCTGGTGGCGGTGGTCATTGGCATCTACCTGGACCGCAAGTACGGCGGTCGGCGGGTGGCCAAGGCTGCAGCGGGAAAAGCGGTGCAGTGAGCTACAGGCTTTGGAAAGCCCGGGGTGCGCGTTGCTTATCCGGGCCAGGTGGGACGCAGACGAAAAAGCCGCCCTCGGGCGGCTTCTTCTGTTCCGGCAAGGCGGTGCGGCCTAGACGTCGCCACCGTCCGCCCAACCTTCGCCGCTGCCGCGTTGGAATACCGTGTCACCGGCCTGCACATCGCCTGCCGGCAGATGTTCGGCATCTGCAAGACGTGCGTAGATCGGGGTGAAGTCCGGCTCGGTGGCGGCCATCAACTGCTCGAAACCATCAATGACGAAGTAGGTCTTCTGGAAGGTGTCGATGCGGTAGCGGGTGCGCATGATCCGCTCCAGATCGAAGCCAATGCGGTTCGGCGCCGCCGATTCCAGTGAGTACAGCGATTCGCCCTTGGACGAGACGATGCCGGCGCCGTAGATGCGCAGGCCGTCGGCGGTGTTGATCAGGCCGAACTCCACCGTGTACCAGTACAGGCGGGTCAGGTTCTGCAGCGCGTCCGGGCCGATGGCGTGGGCCTTGACGCCGCCACGGCCGTAAGCGGCCATGTAGTCGGCGAACACCGGGTTCATCAGCAGCGGCACGTGGCCGAACAGGTCGTGGAACAGGTCCGGTTCGGCGATGTAGTCGATCTGATCGGGGCGGCGGATCCACCAGGTCACCGGGAAGCGGCGGTTGGCCAGGTGATCGAAGAAGTCGAGTTCCGGCAGCAGGCCTTCGACCCCGACCAGGGTCCAGCCGGTGGCCGCGCCCAGCACTTCATTGAGCTGGTCGAAGCGCGGAATCATGTGCTCGCTCATGCCCATCTCGTCCTGGGCATCGAGGAACTCCTGGCAGGCACGGCCGACCAGCAGTTCGCGCTGGCGTTGGTACAGCGTGCTCCAGGTGGCGTGGTCGTCGGCGCTGTAGTTGTCCCAGGGCTGCTCCACCACGGCGGTGGTATAGACCGGCACGTAGCCCTTGTCGGTCTGCTGGTGTTCGACGCGGCGCGGGTGGGCTTCCATGGCGGCAGCTCCTGAAGGGAATAGATAACCGCATGGTAGGAAGCCTGCCGCGCAACAGGTGTGCGTAATTGCGGAGTGAGGGGCTTCTGACGCAATATTGTTGCGTCCATTCAATGCTGCGGAGCAACAAAGATGGCTTCGGTGAACCTTGACCGCACGGATCTGCGGCTTCTTGTCGAAATACAGCAGCATGGCCGTGCCACCAACGCGGAATTGGCGGCGCGGGTGAATCTTTCACCTTCGGCCTGCCTGCGGCGGGTGCAGCGGTTGGAAGCGGAAGGGGTGATTGCCGGTTACGGCGCACGCCTGGAGCCGCGCGCGATCGGGCTGGGCCTGCAGGCCTTCGTCCGCGTGCAGCTGTCCAAGCACGGGCAGGCGGCGATCGATCATTTCGTGCAGGCGGTGCAGCTATGGGATGAGGTGGTGGCCTGCCACGCGCTCACCGGCGACATGGACTATCTGCTGCAGGTCTACGTACGCGACCTGGACCATTTCTCGGAATTCCTGCTGGACAAGCTGCTCAATGCGGCCGGCGTGGCCGACGTCAATTCCAGCTTCGTACTGCGCACGGTCAAGGAGTTCCGCGCGCTGCCGCTGTCGCAGTTGGGGCGGTAAGGGCTCTTCCTTCTCCCTGCGGGAGAAGGTGCCCCGCAGGGGCGGAAGAGGGTAAGCGGCGAAGCCAATGGAATCCGAAGCAAGCTGCTTCGCTCGCACCCTCACCCCAACCCCTCTCTCAGGAGGGAGAGGGGCTTCAAGCATCAGCGCGCCGGCGCGCTGCAGTTCTTCTCGACACCGCGCAGCTTTTCGATGCGGCTGCGGCTGTCCTGGCAGCGCTGATGCGCCTCTGCCTGTATGGCCGCAGCGCGGGCATCGGCTCCGCGCACGGCGGCCACACGCGCCTGCTGCAAGCGTGCAATACCAGCGCGGATCTGCGGCATCGCCGCCATCGCTGCCTTCTCGCCTTCCAGAATCGCGCGGCCGCGCTGTTCGAAATCGGCAGCACCGATATCCAGCACCGCCGGCCGGATCACCACGTCGGCGCGCGCCAGTTCCTGCTCACCCAGGCGCTGACCCATGATGGTGATCGACTGGCCCACCGCACCCAGCAGGCCGGTCGGGCGCTGGCCGGTGGCGCGGCTGGAGATATCCACCGCGATCACGAACTCGGCACCCAGCTGCTTGGCCGCATCCACCGGCACCGGGCTGACCACGCCGCCGTCGACATAACTCTTGCCACCGATGATCACCGGCTCGAACACGCCGGGGATGGAGCTGGAAGCCCGTACCGCCTGGCCGACATTGCCGCGCACGAACACCGCCCGCTCACCGGTTTCCAGCTGGGTGGCGACCGCAGCGAACGGCTTTTTCAGCTGCTCGGCGCGCTTGTTGCCGACCTGCGCGTTGACGTAGTCCTGCAGCTTCTGGCCCTGCACCAGGCCGCCGGAGAACAGGCGGATATCGCGGATGCTGGCTTCATCCAGCGCGACGGCCTTCTGCTGCATCTGGAAGGCGTCCATACCGCTGGCATACAAGGCGCCGACCACGCTGCCGGCACTGGTGCCGGACACCACCACCGGCTCGAAACCATTGGCTTCCAGCATTTTGATCACGCCGATATGCGCAAAACCCTTGGCCGCGCCACCGCCCAATGCCACGCCGATCTTGACCGGCCGCACCGGCGTGGTCGGCTGCACCGCAGCCGGCGGGGTGGGCTTGGTGTTCTCGCCGCCACAGGCTGCCAGCAGGCCAAACAGGGAAAGAGACAGCAGCAGACGGGCGTTGCGCATGATGAACAGGGGGCTTTGGAAAGGGCGCCAGCATAACGCTTTGTGTTGGCAAGGCCGCCAGCAGGCTCACGTTTGGTTTAACCAGGGCTGCCATCGGCAGCCGGCATCAGCCTGCGTAAAGCTCTGGCGCCCACAACACTGCCAGTATCCCCAGCCCGATGACTATCCAGAAAAGTGCGCCCAACACCAGCCATACCCAGTTGGCAGCGGTGAGCCGGGAATTGCCGCGGCCGTCGGGGTCGCCGCTGGCGAGGTTGGCCGCGCGCTGTGCCTGTACCAGCGAGGTCACGTTCAGCGCCATCAACAGCATGCCGATCGCGAAACCCGGCAATGGCGGCAGGACGGCGTCGGGGATGCGGTTGATGATGCGGCCAGCAATCCCAGAAGAGATGAAAGCACCTGCCCACATGCCCGGTGACCAGTTATAACGCTGGCCTGAACGGCGCAGCCATTGATCGATTTCCTGATTCAGGCTGTTGGCGAAAAAGATCCCGAAGATGGCGCGAGGCACCGGCCAGATGTCCAGCTTCTTCTCGCGCTTATACCGGCTCCAGTGCTTCCAGAACCAATACACCGTGTAGAAGCCCAAGGTTGCCACGTACAGCAGCACCAGCTTGGTGATGGAGACCACATAGAACGGCGGCAGACCCAAAGGTTCAGTGGTTTCCTGCGTCAATGAGGCCTGCGGCGGAGCGTAAATATTTTCCTGCGCATCCATGGCTTGCGGTCTTTCCCTGAAAATGAATGCGGCGAGTATGGCCACGGCTTCAGGGCCAGACAAGGCACGGCTTTGCCTGTACGCGGAGCGCGGCTGATGGTGTGCAGGGATGCCGCTCGAACAGCGTTCCGTAGCCCGGACTTCTCAGCGAGACCGGGCTGCGGACGCCAGCGCGCCATCAGAACTTGTTGTCACCATCCAGCAAACGCCCCAGCCCACCCAGCACCGAGCCTTCACCGCGGTTTTGGCCGCCACCTTGCGGCGCGGCGGCATACATACGGCCAGCCAGGCGCGAGAACGGCAGTGATTGCAGCCATACCTTGCCGGGGCCGGTCAGGGTGGCCAGGAACACGCCTTCGCCGCCGAAGAACATGCTCTTGAGGCCGGCCACGCGGCGCACGTCCATGTCCACGCTGGCGTGGTAGGCCACCACGCAGCCGGTATCCACGTCGATGCGCTCGCCCGCTACCAGCTCGCGTTCAACCACGCAGCCGCCGGCATGCACGAAGACCCAGCCGTCGCCTTCGAGCTTCTGCATGATGAAACCCTCACCGCCAAACAGGCCGGTCATCACCTTGCGCTGCAGATGCACACCAACCTGCACACCGCGCGCGCCGGCCAGGAAGCTGTCCTTCTGGCAGATCAGCTTGCCGCCGTGCTGGTCCAGCTTCATCGGCAGCACCGTGCCGGGGTAGGGCGCGGCGAAGGCCACCTTGGCCTTGCCGTTGCCGGTGTGGGTGAACAAGGTGGCGAACAGGCTCTCGCCGGTGATCACCCGCTTGCCGGCCGACATCAGTTTGTCCATGAAGCCGCCGCCCTGGCCCTCGTGGCGGCCGTCGCCGAACACGGTGTCCATCTGCACGGACGAATCCTTGAACATCAGCGCGCCGGCCTCGGCAATCGCGCTCTCGCCCGGGTCCAGTTCGATTTCCACAAACTGCATCTCATGCCCGATGATGCGGAAATCGATATCGTCAGCCTGGTTGCGGTTGCCAGCCACCGGCGGCGGCATCGGGGGCGGGCTGCTCTGGCCGCCGAATTCGGTGACTTCGGTGACCGCCTGCCAGCCCTGCATGCCCTCGCGCCAGGCCAAGGCCTGGCGGCTACCCTGGGCAAAGCGGCGCGCCGCCTCGTCGTCCAAGGGGCCTACGCGGTCGGCTTGGCCGGGAATATGGAAATACCATTGGGTCATGGCGGTGTGCCTGGGCGGGAAAGGAAGCCAGTCTATGCGGCGGAACTGCATCACACCCCTGACAGTCGTCATGCCGATGAATACCTGAACGATTGCGATACGAATGTTGTGCTGCAACAATTCCGTGCTAGGCGCAGTTCCCATTTCTCCTCAACAGGCCCGTCTCGCCATGTCCCCGACCCGTACCGCTCGCCGCCGCTTGCCGGCAGCGCATCCGCTGTTCGTCGCCGTTCTTGCCGTATTGCCCTTCACCGCTGCAGCGCAGGACGCGACCACCGCCCAGAAGGAAGCATCCACGCTGGATGCGGTAAAGGTGACGGCGGCGCGCAAAGTCGAAAACATCCAGGACGTGCCGGTTTCCATCAGCACCGTCAGCGGCGAGAAGCTCGACGCGCTGGCCTCCGGTGGTACCGATGTGCGTTACCTGTCCGGCCGCGTGCCGAGCCTGAACATCGAATCCTCGTTCGGCCGTGCGTTCCCGCGCTTCTACATCCGCGGCTACGGCAACACCGATTTCCGTCTGAACACCTCGCAGCCGGTGTCGCTGGTGTACGACGACATCGTGCAGGAAAACCCGATCCTGAAGGGCTTCCCGATCTTCGACGTTGAGCAGGTGGAAGTGCTGCGTGGCCCGCAGGGCTCGCTGTTCGGCCGCAACACCCCGGCCGGCGTGGTCAAGTTCGACTCGGTGCGCCCGTCGCAGGAGTTCGAAGGCTACGGCAAGGTCGGCTACGGCAGCGACAACCTGTGGAACGTGGAAGCTGCAGTGGGCGGCGCATTGAGCGCGCGCTGGTCGGCACGTGTGTCGGCCCTGTACCAGCGCCGCGACGACTGGGTGAAGAACACCGGCCCGGGCCCGAACGACGGCCTGGAAGGCTATGACGAGTCGGCCGTGCGTGCGCAGTTCCTGTACGAAGGCGACAACTTCGAAGCACTGTTGGGCGCGCACAAGCGTCACCTCAACGGCACCGCACGTCTGTTCCGCGGCAACATCTTCAAGAAGGGCAGCAACGATTTCGTGCCCGGCTTCGATGAGAACAAGGTGTCCATCGACGGCCTCAACCATTCCGAGCTGGACAGCAGCGGCGCCAATGCACGCCTGAGCTGGGACCTGGGCAACTACAAGCTGTCGTCCATCACTGGTTACGAAACCGTGGACACCTTCAGCGTTGGCGACATCGACGGTACCTCGGGCCCGTACTTCACCGCTGATGTGCCGTTCGCATCGGAAACCGCCGATGGCATTCCCAGCCACTCGCAGTGGACCCAGGAACTGCGTCTTGAATCGCAGAACGAAGGCCCGCTGAACTGGCAGACCGGCCTGTTCTACTTCAAGGAAGATTACGACGTCGACAGCGTCAGCTACGACACCACCAACGGCAGCAAGCAGGACGGCTTCCAGCGCATCAACCAGACCAATGATGCCTGGGCGGTATTCGGCGGCCTGACCTTCCAGGCTACCGACAAGCTGGAGCTGCGCGCCGGTGCGCGTTACACCATCGACAAGAAGGATCTGACGGTCAAGGACTACTGGAACACCGGTTTCTCGCCGTGCGTGCTGTCGGCCAAGTGCGACCTGGCCGGTCTGCTCGCCGCGCAGCAGGCAGCCTTCGCCGCCGGCGATGCGGTTGATCCTTACCTGTCGGCCTCGACCAAGGACAAGAAGTTCAACTGGGATTTCTCGGCTACCTACGCCGTCAATGACACCGTCAACGTCTATGGCCGCGTCGCCACCGGCTTCCGCGGCAGCTCGATCCAGTCGGCAGGCGCGTTCAACGAAAAGACCGTGGCCGATCCGGAAACCGTGTTGTCGTTTGAAGCCGGCATAAAGGCCGACTTCTGGGACAACCGTGCGCGCTTGAACGCCAGCGTCTACCACTACCGGGTCAAGGACCAGCAGCTCACCGCCGTCGGCGGTTCCACCGGCAACGCCAATATCCTGCTCAATGCCGACAAGAGCGTGGGCAAGGGCTTCGAGCTGGATCTGCAGGCCTACCTGACCGACAACCTGCTGGTCACCCTGGGCAGTGGCTACAACCACACCGAGATCAAGGACGCCGACCTGAGCGTGGCCGGCTGCTTCTCCTGCACCGTGACCAATCCGCTGGATGCCAATGGCAAGGTGCTGATCAACGGCAATTCGCTGCCGCAGGCACCGGAGTGGACCCACAACATGACCGCGCGCTGGTCGCTGCCGTTGGCCGATGGCACCCAGCTCTACGTGTTCACCGACTGGGCTTACCGCAGTGAAGTGAACTTCTTCCTGTACCAGTCCAAGGAATTCACCGGCAAGTCGCTGCTGGAAGGCGGCCTGCGCGTGGGTTACCAGTGGAACGATGGTGATTACGACGTGGCCGTGTACGGCCGCAACATCACCAACCAGATCCGCGCCACCGGCGGCATCGACTTCAACAACCTCACCGGCTTCATCAACGAGCCGCGTCTGTGGGGTGTGGAGTTCAAGACCCGCTTCTAAGCGCAGGTTTGTGAGTTGAACAAAGAAGGCGCGGAGCAATCCGCGCCTTCTGCTTTTCTGTAGTGCCGAGCCATGATCGGACAAAGGACAAAACCAAAACGCCCCAACCGAGCCAGGCACGCCACAACAAG
>NZ_JBDJMY010000006.1:0-133934 GCF_039674165.1 Stenotrophomonas terrae
TTGCCGAGCATGGCTCGGCACTACACCTGGAGCTTAGCGCGCAGGACGGGGAGAGTGCTTGTGGGAGCGGCGTAAGCCGCGAAGCTGGCCTCGCCCAAAACCTCGGTAGTGCCGAGCCATGCTCGGCAGAGGCCTTACCGGTAAAGCCCCCTTGCCGAGCATTGCTCGGCACTACCTTGCTGCGGCTACTTGGCTCAGGGGCCGAGCAACTCGAAGCTCACCGCCTCGCCGCTCACCGACGAGGTGCATACCCAGAGATCAAACATCCCCGGCTCAGCGCTGTATTCGCCATCCACCCCGGTGAAAGCGAGCTGATCGCGGTCCAGATGGAATTCCACTTCCACCGATGCTCCAACAGCTACGGCCACCTTCTGGAAGGCCTTCAGCTCACGCACCGGCCGTACCCGGCTGGCGACGCGATCGTGCACATACAACTGCACCACCTCCTCGCCCGCCACCGCACCGAGATTGCGTACGCGGGTACGGATGACAAGCTCGCCGTCCCAATCCAACTGCGCGGCACTCAGGCGCGGGGCTTCATATTCGAAACGCGTATAGCCGATGCCGTGGCCGAAGGCGTACAAAGCGGTATTGGGAAACTCGCGCCAGCGCGACTTGAACTCCGACATCGTCGGCAGTTCCGGGCGGCCGCTGCGCGGGTGGCTGTAGAAATACGGCTGCTGGCCCGACGCATGCGGAAAGCTCACCGGCAAGCGTGCCGAAGGGCTGTAGTCACCAAACAGGATATCGGCCAGTGCGTGGCCATTCTGCGTGCCCAGATACCAGCTCACCGCAATGGCCTGTGCATCACGTACCGCACCTTGCAGAGCCAGCGCGCGGCCATTGCGCAGCACCACCACCAGCGGCGTACCGGTCGCGGCAACCGCTTCGGCCAGCGCCTGCTGTGCCGGCGGCACGGTGATCTCCACCCGCGACTGCGCCTCACCGCTGTAGCGCTGCGGCTCGCCAATCGCCAACACCACCACATCGGCGCGTTGCGCGGCGGCCACTGCCGCCTCGATGCCACCGTCCAGCGGTGCTTCCAAGCCACAGCCCGGTACGATTTCCAGTTCGGAATGCGCTGCCAATGCGGCGCGCATACCGCTTTCCAGAGTGACGTAACGCGACTTGTCGCCGAACAGCGTCCAGCAACCTTCGATATTCTCGCGGTCCTGCACGAACGGACCAATCAAGGCGATCTTCTGCCCCTGCTTCTTCAGCGGCAGCAGCTCACCCTGGTTCTTCAACAACACTACCGAGCGCCGCGCGGCATCGCGCGCCAGCGCATCATGCTCGGCGATATGTGATTGATCGGCTTCGCGTGCGGGGTCGAGCGAGCGATAGGGGTTGTCGAACAGGCCGATCGCATCCTTCAGCCGCAGGATGCGCCGTACCGATGCATCCAGCGCCGCCATCGGCACCTCACCAGCGTGCACCAGCCCGGCCAGATGCTGGTCGTAGAAACCGCTCTGCATGCTCAGGTCCAGCCCGGCGAGGAACGCCTTGCGGGTGGCGTCCACTTCATCGGCTGCATAGCCGTGCGCGATCAGTTCCATGTCGGCGGTGTAATCGGACACCACCACGCCTTCGAACTTCCACTCGTTGCGCAGCAGGTCGGTCAGCAGCGCGCGGTTGGCGCTGGCGGGCACGCCATTGATGTCGTTGAAGGCGCTCATCAATGACAAGGCGCCTGCATCCAACGCCGCCTTGAAGGGCGGCAGGTGCACATCGCGCAGTGTCTGCAGCGAGATATCAACCTGCGCGTACTCCATGCCTGCGGCAACGGCGCCATAGGCGGCGAAGTGCTTGGGGGTAGCCAGCAGCGAATCGGCGGCTTTCAGATCATCGCCCTGGAAGCCGCGCACGCGGGCCGCGGCGAATTCACAGCTCAGCAGCACGTCTTCGCCCGCACCTTCGGCACCACGCCCCCAGCGTTGGTCGCGGGCGATATCCACGGCCGGTGCATAGGTCCAGTGGATGCCTGCGGCGGTGGCCTCGATGGCGGTGGCGCGCGCGGTGCGCCGGGCCAGCTCGGGCTCGAAACTTGCGGCTTCCCCCAGCGGTATCGGGAACACCGTGCGCATGCCATGGATCACGTCCGATGCGAGGATCAGCGGAATGCCAAGGCGGCTTTCTTCCAATGCCACCTGCTGCAGGCGCCGGCCCAGTTCGGCGCCGACGCCGTTGAACAGTGAGCCCACGCGGCCAGCACGCACCTGCTCCAGCACCTGCTCGGCGTTGCGGACGTTGGCCTCGGGGTTCACGTCCGGCGCGAAGGGGCGGCCCATGTCGGCGAATACGCTCAGCTGGCCGACTTTTTCGTCGACGGTCATGCGCGCGATCAGGGATTCAATGCGGTCGGGGGACACCGGTGTTCCTTGGTAAACACAAGCAGGCGGGGATTCTAGCGCCCCGTTCGTTAAGCGGTTGGCGCGCGGGGTGCAGTGGTGGAGCTGAGTTCTGCTGTGCTGGGGGTTTAACGGTACGGCGCTGCCGAGCATGGCTCGGCACTACAGTGCGTCCTCTCGCCTGCCGAGCATGGCTGGGCACACAGTGCAGGTTGGTGTTTCGGGTTTGTTGGCAGGGCCCCTGCCGAGCATGGCTCGGCACTACAGTGCGCGGCTGGCGCTAGGGTTGCCGGTCGCGCTGGTCGCGCGCGGTCATCAGCATCGCGTCGCTGGATTCCTGGAATACGTGCAGGCCAAACTCCGGCAGGATCGCCAGCAGGTGGTCGAACATGTCCGACTGGATGGCTTCGTACTTTGCCCAGGCGATCGAGGAGGTGAAGCAGTAGATCTCCAGCGGCAGGCCTTGCGGGGTGGGTGCCATCTGCCGCACCAGCAGGGTCATGTCCTGGTGGATGCCGGGGTTGTGCCGCAGGTACAGCTCCACGTACGCGCGGAACGTGCCCAGGTTGGTCAGCCGGCGCGCATTGACCGGCTCCGGGTGCGCCTGCGCCACCTGCGCGTTCCATTGCTGCAGCTCCTGCTGCTTGCCGGCAAGATAATCATCCAGCAGCGCAATCTGGCCCAGCCGCTCGAGCCCGGCGCCATCCAGGAAACGCACACTGTGCTGGTCCAGGTAGATCGAACGCTTGATCCGCCGCCCACCCGACTCCTGCATGCCACGCCAGTTCTTGAACGACTCGGTGACCAGCTTCTTGGTCGGAATGGTGGTGACGGTCTTGTCCCAGTTCTGCACGGTGACGGTGTGCAGTGCGATGTCGATCACGTCGCCATCGGCGTTCTGGCTGGGCATCTCGATCCAGTCGCCGATGCGCACGCGGCCATCGCCACTGATCTGCACGCTGGCCACCAGCGACAGGATGGTGTCCTGGAAGATCAGCATGAACACCGCAGTGGCCGCACCCAGGCCGGTGACCAGGTGCAGCAGCTCCACACCAACCAGGATCGCCACGATCGACAGGCCGGCAAACACGAACACCACGATCTTGACGACCTGCAGGTAGCCCTTGATCGGCTTGTTGCGGGCATCGGCGCGGCGTTCGTAGAAATCGTTGAAGGCATCCAGCGCATGCGACACCGCCATTGCGATGGTCAGCACGGTCCAGGCATGACACAGCGCCTTCAAGCCGTGCACCAGGCCGGGCGGCAGCTCCGGCACGATGCTCAGGCCGGCGGCGAGCACCACCGAGGGCACGATGTTGGACAGCCGCGCGATCACCCGCAGCGGCTGCCTGGCGTTGTGATTGGGACCGGAGAAGCGTTCGATCATCGAACGCAGGCCGCGCAGCAGTACACGCTTGGTGACGAAGTTGGCCAGCCAGGCCACCAGCACCAGGCCAGCCAGCACCACCGCCGGGTAGGCCATTGGATACGGCGCCAGCATGTTTTCCAGCTGATCCAGCCAACGAATTCCCATTACCGCCATCGTGCTCGCTTCCTTTTACGTGTATTGCAGAAACACCCTGCCCGGCCCATCACGTCACTGCTGGGCGTGTGCGAACAGGAAACCATCCAGGCCGTGCGCCACAGGACGCCCGGCCTTATGCATGCTGGCTCACGCCGCTGCGCGGCTGCGCTCGATGATCACCCCGACCGCGCGCGCACCGCGCACCGCACCGGGCTTGCTCAGCTTCAGCCGCAGCCATTGCACATTGAACTCGTCCAGCACGATCTGCGCGCAGCGCTCGGCCAGCGTCTCCACCAGACCGAAGTCGGAGGCGCGTACGAACTCCATCAAGCGCTTGCTGACGGCCTTGTAGTTCAGCGTGTCGACGATGTCGTCGCTGGCGGCCGGCTTGCGGTTGTCAAAACCCATTTCCAGATCGAACACCAGGGTCTGGCGGATGCGCCGTTCCCAGTCGTAGATGCCGATCAGGGCGTCGATTTCGAGCCCTTCGATGAATACCTTGTCCATTGCATCTGTCGTATTGGATGAATACGACATGGTAACGGCAGCAGACTGAGCCTGCCGTGGACGAGCACGGCAGGCCTGCTTTTCAGCCCTGCAGTGGCGGCAACAAGGCCATGTCCCAGCGCGGCGTCACCTTGATCTCGGCCGGACCGTGCTGGCCGGCCTGCAGGCGTAGGGCACCGGCGAAGGCGATCATCGCGCCATTGTCGGTGCACAGTTCCGGGCGCGGGAAGCAGACCCGGCCGCCACGGCGCTGGGCAGCGTCCTGCAGCTTGGCGCGCAGGCGCTTGTTGGCGCCGACGCCGCCGGCCACCACCAATACGTCGCAACCGGCCGCATCCAGCGCGCGGCCACACTTGATCGCCAGCGTATCCACCACCGCGTCCTCGAAGCCACGGGCGATGTCGGCGCGGGTCTGATCGGTCTGGTCGCTGTCGCGCCAGGCCATCAGCACCTGGGTCTTCAGACCGGAGAAGCTGAAATCCAGCCCCGGCCGGTCGGTCATCGGCCGGGTGAACTTGTAGCGCCCCGGGGTGCCGAGCTCGGCCAGCTTGGCCAGCTGCGGGCCGCCCGGGTACGGCAGGCCCATCATCTTGGCGGTCTTGTCGAAAGCCTCACCGGCGGCATCGTCGAGGGTCTCGCCGAGCAGGCGGTACTTGCCGATGGCGTCCACCGCGATCAGCTGGGTATGGCCACCGGAGACCAGCAGCGCCACGAACGGCGCCTGCGGCGGGTCGTCTTCCATCAGCGGTGCCAGCAGGTGGCCTTCCATATGGTGTACGCCGATGGCCGGCACATCCAGGCCCCAGGCCAACGACCGGGCCACGCCGGCGCCCACCAGCAGCGCCCCGACCAGGCCGGGGCCGGCGGTGTAGGCCACGCCCTCGATCTCGGAAATGGCGATGCCAGCCTCGTCCAGGGTCTGCCGGATCAGCGGCAGGGTCTTGCGCACGTGGTCGCGGCTGGCCAGCTCCGGCACCACGCCGCCGTATTCAGCATGCAGCGCGATCTGGCTGTAAACGGCATGCGCACGCAGCGCAGCCGCCCCGGAAAAGGAGGTGTCATAGACGGCTACGCCCGTCTCATCGCAGGAAGATTCAATGCCAAGGACTTTCATAAGGCGTATTGTGAACCTGTCTGACGCCCCCGCCAAATCCAAGGGGGTTGCACGTCTGTTCAAAGGGACTATAATGCGCGGCTCACCGGGTATGACCCGGTTTTTCTACTGAGTCCCCGGAGATTCCATGCCCAGCGTTAAAGTCCGCGAGAACGAACCCTTTGAGTTTGCTCTTCGCCGCTTCAAGCGCACTTGCGAAAAGGCCGGCGTGCTGGCCGAAACCCGCAAGCGCGAGTTTTACGAAAAGCCGACCCAGGAACGCAAGCGCAAGGCCGCTGCTGCCGTGAAGCGCCAGCTGCGTCGTTCCTCGCGCGACGTCACCAAGCGTCAGCGCCTGTACTGATCGTACGCGACTCCTGAACGGGGGGCTCCGGCCTTCCGTACTGGGGTGAAAGCCGGCACGCGCAAGCGTCGCCGGCTTTTTGCGTTCCAGATGCCAGCAATGCTGACGTCTCTTCCCTCCTATTCCCGACCCAAAGAGGTGCTCCATGAGCCTGAAGCAACAGCTGTTCGAAGACATGAAGGCCGCCATGAAGAGCGGCGACAAGCACTCGCTGGGCGTGATCCGCCTGATCAATGCCGCCATCAAGCAGCGCGAAGTGGACGAGCGCATCGAGTTGACCGACGCCGACGTGATTGCCGTGCTGGACAAGATGGTCAAGCAGCGCAAGGACTCGGTCACCCAGTTCGAAGCCGCCAACCGTGAAGACCTGGCCGTGATCGAGCGCGACGAGATCGTGGTGATCGAGCGCTACGTGCCGGCCAAGATGGGCGAAGCCGAGATCCAGGCCGCGATTGACGCTGCCAAGGCCGAGACCGGCGCCAGCAGCGCTGCCGACATCGGCAAGCTGATGGGCGTGCTCAAGCCCAAGCTGGCTGGCCAGGCCGACATGGGCCTGGTGTCCAAGCTGGTCAAGCAGGCCCTGGCCGGCTGATCCCAGCTGCCAAGCCTGTACCGACAAGGCCCGCCCCGCGCGGGCTTTGTCGTTTCTTGCCCATATGCTTTTTGTGGGAGCGGCATGAGCCGCGAAGCTGGCAGTGCTGGAATCACCGGCCTGCCTGCAATTTGAGTGATATGTGGCTTCGCGGCTTACGCCGCTCCTACATCGTTGTGTATTGCCGGGAGAGCCCCTGCCGAGCATGGCTCGGCACTACAGATGCCGCGCTGCCACTTGCTTTTGTGGGAGCGGCGTCAGCCGCGAAGCTGGCGGCGCTGGAATCACCTGCTTGCCTGCAATCTGAGGGATATGTGGCTTCGCGGCTGACGCCGCTCCCACATCGTCGTGTATTACCGGGAAAGCCCCTGCCGAGCATGGCTCGGCACTACGGGTGTGGGCGGATTTGGCCGGCGAGGACCTCCCCCATTCACCCGCTCCGAAGCCCGGCTTTGCTAGAACAGAACCCTGTCTTCACGCCACATCAAACCCTGATGCCCCTCACCCGCCCCACCCTGCACACGTTCAAATCCCGCCTGGAGCTGCTCCAGCAAAGCCTGCCGGCCGCTCTGGTCCGCCGCTTCGTCGAAACCGATGTGATGACCCAGGCCGCCTCACTGGCCTTCTATACGCTGCTGTCGCTGGCGCCGCTGCTGGTCCTGCTGCTTTGGTTGACCGCCTCACTGTACCCACCTGCACAACAGACACTGATCGACCAGATCGGCTCACTGGCAGGCCCCAGCGTGGCCGAGGTCGCGCGCACGGTGATCACCAACGCCAGCGCGCAGCCGGACCTGGGCTCGTTCGCCGGCATCTGGAGCCTGGTGCTGCTTTTCATCGGCGCCACCGTGGTGTTCGCCCAGCTGCAGGCAGCGCTGAACCTGATTTTCCGCAGCGACTCCAAGCGCTTCGAGGGGGTGTTCGGCTGGCTGAAGAAGCGGGTGTTCTCCGCCGGCGTGGTATTGGCGCTGGGCTTCCTGCTGATCGTGTCGATGGTCGCCACCACCGCCCTGCAGGTGATTTTCTCGCACCTGCCCTCGGCCTTGCCGGCGGTGGGCTACATCACCACCCTGCTGCTGTATGCGCTGGGCTTCGCCTTTCTCTACCACTACCTGCCGGACCGGCCGGTGGACTGGCGCCAAGCCTTCCTCGGCGGCGTCATCACCGCGGTGCTGTTCGCGCTGGGCCGTTATGCGATCGGCCTGTACATCGCCAACGCCGCGCCGGGCAGCGCCTACGGCTCAATGGGCACGCTGGTGATCATGCTGATCTGGATCTACTACGCCAGCGTGGTGTTCTTTGGCGGCGCGCTGATCACCGCGGTGATTGATGAGCGGGTGTATGCGCGGCGCAAGGTGGCGGCTGCGGGGGTTGATGCTGGGGCTGTGGATTGATGTGGAAGCAAGGGCGACAGCTACCCCTCCCCAACCCTCCCCTTCGCTGCGCGAAAGGGAGGGGGCAAGAGCTGCAGTTCGCAAAATGACGAAGGCTGCAGCCGTTGCCCCCTCCCTTTCGCGCAGCGAAGGGGAGGGCTGGGGAGGGGTAGCTCTGCGCCTTTGACTGAAAACCATCAAGCCCAACCCGCAACCAGCAGCAGCCCAGCCTAGTACACTGCCTGTTCCCCTTTCATCGCGCCCCCGCCAACCGGCGGCGCTGCTCATTTGCCGCATGGCCCGACTTCCCGACGCGTTCATTGACGACCTGCTGGCCCGCACCGACATCGTCGAGGTGGTGGGTTCACGCTTGCCGCTCAAGCGCCAGGGCAAGGAATATGCTTCGCGCTGCCCGTTCCATGACGAGCGCTCGGCCTCGTTCACGGTCTCGCCGACCAAGCAGTTCTACCATTGCTTCGGCTGCGGCGCGCATGGCACCGCGATCAGCTTCCTGATGAATTACGACCGCCTCGAGTTCCTCGATGCGGTGGATGAACTGGCCAAGCGCGTGGGCATGGAAATCCCGCGCGAAACCAATGCCCGCACGCCGCAGCAGCAGGACGACAGCCGCGACCAGTACTCGGCGCTGGATGCCGCCACCCGCTTCTTCCAGAAGCAGCTGGAAGGCAACGACAAGGCCCTTGCCTACCTCGACGGCCGTGGCGTAGATGCCGATACCCGCACGCGCTTCGCCATCGGTTATGCGCCGGATGGCTACAGCGCGCTGAAGGATGCACTGGGCAAGGACGAGCGGCGCATGAAGCTGCTCGAACGGGTGGGCCTGTTCTCCAAGAACGACCGCGGCCACGTTTACGACAAGTTCCGCGACCGGGTGATGTTCCCCATCTTCGACCGCCGTGGCCGGGTCATCGCCTTCGGCGGCCGGGTCATGGAAAAGGACGACGGCCCCAAGTACCTCAACTCGCCGGAAACCGCGCTGTTCCACAAGGGCCGCGAACTGTACGGCCTGTGGCAGGTCCGTCAGGCCAACCAGAAGATCGAACGCCTGATCGTGGTTGAAGGCTATATGGACGTGGTCAGCCTGTTCCAGTTCGGCGTCACCCAGGCGGTGGCGACGCTGGGCACGGCAACCACCCCCGATCATGCCGAGCTGCTGTTCCGCAACGCGCCGGATGTGTACTTCTGCTTCGACGGTGATGCCGCCGGTCGCCGCGCCGGTTGGCGCGCACTGGAGTCGGTGCTGCCGCGCATGAAGGATGGCCGCCAGGCCTTCTTCCTGTTCCTGCCCGATGGCGAGGACCCGGACACCATCGTGCGCAAGGAAGGCGCCGAGGCTTTCGATGCGCGGCTCAAGCAGGGCACGCCGCTGTCGCAGTTCTTCTTCGACGAGCTCAGCCGCGAGATCAACCTCGGTACGCTGGACGGCAAGGCACGCCTGGCCGAACGCGCAAAACCAATGCTGGCGCAGATTCCCGATGGCGCTTTCGGCGACCTGATGAAGCAGGAGCTGGCGCGCCTGACCGGCATTGGCAACACCAGCAGCGCTGCCACAGCACCTGCGCCGCGTCCGCCGATGCGCAACAACGCCGTGCCAGCGCAGAAGCGCAGCCTGGTGCGTGCGGCCATCGCCATCCTGCTGCAGCAGCCATCCTTGGTAATGACGTTGGAGGGCCACCACGCCATCGGCGGCCTGCGCCTGCCCGGCATCGAGTTGCTGGTCGAACTGATGGCGCTGGTGCAGCAACGCCCGGACATCAGCACCGGCGCCCTGCTCGAACACTTCAACGATCGCGAAGAACAGGCCGCCCTGCACAAGCTGGCCGCGCAGGCTCTGCCCGGCGATGAAGCGCTGTGGGCGCAGGAACTGCAGGACGCGGTGATGCAGCTGGAGAAACAACTGCTGACCCAGCGGCTGGACGAACTGCAGGCCAAGCAGCGCCAGCAAGGCCTGGACGAGACCGACAAGTACGAACTGCGCGAGCTGCTCAAGGCACGCGCCAGCCTGCGCCTCTGACAACCTGCAACGGAGCATCCGCATGTACCGCTACCGCCTGCCACTGCTCCTCATGCTCACGCTCTGCGCCAACGCCTTCGCGGGTGATGCGACGCTGCGCCAAGCACGGCCAGACCTGATCACCGCTGGCCAGCCCAGTGCGCAGCAGCTGCGCGATGCCGCCGCCAATGGCGTCACCAGCATCATCGACCTGCGCCGGCCGGAGGAAGATCGCGGCTATGACGAGGCCGCACTGGCCGAACAACTGGGCCTGCGTTATGTGCGCCTGCCCATCGCCGGCGCCGCCGACATCAGCGAAGCCAATGCCCGCACACTGGACCGCCTGCTCAAGCAGGACAGCGGCAAGACACTGCTGCATTGCGCCTCGTCCAACCGCGCCGGCGCACTGCTGTCACTGATTGATGCCCGCATCAACGGTGCATCGGTGGATGACGCACTCAAACTCGGCCGTGACGCCGGCATGACGTCATTGGAACCGGCTGTACGCGCTGCATTGGAAGTACCCACACCCTGATCAGGAGGCCTGGCCGACATGACACGCTGGTGGTCGCGACTGCGACCGGACAACTTCACCCTCGCACTGCTCGGAACCGTCGTACTGGCCAGCGTGCTGCCGCTCACTGGCGCCGCCGCCAAGGGCTTCGACCACTTCACCGATATCGCCATCGCCGCGCTGTTCTTCCTGCACGGCGCGCGCCTGCCGCGTGAATCCATCGTTGCCGGGCTGCTGCACTGGCGCCTGCACATCACCATCCTGGTCTGTACCTTCGTGCTGTTCCCGGTATTGGGATTGGCGATGAAGCCGCTGGCCGGCTGGGCACTGACACCTGAGCTCTACATCGGCGTGCTGTTCCTGTGTGCGCTGCCCTCGACCGTGCAATCCTCGATTGCCTTTACGTCGATTGCCGGTGGCAATGTGCCGGCGGCGGTGTGTGCGGCTTCCCTGTCCAGCATCCTCGGCGTGTTCCTGACCCCGTTGCTGATGACGGTGCTGGCCGGCTCGCAGGGCGGCATGGCCAACCCGCTGCATGCGGTGGGCGCGATCATGCTGCAGCTGTTGGTGCCGTTCGTGCTTGGGCATCTGCTGCGGCCGTGGATCGGCAGTTGGATAGAGCGGCAGCGGCCGTTGCTGCGTTACACCGACCAAGGCACAGTGCTGCTGGTGGTCTATGCAGCCTTTGGCGAATCGGTCAGCGAAGGCCTGTGGAGCAAGACCCCGCCGTTGTCATTGCTGGCTGCTGCCTTGGTTGCGGTGGTGTTGCTGGCGATCGCGATGCCCGGCATCACCTGGCTGGCGCGGCGGCTTGGCTTCAACCGCGCCGACCAGATCACCATCATGTTCTGCGGCTCCAAGAAGAGCCTGGCCACCGGCGTGCCAATTGCCAAGGTGTTGTTTGCTGGCGGCAGCCTCGGCGCGATCGTGCTGCCGATCATGATCTACCACCAGATCCAGCTGATCGTCTGCTCGATGGTGGCGCAGCGGTATGCGAAGCAGAACGCTGAATCAAAGCAGCAATAATCGACACCGAAGTTGGTAGTGCCGAGCCATGCTCGGCGGAGGCCTTACTGGTAAAGCCCTTTGCCGAGCATGGCTCGGCACTACATCAAGCACAGCAACCCCTCCCCAACCATCCCCTTTCCTGCGGCAAAGGAAGGGAGCGTAGTGCCGAGCCATGCTCGGCAGGGGCGTTCCCCGAGATCCCGAAGACACGTAGCCCGGGGAAGCGGTTGTGGGAGCGGCGTAAGCCGCGAAGCCACCAATGCATCCGATGCCAGCGCAAACTGCAATCAAACATTCAGCGGTTGCAGATCCAACCCCAAACGGAAATATCATCAGCTTCGCGGCTGACGCCGCTCCCACAACCACGCAGCTCCCACAATCGCAGTTGCCGTTGTTTGAATAAAAAAGGCCGGCTTTCGCCGGCCTTTTCAGTGCTGGGTCACAACCAGGGCAACAGCCAATGGTCGACCAGCAGGAAGGCGAACAGCGCCATCAGGTAGACGATGGAATAGCCGAACATCTTCATGTTGAACATTTCGTCCGGCGGGTTCTGCATTTTCCATGCGTACCAGAGGAAGACGATGTTCAACACCGTGGCCCCGCCCAGGTAGAACATGCCGCTCATGTCGATCGCCACCGGCAGCAGCGTCACCACCGCCAGCACCATCGAGTACGCCAGGATCTGCTTGCGGGTGTGTGGCACGCCGTGGGTTACCGGCAACATCGGGATCTCGGCCTTGGCGTAATCGGCGCGGCGGAAGATCGCCAGCGCCCAGAAATGCGGCGGGGTCCAGATGAAGATGATCAGCACCAGCAGCGAGGCGTAGGCCCAATCCGAGCTGCCCTGCATGCCGGTGATCGCCGCCCAGCCCAGCAGCGGCGGCGTCGCGCCAGCCAGGCCGCCGATGACGATGTTCTGCGAGGTCGCACGCTTCAGGTAGACGGTGTAGACCACCGCATAGCCGATCAGCGAGGCGAAGGTGAGCACCGCGGTGATCACGTTCACCCACAGCACCAGGATGGTCATCGACAACGCGGTCAACGCGCCGGCAAACACCAGCACCTGCCGCGGCGAGACCTTGCCCACCACCAGCGGGCGCCAGGACGTACGCGCCATCTGTGCGTCGATGCGCGCATCCAGCAGCTGATTGATGGCCGCCGCCGCCGATGCCGACAACCAGATGCCGAGGAAGCCCAGCAGACCGGTCACCACCTGCGCGGTGGTCGGCAGGCCGGGAATGGCCAGGCACATGCCGACCAGGGCGGTGAACACAATCAGTGCCACCACCTTAGGTTTGGTCAGGTCCCAGTAATCACGCCATGTTGTACGCATCATTCACTCCGGAGCGCGCAGCCGCGCCAGCAGCGTGACCAATACAAACAACAGGGCAACCGCACCGCCGCTGTGCATCACCGCCACCACCAGCGGCAACGCCAGCTTGACGTTGAGCACGCCCAGCGTGACCTGCAACAGCACCAGCGCGATCAGCGTGCTTGCCCAACCGCGCATGCCCGGCAAACGGAACATGCGTACCGACAACACCAGCAGATACAGCGCCACCACTACCGCGAACATGCGGTGCGCCATCTGGATGGCGATACGTGAGGCGCCATCGAGCACGCCACCTTCGTAGTCCACACCGATGCCACGCCACAGAGTGAAGCCTTCGCTGTAGTTCTGCTGCGGCCACCATTGGCTGACGCAGCGCGGGAAGTTGTCCAGCGAGGCGCTGCCGCCGCCGCAGGCCAGCGCCGCGTAGTTGGCGCTGACCCAGCCGCCGAGCGCGATCTGCAGCACCACCATTGCCACCGCGGCACGCAGCCACCAGCGCAGGCGCGGCTCCTCGGCCAAGGTGATCGGCAGGTCGGTGGCCTTCCACGCCATCCATGCCAGCAACGAGAACATCGCCATGCCGCCGAGCAGATGCCCCATCACCACGATGGGTTTGAGCAGCCAGGTCACCGTCCACATGCCAAGCAGGGCCTGGAAGATCACCACCGCCAGGGTCAGCACCGCCGCGCGCGCCAGGTCGATGTTGGACCAGCGCAGCGCCGCCCGCAGCAGGATCGCTTCACCGCCGATGGCCAGCACACTGGCGGCCACATGTTCGCCGCGCATGTACAAGGGTATGGCTATGGCCACCAGCACCGAGGCGGTGACGATCTGGGCAATGCCACGCTTGCGCCGGCGCGCCGCCAGCAGCGCCAGCGTCAGTACTTCAACACCAAGCAGGCCGGCCAGGAAGCGATGCACCTGTTCGCGCCAGGCCTTGTGGGTTTCCAGCGGACGGATCTCGCTGGCCACATGCTGGGCCGCTTCCATCTGCGTCTGCGGCCAGGTCACGCGGCCATAGCAGGTAGGCCAATCCGGGCAGCTCAAGCCGGCATCGGACAGGCGCACGAACGAGCCGAACATGATCGTGCTCGCCGTCATGATCAGTGCGAACCACGCCAGTCGGTGGAAATTGCGGTACAGCGCCGGACGCGCGGAGGCATTCATCGAACGGAACTCACATCAGTTTCAACAGCTTGGATAGATCAGCCCGCAATCCACCCGGTTCAAAACCCGGCGCATAGCGGAATACCACAAAGCCATTGGGATCAATCACATACACCGGGGTACCGGCCGGGTCATCAACACCCGGCAGCTTGGCCCGGAACGCAGGCTGGGGCTGCAGCACCTTCAGTGCCGGCGTGGCGGCCACCTGTTCAGGCGGCGTGCCCAGCCACAATATCTCGACATTATCCGCGTTATGCCCGAACAACTGCCACACCTTGTCCAATTGCTGCGACAAAGTGACGCAGGCAGGTGCGCAGTCTGCCGGCGGCGCCAGCAGGATGCGCCAGTGGCGCTCGCCGGGGTTCCAGTCGTAGGCCTGGCCATTGGCCAGCTGCAGCTGCTCGCTGCGCAAGTCCACCGCCGGCTGCAGCAGTTCGCCATGATGGCGGTTGATCTGCGGTGTCCAGCCGGAGAAGCGCAGGATGCCGGCCAACGCCATCGAACCAAAGAACATGGCGAAGATCAGCAGCAGTACCCGGCGGCCGCGGTTGCGGGTGGCGAGCTGGTCGGGAGTGAGTGCGTTCATGGCTGGGTTCTTTTAGAGCTGGCGACGGAGAGTGGTTGGGGCAGAAGCTGGAGCTGGAGCTGGGGCTGGAGCTGGAGCTGGAGCTGGAGCTGGAGCTGGCACTGGCACTGGCGCTGGCGCTGGAGCAAGAGCAGAAGCAGAAGCAAAGGCTGAAAGCACCCCTCCCCGACCCTCCCCTTCACCTTTGGTGAAAGGGAGGGGGAAATTCAACGGCAAAAGCAGGAGCAAGGACCAAAGCGACGGCGCGGCGATCTGCCCCCTCCCTTTGGCGTAGCCAAGGGGAGGGTTGGGGAGGGGTGCTTTGGCTTTGGCTTTGGCTTTGGCTTTGGCTTTGGCTTTGGCCCAGCTCCAACCTAACCCCCATTCCCAACTCCCGCCGTCCTGCGCCTCCTGAACTGCAACACCAGCGCAATCAGCAACACCGCCAAGGCCATCGCAAACCATTGCACCGCATACCCAAGATGCCGCGATGGCGGCAAGGTATTGGGCAGCAGGTCCAGGTCACGTGCATACCCCAGCGGCATTGCCGGATCCAGGCGAAGCACCTTCGGCGCCAACGCGCCGTTGCCCAGCTGCAACTGCGCAGCAATGGCAGGCAGGTCGATACGCGTGGCCAGCCATGTCTGCGGCTGGGTGGTTGCGGTCAAGGCCGGGCCCAGGGCAATGCCGCTTGCCGGTGCCGGCGCCCACAGGCCCTGCACGGCCTGCGTGCCCTGCAGCGTGTTGATGGCCGGCAGGCTGCGGTCAGCCGGCAACGGCAGCCAGCCCAGATCGACCAGCACCACGGTGCCGGTGGCTGCGCGCGCCGGCTGGTAAACCTTGATGCCGGCACGGCCATCACGCAGCTGGTTGTCTAGCAGCACCGTGGCCGGCAGGAACTGCAGCTGATCTGCCACCCAATGCAGGGCGTCCGGCGCGGCGGCAGCCTCGGCAAGGCTGACTGCGGCCTCGCGGCCCGGTGGCAGCTGCGCGAGCAGGGCCTCCTTCTGGTGCATGCGCTGCAGCTGCCAGCCGCCCAGCACGCAGAACAGGGCCGCTACCAGCAGTGCCAGGCTCCAGCCGAAGATGGCCGTGTGCTGTCGCGTCATGACAAGCTGCCGCCAAGCGGGTGATATAGCACTGCCTTCCCACCGAACGAGCCACGCATGAATGATTCGTTGAAGACCCTGTTGGTGATCGCGTTCTTGATCGTCATCGTCTGGAATCTTGGAGCCGGCCTCTATTACCTGATGATCGATCGCGGCCAGACCAAACGGACGGTCAATGCGTTGACGCGGCGTATCGCGCTGTCAGTAGTGTTGATCCTGCTGGTCGCGCTGAGCATCTATATGGGCTGGATCAAGCCACATGGGGTTGGCGGCTGAAAGCCGCGAATGGGTGAAAGGGAATCGGGAATGGTGGAAGTAGGAGCGGATGCCGCACACCTCCGATTCCCCATTCCCCACTCCCGGTACCGTGATCAAAGCACGTAGACGAACAGGAACAGCATCAGCCACACCACGTCGACAAAGTGCCAGTACCACGCGGCAGCTTCAAAACCGAAGTGGTTGTCGCGGGTGAAGTGGCCCTTGGCGGCGCGGAACCACATCACCAGCAGCATGATCGTCCCCAGCAGCACATGTGCGCCGTGGAAGCCGGTCAGCATGAAGAACGTCGAGCCGTAGATGCCCGAGCCCAGGGTCAGGTTCAATTCCTTGTAGGCGTGGATGTATTCCTCGGCCTGGAAGAACAGGAACACGCAGCCCAGCACGACAGTCAGGCCCAGCCAGATCAGCAGCTGCTTGCGGTTGCCCGCCTTCAGCGCGTGATGGGCAATGGTCAGGGTCACGCCGGAGGTCAGCAGGATCAAGGTATTGATCAGTGGCAGGCCCCAGGCCGGGATGGTCTGGAACGCACCGCCGATATCGGCCGGGCCGTTGGTCGGCCACGCGGCCGAGTAACCGTCCCACAGGTATTCGTTGGTCAATACGCCATGGCCTTCACCACCCAGCCACGGCAGGCCCATGTTGCGGGTGTAGAACAGCGCACCGAAGAACGCGGCGAAGAACATCACCTCGGAGAAGATGAACCAGATCATCCCCATCCGGAACGAACCATCCACCTGCCGGTTGTAGTTGCCGCCCACCGATTCGCGGATGACATCGCCGAACCAAAGGAACAGGGTGAACACCAGCATCGCCACGCCGGTGAAGAAGGTCCAACGGCCCCAGCTGGCGTCGTTGAGCCAGCTGGCTACCCCGACCATCATCACCAGCATCGCGATCGATCCTACAAACGGCCATTTGCTGCTGCTAGGCACGAAGTAGACGTTGGCATCAGGGGCGTTATGGGCCATGGCGTTGCTTCCGGGTCCGTGATCAGGGAGCTGCGTGGGCAGCGGCCGCGGCGGTTGCCGGGGCCAGCTGCTCGGTCAGCGCATCGTTCTTGTAGAAGGTGTAGGACAAGGTGATCGTGTTGACGTCGGCCGGCAGGTCCGGGTCGACGATGAAACGTACCGGCATCTCGCGCTTCTCCCCTGCCTGCAGGGTCTGCGCGGTGAAGCAGAAACATTCGGTCTTGTTGAAGTAGCCCGAAGCCCGCGCCGGCGCCACCGACGGCACCGCACTGCCGACCAGCGCGCGTTCGCTGTCGTTGCGGGCGAAGTACAGGGCCTCGTTCAACTCGCCCGGCACCACGTCCATCGTCAGCTTTTCCGGATGGAAGGCCCAGGGCAGCTTGGAATTGACGCCGCCATCGAACTCCACCCGCACCGTGCGCTTGCTGTTGGCCGCATGTGCCTTGGTTTCATGCGTGGTGGCGCCGCGCTCCAGCCGCACGCCAAATACCTTTTCGCAGGCGATGCGGTACAGCGGCACCAGCGAGAAGGTCAGCACGAACACCGCAAAGGCCACGCCGATCAGCCGACCGAGGCCGGCATTGGGTTTGGGCTTGGGTGCGGGCGCCGGCGTGGTCAACTCGCCAGCACCCCGGACAGGATGAAGCCGACATACACCGCGACCGCGATCAGGCCAACCACCAGCGCGGTGCGCCGCGAGCGGCGCTTGCGCAGCGCCATCTCCTCAGCTTGGAAATGCTCGTTGCTGTTCATTGCCGGGCTCCTCAATGGCTCACGTCGTCATGCGCCAGATCGCCCGGCTTGATCACCGGCGGCACGGTGAAGGTATGCGCAGGTGCCGGCGAGGGAATGGTCCACTCCAGGCCCTTGGCACTTTCCCAGGCGCGCGCTTCGGCACGCTTACCGTTGCGCAGCGAGTGCAGCAGGATCGCCGCCATCATGAATGGGGTGGCGAACATGCCGAATGCGCCAATCGAGCTGATCAGGTTCCAGTCGGCGAACACCGGGTTGTAGTCCGGAATACGCCGCGGCATGCCAGCCAGGCCGAGGAAGTGCTGCGGGAAGAACAGCAGGTTGACGAATACCATCGTCCACCAGAAATGAAACTTGCCCCAGAACTCGTTGTACATGCGGCCAGTCCACTTCGGCCACCAGTAATACACCGCCGCGATCAGCGCCAATACCGCGCCGGTCACCAGCACGTAATGGAAGTGCGCCACCACGAAATAGGTGTCGTGGTACTGGTAGTCGGCCGGCACGATGGCCAGCATCAGGCCGGAGAAACCGCCGATGGTGAAGAGGATCACGAACGAGATGGAGAACAGCATCGGCGTTTCAAACGTCAACGAGCCCTCCCACATCGTGCTGACCCAGTTGAACACCTTCACCCCGGTCGGGATGGAGATCAGCATGGTGGCGAACATGAAGTAGATCTCGCCACCCAGCGGCATGCCCACCGTGAACATGTGGTGCGCCCACACGATGAAGGACAGGAAGGCGATGGCGGCAGTGGCGTAGACCATCGCCTGGTAGCCGAACAGCGGCTTGCGGCTGAAGGTCGGCAGGATCTCGCTGACCACGCCGAACGCCGGCAGGATCATGATGTAGACCTCGGGGTGACCGAAGAACCAGAAGATGTGCTGGTACATCACCGGGTCACCGCCACCGGCAGCGTTGAAGAAGCTGGTGCCGAAGAACTTGTCGGTCAGCAGCATGGTCACCGCACCGGCCAATACCGGCATCACCGCGATCAGCAGGAAGGCGGTGATCAGCCAAGTCCAGCAGAAGATCGGCATCTTCAGCAGATCGATGCCGGGTGCGCGCATGTTGAGCACGGTGGCGATGATGTTGATCGCGCCCATGATCGAGCTGACACCGGCCACGTGGATGGCGAATACGCTGAAGGCCACGTTGTAGCCACCCTGCAGTGACAGCGGCGGGTACAACGTCCAACCACCGGCCGGTGCGCCACCGGGCAGGAACAAGGTCACCAGCAACATGCCGAAGGCCACCGGCAGCAGCCAGAACGACCAGTTGTTCATGCGCGGCAAGGCCATGTCCGGCGCGCCGATCTGCAGCGGGATCATCCAGTTGGCCAGGCCGACGAAGGCCGGCATCACGCCACCGAAGATCATCACCAGTGCATGCACGGTGGTCATCTGGTTGAAGAACTCCGGCTTGACGAACTGCAGGCCGGGTTGTGCCAGCTCCAGCCGGATCACCACGCTCATCGCCGCGCCGACGATGAACATCGTGAAGCTGAAAAGCAGGTAGAGCGTGCCGATGTCCTTGTGGTTGGTCGAGAAGAACCAACGCTCGAAGAAACCTTGCTGGTGCCCGTGGTGATCGGAGTGGTCCACTGCGGTATTCGCCATTGCAACTACACCTCGTTATGCGTTTTCAGGCATCGCGCCGGCAGCACCGGCACGCAGTGGTATCAGGCACCGGCCGCCGCAGGTGCGGCGGGTGTAGCGACAGTCGGCGTTGCTTCAGGCGCCGCCGCCGCCGGTTCGGCAACAGGTGCGGGTGCCGCTTCGGCAGGTGCAGCGGGCACCGGCTTGCGCGAGGCCAGCCAGGACTTGAACTCGTCCTTGGACACGGCCTTGACCACGATCGGCATGAAGCCGTGGTCCTTGCCGCACAGCTCCGCGCATTGGCCGCGGTACACGCCCTCGGTTTCGATGTTGGTCCAGCGTTCGTTGATGAAGCCCGGCACGGCGTCCTGCTTCCAGCCCAGTGCCGGCACCCACCACGCATGGATCACGTCGTCGGAGGTGATGACGAAGCGGACCTTGGTGTTCACCGGCAGCACCAGCGGGTTGTCCACGTCCAGCAGGTAATGCGGGTCACTGGCCATGGTCGGCACGCTGCCGCTCTGCCGCACTTCGTCGGACTTGCGGTCCAGGCGGCTGGTGAAGGCCACGTCCTCACCCAGGTATTCGTACTTCCACATCCACTGATAGCCGGTGACCTTCACCGTCATCTCGGAATCGCGGGTGTCGTACATGGCGATCAGCTTGGCCGTGGCCGGCCAGGCCATCACCACCAGGATGACGATAGGGATGACGGTCCAGATGATTTCCGCCTTGGTGTTGTGGCTGAACTGCTTGGCCACCGCCCCCTTGGACCTGCGGAACTTGAAGATCGCGTAAGCCATCGCGCCGAATACCAGCACGCCGATGACGGTACACACCCACAACGCCACCATGTGCGCGTCCCACGCCATACGCGAGGTATGGGTGACGCCCTTGCCCATGTTGAGCTGCCATTCCTTTGGATCGGCCGATTGCGCCCATGCTGCCTGCGCCGACAGCATCATCGCCGCCGCTGCCAAACCGTGTTTCAACTTCGCGCCCCACACGCTGCTTTGCTTCATTGCCTAGACCCTTGACGTCATCGGTTGCCACCACTGCTGGCAGCGAGCAAGCCTTCAAGTGTCACCGCAAGTTCCCGACGTTCCACGGGCGCGAGGAAACTCCCCACTTCCACCCATTTGCCGCTGGAAACCAGCAGGACCCGTTCCTTCCCGGTCACCACCCGCACCCAATACGGGTGTGCGCGGAATACCGGCGAAACTCCGGCTGCGGGAATCACTTCCACGCAGTCCGGTCCTACCCGGATCTCTTCCCGGCGATTGCTGCTGCGCCAACACGCGCGCAGGGCAGCGGCCACCAGGAAGCCATGCAACAACGCGAAGACAGGGGCCAGACGGTTGCCGGACAGCCAAGCAAGGCCAGCCGCGAACACCATCAATCCTGCCAACGCCGCAAACAACTGGACGAACTGCCGAGCACTGAGTGCCCGTGGGGGGTGCAGTAACAACTGCGTCCCTGAGCCATCGGAATCTTGCCGAAGCACCTGGATCATCGCAGCCGCGTCCATCGCGGAAATCGAGTTCGATGGTAGCCCTGCCTGCGCACGCCCGGCAAGCTTCCATTCATCAACGTCATCAATGCTGCAGTGCACACCGGAATTGCGCTGATATCGCCCAAGCACGTCGATTTAAATGCCGGAATCGGCACAATAGAAACGTGTCGGGTAAATATTGCGGAATCGCCCACAGGCCAGTGCTTTCGCCCTGCAAAAAGATGCTCGCAGGGGGCTAGGAAATCCGCCGCCGAAGATTAAAATGGCCGAATCCAACCGTGGCCGAGCGCATGAACGCAACACCTTCTCCCGATGTCGCCTCCCCAACGCCAGCAGCCCCGCCGTTGCTGGCGCCTGAGCTGCCAGCGGCGCCATCCGCGCTGCGTCAGGCCATCACCGATGCCTGGCTGAAAGATGAAGCCAGCCATGTGCGCGAACTGCTGGAGCAGGCGCGCCTGCCGGCCGACGAACAGGCGCAGGTACAGGCAACCGCCGCCGACCTGGTACAGCGTGTGCGTGCGCGCGCAAAAAACCAGGGCGCGATCGAAGCGTTCATGCGCCAATATGATCTGGGCAGCGAGGAAGGCGTGCTGCTGATGTGCGTGGCCGAAGCCCTGCTGCGCATTCCGGACCAGGAAACCGCCGACAAGCTGATCCGAGACAAGCTCGGCGAAGCCGACTGGAAGCGCCACATGGGCCAGTCCGATTCGGTGCTGGTCAACGCTTCCACATGGGGCCTGATGTTGACCGGCCATCTGGTTGATCTGGCCGATGCCACCAAGCGCGACGTGCATGGCGCCTTCAAGCGGCTGATCGGCCGCGTTGGCGAGCCGGTGATCCGCTTGGCCGTGCGTCAGGCAATGAAGATCATGGGCCACCAGTTCGTCATGGGCCGCACCATCGACGAAGCGCTGTCGCGCTCGCACAAGGGCGACAACAGCAACTACCGCTATTCCTTCGACATGCTCGGCGAAGGTGCGCTGACCATGAAGGATGCGCTGCGTTACCTGGAAGACTACCGCCGCGCCATCCACGCCATCGGCAGCGACAACATCGCCCGTGGCGGCAAGGCCGATGGTGACGTGACCACCTCGCACGGCATCTCGATCAAGCTGTCGGCGCTGTATCCGCGCTACGAACATGCCAAGCGCGAGCGCGTGCTCAAGGACCTGGTACCGGGCGTGCTGGAACTGGCGCAGCTGGCCAAGTCCTACGGCATCGGCTGTACGGTCGACGCTGAAGAAACCGACCGCCTGGAACTGTCGCTGGACATCATCGAGCGCGTGGTCAGCCATCCTTCGTTGAAGGGTTGGGAAGGCTTCGGCATCGTCGTCCAGTCCTACCAGAAGCGCACGCCGTACACGATTGATTACCTCGCCGACCTGGCCCGCCGCATCGGCCACAAGTTGCAGGTGCGCCTGGTCAAGGGCGCGTACTGGGATGCGGAAATCAAGCGCGCGCAGATCGAAGGCCTGCCCGGCTACCCGGTGTTCACCCGCAAGCAGAACACCGACGTGTCCTACATCGCCTGTGCCAAGCGCCTGTTCGGCCACAGCGACGCCATCTACCCGATGTTCGCCACCCACAACGCGGCCACCATCGCCACCATCAAGCAGATCGCCAAGGGCGGCGTCTACGAGCACCAGAAGCTGCACGGCATGGGTGATGACCTGTATGCCGAAGTGATTCCGGCCGACCGCTTGAACGTGCCCTGCCGCGTGTACGCACCGGTCGGTTCGCACGAGGACCTGCTGCCCTACCTGGTGCGCCGCCTGCTGGAAAACGGCGCCAACTCCAGCTTCGTCAACCGCATCACCGATGAAGACGTGTCCATCGACGACCTGATCCGCGATCCGGTCGAAGCCGTGTCCTCGTTCGCCTCCATTCCTCACCCCAAGATCCCGCTGCCGGTTGACCTGCTGCGCAGCCAGAACCACGACAGGACCAACTCCATGGGCATCAACCTCGCCAACGACAACGAACTGCGCGCCCTGGCCGAGCAGCTCAACGCCGCCGTCAAGCCGTGGCAGGCCGCCCCGCTGGTACCGGGCGCCAGCACCACCGGCGCCACCCAGCCTGTGACCAACCCGGCCGACAACCGCCAGGTCGTGGGTCACTGGCAGGCCGCCGATGCCGCCACCGTGCAGAAGGCGCTGGCCAACGCCGTGGCCGCCCAGCCGGCCTGGAACCGCACCCCGGCTGCCAGCCGCGCTGCCATCCTCGAGCATGCCGCCGACCAGCTGGAAGCCCGCATCGCCGAGTTCATGGCGCTGTGTGTAAAGGAAGCCGGCAAGAGCCTGCCCGACGGCGTCGCCGAAGTACGCGAGGCGGTGGATTTCCTGCGTTATTACGCCAAGCAGGCGCGTGACCAGTTCGGCGCCGGCGAAAAGCTGCCCAGCCCCACCGGCGAAAGCAACGAGCTGCAGCTGCACGGCCGTGGCGTGTTCGTCTGCATCAGCCCGTGGAACTTCCCGCTGGCGATCTTCATGGGCCAGGTGGCTGCCGCCCTGGCCGCCGGCAACAGCGTCATCGCCAAGCCGGCCGAGCAGACCAACCTGATCGGCTATTACGCGGTGAAGCTGCTGCTCGATGCCGGCGTACCGGAAGGCGTGGTGCAGTTCCTGCCGGGCTCCGGCTCGGTGGTGGGCGCGGCCCTGACCGCCGACCCGCGCGTGGCCGGCGTGGCCTTCACCGGCTCCACCGACACCGCCCGCATCATCAACCGCACCATGGCCGCGCGTGACGCTGCCATCGGCGTGCTGATCGCCGAGACCGGCGGCCAGAACGCCTTCATCGCCGACTCCTCGGCGCTGCCGGAACAGCTGGTCAAGGACGCCATCGGCTCGGCCTTCACCTCCGCTGGCCAGCGTTGCTCGGCAGCGCGCGTGCTGTTCGTGCAGGACGACATCGCCGACAAGGTGATGGGCATGCTGGCCGGCGCGATGGCCGAACTGAAGGTTGCCGACCCGGGTGAACTGTCCACCGACGTCGGCCCGGTGATCGACGCCGACGCGCTGCAGATCCTCAAGGACCACGCCGTACGCATGGACGCCGAAGCGCGCCTGATCGCCACCGCACCGCTGTCCGAGGCTGCCGCACACGGCACCTTCTTCGCACCGCGCGCGTACGAGCTGAAGGATCTGGGCCAGCTGCACCAGGAGATCTTCGGGCCGGTGCTGCACGTGATCCGCTGGAAGGCCGATCAGCTCGATGCGGTGATCGACCAGATCAATGCCACCGGCTATGGCCTGACCTTGGGCGTGCATTCGCGCATCGACGAAACCGTCGACCGCATCGCCTCGCGCGTCAATGTCGGCAACGTCTACGTCAACCGCAACCAGATCGGCGCCGTGGTCGGCGTGCAACCGTTCGGCGGCCAGGGCCTCTCCGGCACCGGCCCCAAGGCCGGCGGCCCGCACTACCTGCTGCGCTTCGCCACTGAAAAGACGGTGACGGTGAACACCACCGCAGCCGGCGGCAACGCCTCGCTGCTGACCCTGGGCGATTGATTCCAATCGTGTCCTGATCAAGAAAAACCCCGCGCAAGCGGGGTTTTTCTTTGCACCTCAAAAAACCAACCCCGCCCCCTTCGCTACGCGAAAGGGAGAGCGCGTAGTGCCGAGCCATGCTCGGCAGGGGCTTTCCACGCACCCATGACTCCTGAGGCTTGTAGGAGCGGCGTAAGTCGCGAAGCAAATGACCCGTCAGATTGCAGAGGCACTCGCAATTTCATTGATACCAGCTTCGCGGCTTACGCCGCTCCTACAACCTGCACACGCCATCGCCGTGCACGACTGCAAACAGAGGCAAAACCTACCCCTCCCCAACCCTCCCCTTTGCTACGCAAAAGGGAGGGAGCATGTAGTGCCGAGCCATGCTCGGCAGGGGCTTCCCACGCACCCCATCACTCCTGAGGCTTGTGGGAGCGGCGTAAGCCGCGAAGCAAACGGCCTATCAGATTGCAAAGACACTGGTCATTCCATCGCCGCCAGCTTCGCGGCTTACGCCGCTCCCACAACCTGCACACGCCATCGCCCTGCACGACTGCAAACAGAGTCAAAACCACCCCCTCCCCAACCCTCCCCTTCGCTACGCGAAAGGGAGGGAGCGTAGTGCCGAGCCATGCTCGGCAGAGGCTTCCCGCGCACCCCATCATTCCTGAGGCTTGTGGGAGTGGCGTAAGCCGCGAAGCAGATGGTCCATCCGATTGCAGAGGCACTCGCAATTCCATCGCCACCAGCTTCGCGGCTGACGCCGCTCCTACAACTGCGCGATCGCCCTGCCGTGCACTCCGCGCACAAACAAAAAGCCCCGCTTGCGCGGGGCTTTCTGCATGCATCAGCTACGGGTTCTATTAGAACTTGTAGTTGATCGAAGCTGCGAGGATGTCGCCGCCCACGTCGTACTTACCCTTGACCACGTTGCCCGTGGCCGAGGTGACGTTGATGCCCGGCTCATTGGTGAACAGGTGGGTGTAACCGAAGTTGAACTCGGTCTTCTCCGACGGGGTCCAGCCCAGGCCCAGCGACAGCCACTTGCGGGTCACGTCCGGCACGCGCACGTCACGGTGCTCGATGCTGGTCGGGGACTCGTCATAGGCCACACCGCCACGCAGGGTGATGGTGTCGGACAGCTTGTACTCGGTACCGATCGAGGCAAAGGTGGTGTCGTTGTAGTGGAAGCCCAGGGTGTTGTCCGGCTGGTTCGAGGCGAAGTCGACGGTGACTTCATCGAACGCGGTCTTCCATGCGGTGCGCGACACGTCGCCCATCACGGTCCAGCGATCATTGACGCGGTGGGTAACGCTCATCGACAGCGAAGCCGGCAGGGTCACCGTGGCCTTGCCCGAGGTGTCCACGAACAGGCCGCTGCCCGGCTGGCCGAGGGCCACCGAGACGTTCTGCGGAACGGTGAAGTTGGCCTTGCCGCCGGTGATCTTGTGCTCAACCTTGGAGCGGTAGCTGAAGGCGATGTTGGTGTTTTCGGTCGGGCTCAAGGTGGTGCCGAGCACGTAACCGACGGCATTGTTGTCGCCTTCGATGGTGACGAAACCATCAGCGCTGCCCGGCGAGAAACCACCAAGCGCGGCCTGCTGACCAGCAGTGGCGGCGGCGGCGGCGATCTGTGCCGGAGTGCGGCCAGCGGCAGCAGCGGCGGCTGCAGCCTTCTGCTGGGCGGCACCGTTGACCACGGCACCCATGTCCAGTGCGTTGGACAGTTCGATGGTCAGGTGCTCAACGAACACCGACGCGCCGAACGACACATACGGGTTGACGTCGTAAGAGAACGCCGCACCCAGGTCGATGGCCTTCAGGTCAGTGGTCACGCCGCTGTAGCGGCCTACCCAGTTCTTGTCGTAATCGGTCTTGAAGCCGAACGGCGCGGTCAGCGACAGACCGAAATGCATGTTGTCGTTCTCACCGAACGGCAGGTGGAAATACGCAGCCGGAACCGGCGCGATCATGCCAGCGTCGCCGCCGTTGCCACCGGTGATCTCGGTGCCGGTGCCCGGGCCGCCCGGGCCGGAGTTACGGCCAGAGGCCTTCTTGAAATCAGCCGAGAAGCTAATGGCGCTCAGGTCAGCCTGGAACTGGCGACCATCGAGCAGGCGCATGGAGGCCGGGTTGGTGGCAACCACCGAAGCGTCGTCCCATGCGCTGGTCGAACCAGCAAAAGCGCGGCCGAGGCCCTTGGCGCTGTTTTCCTTCAGCTGGAAGGCGGCAGCGTCGGCGTGGCTGAAAGCGAGGGCGCCGGCGATGCCGACAGCAAGTGCGGTTACGCGGGCAATAGCAGAAGCGGTCATATTCGAAGCTCTCTCCGTAAACGGTAATTGTCGTTTTGCGCCTGCACCTCCAAGCAGCCAAGCCGCTTGACGGTGCGCCGGAGTCCCCTCCCGACATACGACGCCGTATGCAGTATCACCCACGGTGCTTAACTAAACAATAACGACGAAAGACATATTCCCAGCCCGTCCCGAGCGCTGCCGGGTTAGGCTTCCGGACCCATGTTCGTCTCCATTCCTTCCAGAAATAAGACAGGTCTGCGCTGGGCAGTGCCGCTGCTGTGCCTTGCCTTGCTTGCCGCGTTCCTATGGTCGATCTCACGACCGGATGAGGCGCGGCGCACCTTGTGGCTGGACTGGGGTGCGCTGGCCACCGGGCTGGGCAGCAGCCATGACTGGTGGGCGGCCTTGCGTGATGGCAGCGTATTAAGGTTGTTCACCGCGCTGTTTCTGCATGCCGACTGGTCACACCTGCTGGGCAACCTGGTGTTCCTGCTGATCTTCGGCCTGCCTGCCGAGCGGGTGCTGGGGCCGTGGCGGCTGCTGCTGCTGTTCCTGTTCGGGGGCGCGGTTGCCAACCTTGCCGCGCTGTATGTGATCGGCTCGCCCGAACGCACCATCATCGGCGCCAGTGGCGCGGTGTCGGCCTTGATGGGCACCTATCTGACCCTGTTCCCGCGCGCCAAGCTGGGCGTGGTGCTGCCGTTGGGATTGTTCCTGGAATTTGTGCGGGCGCCAGCCTTTCTGCTGATCGGCGTGTGGGCGGCCCTGCAGGTGGTGTTTGCCTATATCGGCCCGAGCTTCGGCATGGTGGCCTGGTCGGCGCATGTGGCCGGCTTTCTGTTCGGCATTGTTTACGGGCTGTATGTGCGCGCGGCCATTGCCAGGCGGCTGCGCAAGCGCAAGGGCTTCTAGCCGATTTGTTGTTTTGTGGGAGCGGCGTCAGCCGCGAAGCCTGCGATACATCGGATCGCAGGCAACGGGCGCCAAGGTAGAGCCGAACCATGTTCGGCTGAAGCCTTACCGGTGACGCCCTGCCGAGCATGGCTCGGCACTACGCGGAAATATTGCCGGTGAAGCCCCTGCCGAGCATGGCTCGGCACTACGCGGAAATATTGCCGGTGAAGCCCTGCCGAGCATGGCTCGGCACTACGCGGCGATATTGCGATATTGCCGGTGAGGCCCCTGCCGAGCATGGCTCGGCACTACAGGGGTTTTTCTTCCTCGACTGGCTTGGCTTCCGGTGTTGCAGCTGCCGGTTTTGCAGCTTCTGCCGGCTTCACTTCGGCGCTGACGGGCTTGGCCTTGGCCTTCGCCGCCGCCTGCGCTGCCGCCACCGAGCCGGGGTGCTTGAGTTCCTGCAGTGCCGACTGGATCGGTGCATCGCCCGGCAATACCACGCCGGCCTTGCTGCCCACCGCTTCGTCATCGCCGCGCAGATGCCCTGGCAGCTTGGCCTCGCTGTAATCGCTCAGGCTGGCTGGCAGATCGCTCGGCACGTCGGCCGGATCCGGCGCCAGCTCCACGTCCGGCAGAATGCCGGTGGCCTGGATCGAGCGGCCGCTGGGGGTGTAGTAACGGGCGGTGGTCAGCTTGACCGAATCGCCATTGTCCAGCGGCAGCACGGTCTGCACCGAGCCCTTGCCGAAGGTACGGCTGCCGACCACGCGGGCGCGGCCATTGTCACGCAGGGCGCCGGCCAGCACTTCGGAGGCGCTGGCCGAGCCGGCATCGGCCAATACCACCAGCGGCGCGCCCTTGAGCAGGTCGCCGGGGGTGGCATCGAACTTGGCATCGCTGATTGAAATGCGGCCACGGGTACTGACGATGCCGCCCTTCTCCAGCAGATCATCGGCTACCTGCACGGCGGCGGTCAGCAGGCCGCCGGGGTTGCTGCGCAGGTCCAGCACCAGCCCCTTCAACTTGCCGCCAGCCTGGCTCTGCAACTGGTTCAACTGCTTCTGGAAATCGGCGCCGGTGTCGGCCTGGAAAGTGCTGATGCGGATATAGCCATAGCCCGGCTCCAGCATCTTGCTGCGCACGCTGGTGACGCGGATGGTCTCGCGCATCACGCTGACATCGAAGGGCTTCTGCTCGCCACGGGCGATGGTCAGCACCACCGCGCTGCCAGCCTTGCCGCGCAGCGGTTCGCTGGCGTCGATGCTGTTGATCGGGGTGCCATCGATGGCCACGATCAGGTCACCGGCCTGCAGCCCAGCCCTTGCCGCCGGCGTGCCGTCGATAGGCGACACCACCTTCAAGGTGTTGTCCTTCTGCTGCAGCACCTCCACGCCAATGCCTTCGTAGGCACCGTTGGTCTGCTCGTCAAAGGCTTCGGCATCTTCCTTGTCGAAGTAGGTGCTGTGCGGGTCCAGCTCAAGCAGCAGGCCGCGTACGGCCGACTGCATCAGCTTCTTGTCATCAACCGGATCCACATAGGCCGCACGCACGGCGTTGTAGACACCGACAAAACGCCGGATCTCATCCAGTGGTACGCGTGAGGTGACCGATTCATTGGCATCCGGATCGTCCGCCTTGGACGCCGTGTCCGGGGCGCTCTGGGCAAACGCCAGGGCCGGTGACAGGGCCAACAGCAGGGCAGCAGCAAGACGGGCTACACGCATGAACCACTCCATGAGAAAACGGATGCGCAACAAACACGCAGGCCCCGATTATGCGCGAAGCATGGCTAAATTCCCGTTGAATCCGTGCGAACGGCGGCAGCGCCGCTCAGCCCCCGTTACTGCCGCTGCAGCCAGGTCGAAGGGTCCACCGGCTGGCCGTTGCGGCGCAGTTCAAAGTACAGCGCGGTGACGCCCTGGCCACCGGAATTGCCGACCTTGGCCACCGCATCGCCGCGCTTGATGGTGGCGCCGGCATCCTTGAGCAGGGTGTCGTTGTGGGCGTACAGGCTCATGTAGCCGTTGCCGTGGTCGACGATCAGGATCATGCCGTAGCCGGTCATCCAGTCGGAGAACACCACGGTGCCATCGGCCACGGCGGTCACCGTGCTGCCGGCAGGCGCGCCGATCAGCACGCCGGCGCTGCTGCGGCCGTCCGGCAGGCGGCCGCCGTAACGGGCCAGCAGATTGCCCGACAGCGGCCAGCCAAGCCCGCCCACCCGTGGTGCCGGCGCGTTGGCTACTACCCGTGGCGGTGTCTTGCCCGGCGTGGCCCGTGCCGGGCTGCGGCTCGAACCGCTGTTGGCTGCCGCAGCCTGCCGTGCCTGTTCGGCGGCGCGACGGGCAGCCGCGCGGCGCTCGGCTTCCGCCCGGGCGGCGGCCGCACGCAGGCTGGCCAACACCTGTTCCAGCGCGCGCGCGTCCTTGCCGAGGGCTTGTTCGCGCTGGCTGCGGTCCTGGTAGCGGCTGTCCAGTTCGGTCAGCACGGTTGCACGTTGGCGACGGTCCTGGGCCAAGGCTGCGGCCTGCTGGCGTTGCTGTTCGCGGGCCTGCTCCAGTTCCCTGCTGCGCGCCACGATCTGCTGCTCGGTGCTGGTCAGCGCCTGCAGGTCGGTGGTCAGGCCGGCAATTGCCTTGGCCCGCTCGCGTTGCAGATAGCGGTGGTAGGCCAGCTCGCGGTTGGCATCGGCCACGGTGTCCTGCGACAGCAACAGCTTCAAGGGGGCGTGATTGCCGAGCTGGTAGGCACCGCGCAACAGCGTGGCCAGTTGCTGGCGCTGCTGGGCCAGGCCGCTTTCCAGCGTGGCCCGGCGCTGCTGCAGCGCACTCAGTGATTGTTGTTCGCGCTGCACGGCAGCCTCGGCCTCGGCAACCGCGCGGCCACTGCGGGCGACCTTCTGGTCGGCCTCGCGCAGGCGTTGGCTGGCCTGGCCACGCTGCCCTTCCAGCTGCCGCCGCTCCTGCGCCACGCTCTTGAGCTCGCCGCGCAGCTGCTGCAGCTTCTTCTCGGTATCGCGTGAAGTGTTCTGCGCCAGCAACGGCCCGGCCAGCAACGCCAGGATCAGCAGGCAACTGCCGCGCCACTGCGGCTGGGCCGCAAGCCGCTGGGGGCAAGGCTGTTGACTGGGCTGGCGCAAAGAGGTTCCAGTGACTTCAGGCAGATGCGGATTGTACCCAAGCATGATGCTATGCCGCCCTGTCCCTCGGTATTTCCATCGCGGAGATCTCATGAAACGTTTATTCCTGCTCCTGCTGCTGAGTGCGAACGCCCCGCTGGTGCTGGCTGCCGACGACATCAGCAAGGTCAATGGCAGCATCCAGACCGATGCCGGCGCCACCTATGGCGACCTGGAAACGGTCAATGGCAGCATCAAGCTGGCCGCCGGGGTACAGGCGCGCGGGGTTGAAACCGTGAACGGCAGCGTACGCGCCGAAGACAATGTGCAGGCGCGCAACATCGAGACGGTCAATGGCGGCATCCGCACCGGCCGCAACCTGGTGCTGGCGCGCGGCCTGGATACCGTCAACGGCGGCATCTATGTGGACCGTGGCAGCCGCATCGGCGGCGATGTCGAAACCGTCAACGGCAGCATCGGCCTGGTCGGCGTACAGCTGGATGGCGACATCGAAACCGTCAATGGCGACATCACCGTCGGCATCGACTCGGTGGTCAAAGGCGGCATCAAGGTCAATCGCCCTTCGTTTGGCATCTCGCTGACCGCGCCGCGCAAGCCGCGCGTCGTGATCGGCCCGAACGCCGTGGTCGAAGGCCAGCTGGTATTCGAGCGCGAAGTCACCCTGCTGGTGCACGACTCGGCCAAGATCGGCCCGGTCACCGGTGCCACGCCGCAGCGTTTCGACAGTGAAACCGCGCCGCGCTGAACGCGCATTGCAGGCCAATCCTGCCTAGAATCCGGGTTCGACCTTGCAACCCGGAGTTTTCATGCAACGCAAACTGTTGTTGTGCCTGGCCGCCGCCGCGGCCCTGGCCGCCTGCAAGCAGGAGGCGCCGGCACCGGCGGCCCCCGCGCCCGCCCCTGCACCGGCCCCGGCCCACACCTTTGCCGGCGGCATCAACGCAGCCGACTTCGGCGAGCTGGTGAAGACCCTGGCCTCGGACGAATTTGAAGGCCGCGCCCCCGGCAGCAACGGCGAGGAGCTGACGGTCAACTACATCCGCGACCAGATGCAGCGCATCGGCCTGCAGCCGGGCAACGGCGACAGCTGGTTCCAGGAAGTGCCGATGACCGAGACCACGGCCGAGCCGAGCACCGTGCTGAAGATCCAGCAGGGCGACGCCAGCCGCGACCTGGTGTTTGGCACCGACATGGTGATCGGCACCCGCAGCGGCCAGCCAGAAATCAAGATCGACAACAGCGAGCTGGTCTTCGTCGGTTACGGCGTGGATGCGCCCGAACAGAACTGGAACGATTACACCGGCCAGGACTGGAAGGGCAAAACGGTGGTGATGTTCGTCAACGACCCCGGCTTCCACACCGACGACGCCAAGCTGTTCGATGGCAAGCGCATGACCTATTACGGGCGCTGGACCTACAAGTTCGAGGAAGCCGCACGCAAGGGCGCCGCCGCCGCGCTGATCGTGCATGACAGCGCTGGTGCCTCGTATGGCTGGGACGTGGTGAAGAACTCCTGGGGCGGCGCGCAGTACGACCTGCCGGCCGCCGAAGACAAGCAGCCGCGCCTGCAGGCACAGGGCTGGCTCAGCGCCGAGGCCGCACGCACGCTGTTCGCCGATGCCGGGCTGGATCTGGACAAGGCCTACAAGGATGCCAGCAAGCGTGGCTTCAAGCCGGCGCCGTTGAACGCGCGGCTGTCGCTGGACCTGAAGAGCACCATCGCGCAGAAGAAATCGCGCAACGTGGTCGGCGTCCTGCCGGGCAGCAAGCGTGCCGACGAAGCCGTGCTGTACATGGCGCACTGGGACCACCTGGGCAAGCATGAGGGCGAGGAAGGCGACAACATCTACAACGGTGCGGTCGACAACGCCACCGGCGTGGCCGGCATTCTGGAAGTGGCCGACGCCATGACCCATCAGCAGACCCCGCCGGAACGCTCGGTGGTGTTCCTGGCGGTGACGCTGGAGGAATCCGGCCTGCTCGGTTCGCAGTACTACGTGAACCACCCGACCTTCCCGCTGGACAAGATTGCCGGCGTGATCAACATCGATGCGATGTCGGTCAATGGCCGCGCGCGTGACCTCACCGTGACGGGCTTTGGCAGCTCCGAGCTGGAAGACCTGCTCAAGCCGCTGGCGGCCAAGCAGGGCCGTACCCTGCATGCGGAAAGTTCGGTGCAGAGCGGCTTCTACTTCCGCTCCGATCACTTCAACTTCGCCAAGGCCGGCGTGCCGGCACTGTATGCCGATGGCGGCGAAGACCTGATCGACGGCGGCGTCGAGGCCGGCAAGCGTGCGGCCGAAGCCTATGGCAAGGACCGCTACCACGGCCCCAAGGACGAGTACGACCCGGCCACCTGGAAGCTCGACGGCATCGTCGAAGACCTGGAGCTGTTGTACGGCGTTGGCCAGCAGCTGGCCGGCGGCGATGCCTGGCCGAACTGGTATGAAGGCAATCCGTTCAAGGCCAACCGCGACGCGATGATGAAGAACAAGGACAGCAACGCAGCCAAGTAAGCCGCTGCTGATAGCAAACAAAAACGGCGCCTTTTGGGCGCCGTTTCTGTTTGTGCGGGACGGATATGACTGCCAATAGCGCCGTAGCCCGGGTAAGCGCAGCGCACCCGGGAACGAGGGATCGACTGTGCGCCAAAAGCCCCGGGTGCGCTGCGCTTACCCGGACTACGGTGATTGCGGGGCTGCGCAAGCCAACAGCAGACACATCGCCGCCAAACCGCTAACGTCGGCGCATCCTCAACAATCGGCAGGTCGGTTCCAATGCTGCATCACGTTTCCTTCCCGGTCACCGATCTTGCGCTGAGCGCTGCGTTCTACGATGCCGCGCTGGGCGCGCTGGGTTTCCGTCGCGTGTTCGAGGACGAAACCGCCATCGGCTATGGTCTGGTCGACGACCAGGACATGTTCTGCCTGAAACTGCGCAGCGAGGTGCGCGCGCCAAGCGCCGGCTTCCACCTGGCCTTCGCCGCACCCGATCAGGCGGCGGTCGATCGCTTCCATGCGCAGGCACTCGCCGTCGGTGGCCGCGACAACGGTGCGCCGGGATTGCGCCCGGACTATGGCGCGCAGTACTACGCGGCGTTCCTGATCGACCCCGACGGGCATCGTATCGAAGCTGTCATCAACCGCTGAGTGGCCCGCTGCACTGCCAGCAGCGTAGCCCGGGTAAGCGCAGCGCACCCGGGAGTCGGCGATACGGTTTCATCAAAGCGTGCGCCAACGGCCCCGGGGGCGCTGCGCTTACCCGGGCTACTCGAGCGCTGCTTAGGCCGCTGGCGAGACCACGCGCGCCATCCGCGCCTTGCGTACGCCGGCCACCGCAAACACCACCAGCCCGGCCCAGATCAGGCAGAAACCGACCAGCTGATTGGCATTGAAGGCTTCACGGAACACCAGCACACCTACCAGGAACTGCAGGGTCGGCGCGATGTACTGCAGCAGGCCCACCACGGTCAGCGGCACCCGCCGCACGCCAAAGGCAAAGGCGATCAGCGGTATCGCGCTGACCGCACCGGCCAGCACCAGCAGCACGTCGTTGCCAACGCCCCAGCCGGAAATGAAACCACCGCCATGGCCGGCCTCGGACCAGATCACATAGGCCAGCGCCGGTGCCACCATGAACAGGCTTTCCACGCCCAGCCCGCTCACCGCATCGACCACCACCAGCTTGCGCAGCAGGCCGTACAGGCCAAAGGTGATGGACAGGCCAATGGCGATCCACGGTGGGCGCCCGCTCTGCCAGGTCAGCCAGGCCACGCCGAGGGCGGCCAACCCCACCGCCAGCCACTGCAGCTTGCCCAGCCGTTCGCCCAGCACCACCACCCCCAGCAACACGCTGAGCAGCGGATTGATGAAGTAACCCAGGCTGGTTTCAACCACGTGGCCGGCATTCACCGCCCAGATGTACAAGCTCCAGTTCAGCGCGATCAGCAGACTGGACAGACCCAGCAGCCAAAACCGCCGTGGCGTTGCCCATACCTCCGTCAACCAGCCCCAGCCGCGCACGATGCTCAGCCCGCCAACCAGCAATACCGCGCTCCAGACGATGCGGTGGGCAATGATCAGGAACGACGGCACCTCCTTGAGCAGGTGCCAGTACAGCGGGAACAGCCCCCAGATGACGAAGGCCAGGGTGGTGGCCCACAGGCCGTTGCGGTGTTCGCTGTTGCTGTTCATGCGCGACGCAGCCTTGCAAGAGTGATGACCACGACGCCAGCCAGAATCACCGCCATCGCGCCGAGATCGGAAATGCTGAAGCGCTCATGCGCGATCCAAGCGCCCAAGGCCACGGCGATCACCGGATTGACGTAGGCATAGCTGCTGGCCAGTACCGGCCGCACGTTGTGCAGCAGCCACACATAAGCGGTGAAAGCGATGATCGAGCCGAATACGGTCAGGTAGCTCACCGACAACAGGCCCTGCAGGTTGGGCCAGGCGTTGATGCGCTCACCGCGCAGCAGGCCGGCGCAGACCAGGATCACGCCGCCGCAGAGCATCTGCCCGGCAGCGGTCATGAACGGCGATGGCAGGTCGCGGCCGCGCGACCAGATCGAACCGGCCGCCCAGCCCAACGGCGCAATCAGCAGCAGGATCAAGCCGGTGGGGGTCGCGGTCAGGCTGCTGCCGGCGTTGAGCCAGACCACGCCGACGAAGCCAACGGCGATGCCCAGCCATTCGCCGCCGGTAACCTTCTCACCCCGGATGGCCGAGAACAGCGCCATCCACAACGGCACCGAGGCCACCGCGACCGCCGCCAGACCGGAAGAGACGTCGCGTTCGGCCAACACCACCATGCCGTTGCCGAGGAACAGCAGACACAGGCCCATCACCGCCAGCGTCTTCCATTGCGCGCGGGTCGGCGCGGCCACACCGCGCCAGCGCAGCAAGGCGTACAGCACGCTGCCGGCAATTACAAAGCGCGTACCTGAAATCACCGTCAACGGTGGCAGGCCGCTTTCCAGTGCCAGATGGATGCCGAGATAGGTGGACCCCCACACCACGTAGACCAGGAACAAGGCCAGAACGACAAGGCCACCCCTGGGAGGAGCAGCCGGCGCGGATTCGGGGGAGGACATGAGGCGGTGCCACCATTCGGGGGAAAGTGGATTCTAGGCCACCCCGGCACGGAGATCAGTCTGAAAAACGGCATGCTGTATTCGCTTGGCAAGACTGACTACGTCATGCAGACGCCGGCTGCGGTAGGGTGAAGCCATTCGCCTGGCCCTGCTGCGTGCATCGCCCGGCCTTGGCCACCCCGCGAGGACACCGCCTGCATGAACACCCCCACCGCCGCCGCACCGGCAGCCTCCGATCGCGCCGCGCTGCGCCGTTCCATCTCCAACACCTTGAAGGGCTCGGCCGGCAACCTGGTGGAGTGGTACGACGTCTATGTCTACTCGGTGTTCGCGGTTTACTTTGAATCACAGTTCTTTTCGGCCGCCGACAAGAACTCCACCATCTATGTGTGGGCGATCTTCGCTGCCACCTTCCTGATGCGCCCGATCGGTGCCTGGTACTTCGGCCGCTTCGCCGACCGCTACGGTCGCCGCCGCGCCTTGACCGTGTCGGTGACGGTGATGGCGGCCTGCTCGTTCCTGATCGCGATCACCCCGACCGCCTCGCAGATTGGTGGCGCAGCGGCCTTGATCCTGCTGATCGCGCGGCTGGCGCAGGGCTTTGCCACCGGCGGTGAGTACGGCACCAGCGCCACCTACATGTCCGAAGCGGCCATCCCAGGCCGCCGCGGCTTCCTGTCGTCCTTCCACTACGTGACCCTGGTCGGCGGCCATGTGCTGGCCCAGCTGACCCTGCTGGCAATGCTGCTGTTGTGGGAAAAACCCGAAATCTCGGCCTGGGGTTGGCGCATCGCCTTCGGCATCGGCGGCATTGCCGCCATCGTGGTGTTCTGGCTGCGCCGCAGCATGGACGAGTCACTCAACCAGGACCAGATCGAGGCCGCGAAGGAAGGCCGCGCCAAGGCCTCCGGCTCCATGTACGAATTGTTCGTGCACCAGTGGCGGCCGTTACTGCTGTGCTTCCTGATCACCGCCGGTGGCACGGTCGCGTTCTACACCTATTCGGTGAACGGACCGAAGATGATCCAGAGCGCGTTTGCGGGCGATGACGTGATGACCGGTACGCTGATCAACCTCGGCGTGCTGACCTTCCTGATGCTGCTGCAGCCGGTTGGCGGTTGGTTGTCGGATAGGGTCGGACGCAAGAGCCTGCTGGTGTTCTTCGGCGTCGGCGGCGTGCTCTACAGCTGGTACATGATCACCGCGCTGCCGCAGCAGCATGATGCGTTCAGGGCATTCATGGTGCTGGCTGTTGGCTTTGTGATCCTGACGGGCTATACCTCGATCAACGCGGTGGTGAAGGCCGAATTGTTTCCCACACACGTGCGTGCGCTGGGTGTTGGCTTTGGCTATGCGATGGCCAATTCGCTGTTCGGCGGCACGGCACCGTTGTTGTACCAGGGCGCACTGAAGACCGGCCACGTGGATGCGTTCGCCATGTATGTGACTGCGGTGATCGCGGTGTCGCTGGTGGTCTATGTGTTCTTTCTGAAGAACAAGGGGCCGAACTGGCTGGATGGGACGCGCCAGTAATAGCTTCGGCTTTGGTGCTGGCTTTGGCTTTATGCCCGTATGCCGTCATTCCCGCGCAGGCGGGAATGACGGCATAAATGCGGAATTCGGAAAGCGGAAAACAAAGCGCAAAGAGCTGAAAAGCAGAACGCCGGCAGCATCAGCCAGCCGGCCTTCACATCACTCAGCGCCGGGCAGCATCGCTGGCTTCGCGCGCAGCCCTGAACTCCGCGCCCTTCTGCCATGTCGGCCAATGCCGGCTATTGGCCAATTCCAAACCCATGTCATAGACCAACAAGGTGTCGGCAGCCAGGCCGCGCGCATCCCACTGCGGCGTCCACGCATCGCAGGCCTGGTGGTAGCACTTGGCGAAGTAGGCATCACGCAGCGCGCGACCGGCGGCAACACCACCCTCCAGCTTGTCCAGGCCGGCGCCGACGGTGATCGCCGGTACACCCTTGCGCGCAAACGCAAAGTGATCGGCGCGGTAGAAGAAACCCGCTTCCAGATTGGGGTCCGGCGACCAGCGTCGGCCACGTGCCTGCGCCACGCGCTGCACATCGTTCTCCAGCGAGACGCGGCCATTGCCCCAGGTGGCGATATCCACCGTCTCGCCATCCGGGCTGAACATCTCGATGTTCAATACCGCCGCGGTGGTTTCCAGCGGTGCCAGCGGATGCGCGGCGTAATAGCTGGCACCGAGCAGGCCCTTCTCTTCGGCCGTCAATGCAATGAAGTACAACGAGCGCTGCGGACGCGGGCCGGCGGCGAACACCCGGCCCAGCTCCAGCACCGAGGCCACGCCGGTGGCGTTGTCGATGGCGCCGTGGCGCACGGTCTGGCCGTTTGCGTCCGGCTGGCCGATACCGAAGGCGTCCCAGTGGGCGGAGAAGATCACCGATTCCTGCGGATGGCTGCTGCCTTCCAGCTTGGCCACCACGTTGCGGCTCACCACGCGCTCGCGGTCCACCCAGAAGCTGGTGGAAAGCCGCGCATCACCCAGCGCCACGGGCTGGAAATCGGCGCGCATCGCCTTGCGTTTTTCGGTCTCGAAATCCAGCCCGGCGGCACTGAAGATGCGCTCGGCCAAAGCCCGCTGCATCCAGCCGCGTACCGGCGTATGTGCGGCCAGCGCGTCTTCCTTGCTGCGTTCGATATCGAACAGCGGCGAAGTGCCGGATGCCTTCACCGTCGCCCACGGATACGCGGCCGGCGCGGTCTCGTGCACGATCAGCACGCCTTCGGCGCCGCGACGTGCGGCTTCCTCGAACTTGTAGGTCCAGCGGCCGTAGTAGGTAACGGCCTTGCCGTCGAACGCACCCGGTGCATCGGCCTCGAAGTCGGCATCGTTGATCAGCACGACGGCGATCTTGCCGCTCAGGTCCAGACCCTTGTAATCGTCCCAATGCCGTTCCGGCGCGGAAATGCCGTAGCCGATGAATACCAGCGGCGTGTCCTGCTGGTCGACCACACCCAACGGGCTCAGGCTCTGCAAGGTGATGTCTTCACCGTTGACCAGCGGTTGGGCCTTGCCATTCAGCGACAGACTGGCAGCGACCTCACCGTTCACCGTCGCGCGTACCAGCGGCACTTCCTGCACCCAACTGCCGTCCTTGCCGCCCGGCTGCAGGCCAGCCTTGCGGAATTCCTCGACCAGATAGTCGATGGTGCGCTGTTCGCCCTTGCTTGCCGGCGCCCGGCCCTCGAACTCGTCGGAGGCAAGAATGCGCACATGCCGCGACAACGCTTCCGGGTCGATGCCACCGCCAGGCAGGTCATTGGCCGCAGATGCGACGCCGCCGACAAACAGGCAGGAAGAAAGCAGCAGGATGCGCATCGGATTCAAGGCAACTACCAACGACAGAATGAATGGCAAATTCTAACCGGCATTGCCTTGTAGGAGCGGCGTAAGCCGCGAAGCCAGGAATCCGGCAGATTGCAGGCCAATCCGTAATTCCGGCAATGGCGGCTTCGCGGCGTACGCCGCGCCAACATTTACCTGCTGCTTTCCCGGGAAAGCCACAGCCGAGCAGGGCTCGGCACTACCGGAAACCTGCCGGCCTTCAGCGTTTTTCGCGGTCCAGCCAGCAGGCCAGGCCTTGAGCGTTGAGTTCGATATCCATGGCCAGCACACGCAGTACTTCCGAGGCGTCCAGCGGGCTGCCCTGCAGCCGCAATCGCGCTACATACAACGCGCCCAGTGCATCCACCAGCAGGCGGTGTCGCTGCGGCTCGCCCTTGCAACGCAATGCAATGGCCACCATCGCGTCGATCTGCTCATGCAGTTCCTTCGCCAACCGCGCCGTGCCTTCCACGCGACCGTAGTGAGTCAGATACATGGCCTCGGGCGCCTCGCGCATCAGCCGTTCGATCGAGGCATGCATCGCCTCCGGCTCGAACTGCACCGGCGAGGAGGTTGGGATGATGAAAGCGCCAGCGGCATGATCCAGCTCGCGGTAGGACAGGCCGAAGGTATCGCCGGTGAACCAGCTGCGGCTGGCCGCATCCCAGACGCAGAAATGGTGGCGTGCATGTCCCGGCGTATCCACGCAGACCAGCACGCGGCCGGCCAGCGAAACACGATGCCCGTCCTCGGCCACCACCACCCGTTCGGCGGGCACCGGCACGATCTCACCGTAACTGCGTGCCATCTCGTCCTGCCCATACACCGCGGTGGCACCGGCAATCAGCCGGGCCGGATCAATCATGTGCTGGGCGCCGCGCGGGTGCACCACCAGCCTGGCATTGGGCAGCTGCTGCATCAGTGCGCCGGTGCCGCCAGCGTGGTCCAGATGCACATGGGTGAGGATCAACCAGTCGATGTCGGCCGGTTGCAGGCCTGCCTGCGCGATGCAGGCCAGCAGATGAGGCTGCGAATGGGTGGTGCCACAATCAACGAACGCGCCGCGCCCGTCCTGCACGATCAGATAGGCCGCATCGAAGTGATCGCGCTGGAACGCGGTATCGATGGTGTGGATGCCATGGGCAAGGGACATGCAAGGACTCCGGCAGATACTGGCTTCGATCCTGCCAGCCCCCACCGCGCCACTCAACCCGGACTTTTGTCGCAGCCGCGTCGGCCTAGGGCTGCAGTACGCGTGGGCGCAGCAGCAGCGCCAGCACCATCACCGCCAGGAAGCCGCCATAGGCATACAGCACTGCCAGGATCTGCTTCCACAGCCCCTCGGCAACCTCGGCCGCACCCACCTGATAGCCCCACAACATGAAGCCAATGCTGGCCACCAAGGCCAGCACCAGCATGGCTGCATCGAATACCGTGCGCCTGCGGCTACGCGGCTGGCGTGGAAACCACCAGTACAGCGCCCCCATCACGCAGAACCAGGGGAGAAACAACAACAACGACAACCAGGCCATCGACGTGCTCCTCCCCAGGGGATCATTCCTTTGCCGCAGCCTCGCGCAGTTCGCGCAATGCCGCCAGCACCGGCTCTACTTCCGTTTCAACCTTGAACAACTCGCTCTGCAGCGCATCGCCCTGCTCGGCCTGCTTGAGCACGGCGATCAGCTGGCCGGCATCGCGCGGCGAATCAAAGCCTTCGCTCTGGATCAGCAGTTCGCCTTCGCCATCGAGCAGCTTGAAGTAGAAGCGGCCGTCCTTTTCGCGGTACTGCTTGAACAGCGGCAACGCCGCCTTGGCAGCGACTTCGGCCTTGGGCTTGTCGCCGGCAGCGGACAGGTCGCGCAGGCCGACGGCATGGCGCAGTTCCTTCAGCAACGGAATGGCGAACTGCTCGCGCAGCTGCTGGCCACGCTTGCGCAGGATGGCTTCGATCTTTTCGGGTTCTGCCATCAGTGCGTTGTAGCGCTCGCGCAGCGGCGACAGCTCGGCGTCGATACGCTCGAACAGCTGCTGCTTGGCATCGCCCCAGCTGATGCCCTCGGCGAAGGCCTTGGCAAAACCAGCGGTCTGCTCCGGGCTGGCGAAGGCCTGGTACATCTGAAACAGCGCCGAGCCTTCGGTGTCCTTGGGCTCGCCGGGCATGCGCGAATCGGTGAGGATCGAGAACACCAGCTTCTTCAGCTCTTCGCGCGGTACGAACAGCGGGATGGTGTTGCTGTAGCTCTTGCTCATCTTGCGGCCGTCCAGGCCGGCCAGGGTGGCCACCTGTTCGTCGATGATCACTTCCGGCAGGGCGAAGTATTCCTTGCCGTACACATGGTTGAAGCGCTGGGCGAAATCACGCGCCATTTCGATGTGCTGGATCTGGTCACGACCCACCGGCACCTTGTTGGCGTTGAAGATCAGGATGTCGGCGGCCATCAGCACCGGGTACATGAACAGGCCGGCGCTGACGCCTGCATCGTCGTCCAGCTGCTCCTCGCGGTTCTTGTCCACCGCGGCCTTGTAGGCGTGGGCGCGGTTGAGGATGCCCTTGCTGGCAACAACAGTGAGGAACCACATCAGCTCGGTGGTTTCCGGGATGTCGCTCTGCCGGTAGAACCACACCTTGTCCGGGTCCAGGCCGCAGGCCAGCCAGCTGGCCGCGATCTCCAGGGTCGAACGCTGGGTGCGCTCGGGCTCCTGCGCCTTGATCAGGCTGTGCAGGTCGGCCAGGAAGAAGAAGCTCTCGATATCCGAGGCGCGACTGGCGGCAATGGCCGGGCGGATCGCGCCGACGTAGTTGCCGAGGTGGGGAGTGCCGGAGGGGGTAATGCCGGTAAGGACGCGGGTAGTCATGTAAACCAAGCTGACGAGCGGATGAACCGGGCCAGTGTAACCGCCCGCAGCTGTCCCCGCCTTCAACCCCGTTGCCCGCGCCCGGCCGTTCAAGGCCACGTACCCCGCCCAGGAGCCAGCGCCATGTACCGTTTGATTGCCAGTGTGTTGTCGGTTGTCGCCCTTTGCGGGTTCAGCCCGGTCCGGCCGGCCGATGAGGGCCCGGTGCTGCTGTCGGTGATCGACCGCGACCGCGATACCGAGCTGGAAACCCATGCCCACCGTGGCCAGCAATGGGTGGCCGGCGAGCCGGGCCACCGTTACAGCGTGCGCATGGAAAACCGCAGCGGCCAGCGCGTACTGGTGGTGCTGTCGGTGGATGGAGTCAACGCGATCACCGGCCAGACCGCCTCGGCCAGCCAGTCCGGCTATGTGCTGGAGCCCTGGCAGAGCAGCGAGATCACCGGTTGGCGCAAATCCAACGCCGAAGTCGCGCAGTTCGTGTTCACCCGCTCCAGTGACAGCTACGCCAGCCGCACCGGCCGCCCGGCCAATGTGGGGGTGATCGGCATCGCGGTATTCAACGAGGCACGCCGGCCGGTTTACGACGTGCGTCCATTGCCGATGCCACGGCCGTCGCCGCGCCCGATGCCGCAGTACGAAGACCGCGCCGAGGCCAGCGCAAACGCCAGTGGGCGTGCGGCCGAAGCCGCTGCGCCCAGCGCGATGGCCAAGAGCGAATCGCGGCAGCGGCTGGGCACCGGCCATGGCGAGCGCGAGTGGTCCAGTTCGTCGTTGACCAACTTCGAACGTGCCAGCCGCACGCCGGTGCAGGTCAGCGAAATCCGTTACGACTCGCGCCAGCGCTTGGTTGCCATGGGTATCCTGCCGCGCGGTTACCCGCGGGTGGATAACTCGCCACAGGCGTTCCCGAGCGGCTTCGTGCCGGATCCGCCGGCACGTGGGCGCTGATTTCGCAGGTCGCTGAGCAGCAGCCGCCTGTCGGGATCTGGGTTTGTTTTTGTGGGAGCGGCATAAGCCGCGAAGCTGACATTGCCAAAGCACGTGCCAGATGTGCCATCTGATGATGCCCCTAGCTTCGCGGCTTACGCCGCTCCCACAGCAGCCCGCCCGGGGACACATCTGAAACAAACAAAGGGCCGCTTTCGCGGCCCTTTGTTATTGATCCTTCACCATTGCTCAAGCGATGTTGATCAACGGTAGTCCGGATACTCGTCGTGCAGGGTTTTCTGGAAATCGCGCACCTCGGTTTCAGCGCGGTCCTTGGCCCAGCCATAACGCTCCTGCAGGCGCCCGGCCAGATATTCGGCGTTGCCTTCGGCAACCTTCATGTCGTCATCGGTGATGTCACCCCACTTGGCCTGTACCTTGCCTTTGAGCTGGGTCCACTTGCCGGAAATAATGTCTTTGTTCATTACGCTGCTCCTTGTGGGATACGCGGTTGATTCGCGTGGGGCCATCTTGTGGGAGCAGGTGTTGGCACAGGGTCCACACCGCGTTGTGGGGCACTGATGTCCGTGAATGACGATTCAGGCTGACGATGCAGCAAGCGCAATAAAGCGCAGACAAGAAGAAGGCCGGCAATGCCGGCCTTCTTCATTCATCGGGTGGACGCGGCAGGGTCAATGGCCCTTGGCAGCGCCTTCAACCTTCTCACCAGCCTTCTGCACATCCTTACCAGCGCCGGCGACGGTATTGCAGCCAGACAGCACCGCGACCGAGAACAGCGACAACAACATCAGGGCGACCAAACGCTTCATGTGTTTCTCCTGTGGTGGTTTCATCGATGCGATCCATGGGACCGCGTGTTCATCAGCACTTGCCGTCGTTACAGTCCTTGGCCTTGTCTTCGACCTTCTCACCCGCCTTCTGCATGTCCTTGCCGGCGCCCGCGACGGTGTTGCAGCCACTGAGCATGCCAATCGAGAACGCGCCCACCAGGGCCAGCATCATCACTCGCTTCATCATCTTGTCTCCTCCCTTGAATTCGGCTGCCGTGGCCGATGACCGGCGGCAGACACTCCGCGTGTGAAGACGAATCTGGCGGCTGGCCCGTGTGCTCCGCGTGAAGTCGCGCAGCACTCGTTCAGTGATGTCGGTTGAACGTTAATCCCGCATCAGCGTGGATTTGCCGAACAGGCTCTCCACCAGGTCTACGGCCAACTCGGCGGTGCGGTTCTGATGATCCAGTAGCGGATTCAGCTCGACGATATCCAGCGAGCCCATCAAACCGGTGTCGGCAATCATCTCCATCACCAGCTGCGCTTCGCGGTAATTGACGCCACCCGGCACGGTGGTGCCGACGCCCGGTGCAATGCTGGGGTCGAGGAAATCCACGTCGAAACTGACATGCAGGTGGGTGTTGGCGTCGACTCCGTGCAGCGCCGCTTCAACCGTGCGCTTCATGCCGGCTTCGTCGATATGGCGCATGTCGTACACATCTACCCGGTGCTGCTTGATCAGCCGCTTCTCTTCCGGATCGACCGAGCGGATGCCGATCTGGTGGACCTGCCACGGCGCGATTGCCGGGGCGCTGCCACCCAGGTGGGTCAGGCCTTCAGGGCCCAGCCCGCACAGGCAGGCCACCGGCATACCGTGGATATTGCCCGACGGGGTGACATCGGAGGTGTTGAAATCGGAGTGCGCGTCCAGCCACAGCACCCGTAACTGTTTGCCCTGTTCGCGGCACCAGCGCGCCACGGCGGTGATCGAGCCCACGCCCAGGCAATGGTCGCCACCGAGCATGATCGGCAGGCGTCCTTCGCTCAGCTCGGCGTAAGTTGCCTCCATCAGCGCGTGGTTCCAGGCCACCACTTCATCCAGATGACGATAGCCCTGCACCGGGCCGGTCCACGGATTGCGCGGGCCATCGAGGTTGCCGACATCGCGCACGTCCACACCGCGGTCAGCCAAGGCTTCGGGCAGACCTGCAATGCGCAGCGCCTCCGGGCCAAGCCGTGCACCGCGCGCACCGGCACCAACATCAGTGGGCACGCCAATCAGCGACACCGGACGAAAACCAGTCATACCACCTCCGTTGCAAATGAAAGCAGTTTAGCGATCTGCCGCACAAAGGCCTTGCGGCAGCGCGTCAAACCAGCGCCCCGGCGCCGCGTTGCGACACCCGCGGCGGGCGTCACGGCAAGCTTACGCCCGGAACATGTCAGTCATCTGCGCCAGCCTGTTCAGCTGCGCAACGCCAGCCCGGCGATCATGGCGTGGGGCCTTTGGGGTCCCAATCGGCGGGAGGCACGATCTTCGGCAACTCCGGGTCGGCGATGTAGTTGGGCGACATGATCTGCACCCCGGCGGCGTTGAACGCGTCCTGGATGTTGGCATGCAGCTCACTGCGTATCTGCGCGCGCAGCGGCAACTGCACGATATGCACGCGCAGTACATAGGCCACATAGAAATCATTGAGCGCGGTCTGCAACACATGTGCGGCCGGCGTGCTCTGCACATGCGCGGTCTTGCCGGCGGCATCCAGCAACAGGCGATGCACCTGCCGCCACGGCGTGTCATAGCCGATGGTGACGCTGGTCTCCAGCCACATGCCTGCCGCTTGTGGGTCACGTGAGTAGTTCAGCAGCTTGCCGCTGAGCACATGCATGTTGGGGATGCTGGCTTCCACTCCGGTGATGGTGCGGATACGCGTGGTGAACAAGCCGATGTGGACAACCTGGCCTTCCACATCGGCGACGTTGACCAGATCGCCCACCGACATCGTCCGCGCGTAGAGCAAGGTAAAGCCCGCTGCGGCCTGGCCGACCACGCTGGATCCGCCCAGCGAGATCATCACCCCCAGCAGCACGCTCAGGCCCTTGAACGCATCACTGCTGGAGCCCGGCAGATACGGATAGGCCATCGCCAGCGCGAACAGCCAGATGCCGCCAACCGTCAACTTGCGGGTCGGCTCGGCCAGCTGCCGGTCAATGCCGAACAGCTTGAAGCGGCCGTTCTGCACGCCACGGAACAGCATGCCGACAATCTGGCTGCACAGCCGCGCCAACAGGAAAATGATCACCGCCGTGACCAGCCCGGGAATTGCAGCCACCGCCGCCAACAGCCACAGCTTGGCCTGGCCGGCGAGCCACAAGGTCATCGCCGTGGCCCAGGGCTGGGTGTAATCGAACTGACGGAAGATGTAGCGCAGCCACTCTTCGGCCAGCACCAACACCGCAACCAGCAGCACCGCCCGCGACAGCCAATCAGCCACCGCATTGGCGCCGGTGAGCATCTGCCGCAGCGGAGCGCTGCGCAATGTGCCGGCCTTTTCGCCCACCCAGGCCAGCATCGCCGCGCGCAGCCTGCGCGCGCCCCATGCAATCAACCAGATCAGCGCCACCGCCAGCAGGGTTGCGGCCAGGCTGTGCATCACCCCACGCAATACCCGTCCCGGTGCGCGCTCACGCTCGGCCGCTGCCACCGCGTCACCGAGCTGGCGCTGCACCTCATCGCGCACCTGCGCCATGCTCTGGCCATGCGCGCTGTCCACGTCCTGCGGGGTGATCATGGTGACCACTTCACCGCCCAGCAGCAGGATGGTGCCGTCGAGCGTGTCCTTGAAACTGATCCCAGGCAGGCCGGGCTCATCGACAATCCGCTTGATGTTGAACTCGGCAACCTCGGCCCGTTGCAACGGCGAGCGGCCCATGAAAGCAGCGCGGAAGCTGAGGATGTCGCGGTTGTAATAGCGCACCATGGCCGGGACCGGCCCTTCAACCTGGGCCGCTTCATTCGCGGCTACCGCCGTGGTGGGAAAGGCCAGCCCGGCCAGCGCCGCAAGCGTGACTACCAGCGCTAGCAAGGCGAACCGGCGTCCCACCGACCAGACTTCGACGCGGCTTCGGAACATCATTGCGCTTCCCCGCAGGTGACTGCCCGGTGCAGTGTTGCCGCAAAGGCATGGCGAATGGAAGCCCGCGAATGGGCCCACCGCCGTCAGCGGCCCATCCTCAGAGCTTGATCACCTGGCCCAGTATCAACAAACCCGGCAACCAGCCAGTAAATACCCCGCACAACACGGTGAACCCGGCCACTGGCTTCTGGATGTTCCGAGCCAAGCCCAGCAGCAGAAAATAGCTGAACCATAGAGCCGTCCATGCGCTCCAGTTGAGCGCATTCCATAGCCCGAACGCGCCATCCAGCGCAGTAAACGCTCGCACCGCTTCGGTAGCGGCAGTAATGCTGACGAACAGACAGAACCAGCCCAGCCCCCTGCCGTCGTTGCCCATCAACTGGTTGGCCGCCACCCACAGATAGGTAAAGGCGAACAGCAAGGTGAAGGCGCCGCTTTTTACATCGGCGAGGACGAAGATCGTATACAAGGCCACCAGCAAGCTCAGGCCACCTACCAGGCTATTGATGACCGCCACCTCCTTGCCACTGATACGGTCCATCAGCCACACGCCGTTTACAAACAGAACCGCACCCACGTAGAGCAATATCAGCCCAAGCATCATGATCAACTCCCGCTGCCTTCAGGACGGTTCTCCGCCGGTCTTTTTGCTTTCACCACGTCTTGCGCAATCTTCTGGATCGACTCACGCTGCTTCATTGCTTCCTGCGACAACCATGCGTGGGCCTGACTTTCCTCCCAGCCATGGCGGCTCATCAGCATCACCTTGGCGCGGTTGATATCCGCTTGGCCGGCGAGTTTTTCCTGCAGCTGGGTATTCTTCTGTTTCAGCTTCAGCAGTTCGCCACTGACTCGGCGTGCGGAAACCAGCGATGGCAGCACGCGATGCGCATCCAATGGCAGGATGATCACGCCGTGGCACTCCAGTTCGATGATCTGCGAGAGCACCGCCGGGCTCTCGTACTCAACCAGGGCCAATACCGTGGTACTAGGTTGACCGCTGGCAATCAGCGCACTGATGTCTTCATGGTGCCTGTTCTGGAAGATGCCGGTGAAGATGACATCCACAGCCACATCGAAGCGCTTGGGCGGTGGCCAACAGTTACGCACCGAGCAGCCGATGCGGATCAGCTGCAACACCAGCGTGTCGCTCACTTCAGACGGCGGAATGAGCACCATCACCTGCAGCTCGCGCAAGCTCGCCAGGATGGTGGAGGCACTCATGCCGGCACACTCCCACCCATGCTGGTCGACCAGTCGTCCAGGTTGTGAACCACAACATAGGGGTCCGGGCGGATCGGCTCCGGCGATTGCCACTTGACCTGGAAGATGCCGCTGCTGTCTATCTCGGCAATGCGCGCGGCAAGGTGACTGTGATTGTTCTGCGGCTCCACCCATACCTCGCCCTGGGGCGCCGAAATCCGCAACCCATACAGCTGCGGCTGTACGTCTTCCACACGCCAGCTGCGCGCTTTCTGCATGGCACGGCCAAGCATCAACGTCTGGGTGTAGGCCGCCTCGGCCCATGCGGTAATACTTACACCCGGCGGAAACGATGCCTGGCAAGCGCTCACGAACTTTCGGTTCTCCGCCGTATCGATGCTGGAGAAATAGGGCGCTACCACCACGTGCCCTTCAGCCACTTCCGCACCCATTCTGGCCACTTCGGCCTCGCTGGTGGTCAGGCTGGCGATGGGTGGCCGGGGTGCATCCCCGTAGCGTCGCGCCATGGCCCGGTACAGTGCCGCGGTGCCGATACCAACGACCGTCGAGAAAACGACGTCGGCCCTGGCCCTGGCAATGCGCTCAACTGCATGGGCAAGGTCCTCGTCGGAGGGATACAGGGGAATGTAGATCTCCTCCAGCACCTTGCCACCATGCTGCCGATAGAGATGGCGCATGACATGATTGCTTTCGCGCGGATAGATGTAGTCCGAGCCTATGAACACCACCCGCTCGCCGTAATGGCGGATCAGGTACGCCGCCAACGGCGCGCTGTTCTGGTTGGGCGCCGGGCCGCCGTAGATGATGTTTGGCGAGTACTCAAAACCTTCGTACGGCGTTGGAAAGCACAGCAGCGCGTCCATGCGCTCCACCACCGGCATCACCGCTTTGCGCGTATGCGACATGTAGCAGCCCACCAACATCTGCAGCCCGTGGTTGCGGATGAGGTCCTCGGCATATAGCCGGTAGCGGTCTGGATCTCCGCCCGGATCACGCGAAAGCACCTGGATGGCACGCCCTTCGACGCCGCCTTCGCGATTGAGCTGATCGACCGCCAGCAGCGCGCCATGCCGTTGGGAGCGCTCGATATCGGCCGTCACGCCGGTCTCGGAGAACAGAAGCCCCAAGCTTGGCTGGTCGCGGTTTGTTGCCATGCTGCCCTGCTCCCGGTTTGGCGTCGCTCAGCGGCGCAGAAAGTGGACCTCGCCGTGCTCGAGCACGGCGAGGTAGACGATGTTCGCAGTTGCCGCTGCCCCGGCATGGTGATCAATAAGATAACCGGCCAGCGGCACCTCCAGATGCTGGCGCATGCTGCGCCGAAGCGCACGCGCGCCGAACTGCCTGTCGAAGCCATTGGCGATGACCCTGGCCAGCACCGGCGGCGTCACTTCCAACGTGCAGCCATGCTTCTGCAGACGTCGATTGAGCCGTTTGACTTCAAGCGCAGCCAGCTGCTCGGCAACACCCTGCTCTATCCAATTGAAGGTGATGACCTTGTCGATCCGGTTGATGAACTCAGGTGCGAATGCCTTAAGCAACCGGGCGCGCACCAGACCGTCCACGGCGCGTTGACGCGATGCCGCCGTCGCTCCGCGGATGAGACCCCGCCAACCTGTGCGGCGTTGGTCGTAGCGCTGGATTTCGTGCGCGGCAAGATTGCTGGTCATGAAGATCAAGGTGTTGCGGAAACTGTAGGTACGCTCGCCGGACGCCACCGTCAACATCCCGTTGTCGAGCACGTTCAGCAGCGTCTGCACTACCTGCGGGCTGGCCTTTTCCAGTTCGTCGAACAGCATGATTCCGGGGCGACCAACGCTGCCCTCCAGCTTTTCCTGGTCCAGCAGTGTGGTGCCTTCCTTGGCGCCGACGTAGCCAGGAGGCGCACCTGTCAGCGCGGCGGCGTAATGCTCCTGCGACAAGGTATTCATATCTACCCTGCAGAACGCATCGGCATCGCCGTGCAATGCACGTGCCAGCGCCCGCACGATTTCGGTCTTGCCCACACCGGTTGGCCCCAGAAACAACGCAGTGAACAGGGGGCGGCGTGGATCGGTGATATCCGCACGCACCACTTTGAGCATGTCCTCGACCGACTGCAGTGCTGCGTCCTGGCCCAATATCTCGCTGCGCAGGCTGGCCATGATGACGCCGATATCGAAGCGATACCGGCTCTCCAGCGAACTGTTTACGCACAGATGCGCTTGGACAAGTCCGTCCGGCGCCCTGTTCTCAACGGAAAGCACCCCGTCCAGCGCGCGTTTGCGCTGTGTCTGCTCCAGCATGTCGGTTAGAAACGGCATTGCGGTCACTCCTTGTGCGATTGCAGGACGAAGCACAACTGCGCTGTTGTCGGTCGCCATCCCGCAACAGCGCATCACGCGTGTTCTCGCTGGCTTCAGGCCTCTTTTTCCTTGGCTTCGTACGGCAAGCGCCCAACCGGGCATTGCGCCACGCCCACCGTGGACCGGGTCATCTTCTCGACGTTCTCCCTGGCTTGCTCCGCATCGTTGACCCAGGTCTTGTAGAACTCGAACGGGCACTCGGCCAAGCCCTTGTCGCCCTCACCGGAATTCCGCAACCCGGTGTAACCACGGTGCAGCAGCTTGAACAGATGGTTCTGGGATTGGTCATTGGCACGCGCATCGCGGATCTGCGATACCGACAACTGCGCGTACTGGATGCCCATTTCCTCCTCACCGCACTCGCCCAGCGTACGGCCATCGAAGCCGATGATCGCGGAGTGCCCGAAGTAGGAATACACCCCGTCGAAACCTGCCGCGTTGGCCACGGCAACGTAGCTGTTGTTCGCCCAGGCCATGGCCTTGGCCATCAGCACCTGCTGCTCTTTTGCTGGATACATATAGCCCTGGCAGCGCACGATCAGCTCGGCACCCTTCATCGCACAATCACGCCAGATCTCGGGGTAGTTGCCGTCGTCGCAGATGATCATGCTGATCTTCATGCCCTTCGGGCCGTCACTGACATACGTCTGGCCGCCCGGATACCAGCCTTCGATCGGGCACCACGGGATGATCTTGCGGTATTTCTGCACGATCTCGCCCTTGTTGTTGATCAGCACAAGGGTGTTGTACGGCGCCTTGTTCGGGTGCTCCTCATGACGCTCACCGGTAAGCGAGAACACGCCCCAGGTGTTGGCCTTGCGACAGGCGCTGGCAAGCAGCTCTGTCTCCACTCCCGGTGCGGACACCGCGGTTTCCATCATTTCCGCAGGGTCGTACATGATTCCCTGCAGGCTGTATTCCGGAAAGATCACCAGGTCCATGCCAGGCAGGCCCTGTTTCATGCCAACAACGATGTCGGCAATCTTCTGGGCATTGGCCAACACTTCTGCACGCGTGTGCAGCCGCGGCATCTTGTAGTTGACTACCGCCACGCCAACTGTGTCATCACTGCTGGAAATATCACCATGACGCATGATTTGCCTCTCCCGATAGATTTTTTTTGGACAAAAAAAGGCCCTCCCGGAGAATTCCGGGAGAGCCCATTTGCTCTTGTTACTCGATCTGGTTGGCACATCCGCATCGACGTTGATGCAGTTGTGCCTGGTTCGGCAAAGATATAACCGGAAAAAAAACACTGTCAAGTGCACTACGACGTAAGGATTCCACATGGCAGATCCTGCACATGACGCTGAATTGGGATAAGCCCGCGTTACACGGATAAAACACTGGATGCACGCAGCAGCCAGGCCCGTCTACAGAGCACGGTGGACGAGGATGGCCAGAACGACGGCGTTGCGCTGCAACACCGCATTTTATTTTTCCGGCAATCGCCGCCCAAGGTTCCGCGCCCTGTCACCGACGTTGACATTGATCAGCACAGCCGGCTTCCAGTGGGCGGATACTCTCGCCGTGAACACCACTCCCACACGCCTGCCCATCCTCAACGCGCCGCACCGGCTGCTGTTCTTCATCGGCGTGGCCAATCTCGGGCTGGCGATGGGCTGGTGGGCGCTGTGGCTGGGTGGGTTGCAACTGGGCAAACCCCTGCCCGCGCCCGCCTTGCCGGCGGCCTGGCTGCACGGGTTATGGATGCAGTACCTGGTGCTGCCGAGTTTCATTTTCGGTTTCCTGTTGACTGTTTTCCCACGCTGGATGGGATTGCCGGCGCTGCCGCGCTGGCAGTACGCCGGTGTTGGTGGCGGACTGTTCGGGGCGCAGCTAGCGCTGCTGGCAGCCAGCGTCGGTTGGTCAGCTGGGCTGCGGCTTGGGCTGTTGCTGGCCATCCTTGGCTGGGGCTTCGGTGTGTGGGTTCTGGGCCGCTTGCTGCTGCAGGAGCGCGGGCGCACCTGGCACGCCCTGTCGTGCTGGTCTGGCTTGCTGGTGGGTTGGCTTGGCCTGCTGGCTTTTGCCGCCGCTGCTGTTGGTGGCGATATCCGCTGGCACGCCCTCAGCGTTTCGATCGGCAGCTTTGGCTTGCTGCTGCCGGTCTACGCCAGCGTTGCCCACCGCATGTTCCCCTTCTTCGCTGGCAACGTGGTGCCGGGCTATCAGGCGTGGCGGCCACCGCAATGGCTGGCGATCCTGTGGGGGCTGTGCCTGCTGCATCTGGCCGGTGAAAACCTGCAGCAGCCCCTGGCAACGCTGCTGGCCGATACCGGTTTGCTGCTGCTGTCACTGTACACGCTGTGGCGCTGGTGGCCGCGTGGCCCCAAGCCGGCCTTGCTGGCGGTGCTGTTCTACGGGCTGGCGTGGTGGCCGCTGGCGATGCTGCTGTACCTGCTGCAGGACATCGCCGCGCTTGCCGGGCAGCCTGGCTGGCTGGAACGCGCACCGCTGCACGCCTTGGCGATTGGTCTGTTCGGGAGCCTGCTGGTGGCGATGGTCACACGCGTCACCCAAGGCCATTCGGGCCGTGCGCTGGTGATGCCGCTGGTGGCCTGGATCGCCCTGCTCGGCCTGCAGCTGGTAGCAGTACTGCGCATCCTCGCGCCGCTGCTGGACGATCCCTGGCGCTGGCACGCCGTGGCAGCTGCCGGTTGGTTGCTGGTGCTCGCGCCATGGCTGCTGCGGCTGGCGTGGATCTACTGCCGCCCGCGCGCGGATGGAAAGCCGGACTGAGCAAGCCCGTCAGCACATACCGCATGCGCTGCGTGATGCAGAAGACGCGGCGCTGCTCAGACCTGCACGCGGCCGTCGGCCAGATGCACCACCTGCTGGCCGAACATGTCCACGTCTTCCGGGTCATGACTGATCAGCAGCAGCGGGATGCCGGTCTGGTCCAACACGGTTTCCAGTTCCTGGCGCAGATGCGCGCGCAACGCGTGGTCGAGCGCCGCGAACGGCTCATCCAGCAGCAAGGCCTGCGGTTGGGTCACCAATGCCCGCGCCAAGGCGGTGCGCTGACGCTGGCCGCCGGATATCTGCGCCGGCAGGAGATCACCGATGTGATCGATGCGGAACGCCTGCAGCCATTGTTCCACCGCATCGATGCGGCGACCGCGTGGCGGATTCAACAGACCTCGCTGCAGGCCGAAGCCTACGTTCTGCCGCACCGTGAGGTGTGGGAACAAGGCGTAGTCCTGGAACACATAACCGATGCGACGGCGCTGCGGCGAAAGGTTGATGCCTGCGCCCGCGTCAAACAAGGGCTGGCCGTGCATCCGGATCACCCCGGTATCCGGCCGCAGCAGTCCGGCCACCGCCTTGAGGGTAAGACTCTTGCCGGCGCCGGACGGGCCGAACAACACCACGTTCGGCTGCGTGCAACGCAGTGCCGGCTGCAGCTGGAACTGCTGGCCAGCCGCCTGCAACTGGCGTTGGATGTCCAGCTCAAGCCACATGCCGCGCCCCTTCCTGTCGCCGCCCTACCAACCGCGCGGCGAGCAGCAGCACGCTGATGCAGACCAGCGAGGACAGCAGTACCAGGGCATTGGCGCGGCCATCGTTGCCGGCCTGCACCGCTTCGTAGATGGCGATGGACAAGGTCTGGGTGCGCCCGGGAATGCTGCCGGCGACCATGATGGTGGCGCCGAACTCACCCATCGCACGCGCGAACGCCAACAGCAGGCCGGCCAGAATGCCGCGCCATGCCAGCGGCAAGGTCACCCGGAAAAACAGCGCCCACTCGGACACCCCCAAGGTGCGCGCCGCCTGTTCCAGCTGCCCATCCACATCCTCGAACGCGGCCCGCGCCGGCTTGAACACCAAGGGGAACGAGGCCACCGCCGCCGCAATCACCGCCGCCTGCCAGGTAAACACCAGGTTGATGCCGAAGCTGCTCTCCAACCAGCGCCCGAGCGGGCCATTGCTGCCGATCAACACCAGCAGGTAATAGCCGAGCACGGTGGGCGGCAACACCATCGGCAGGGTGAACACTGTGTCCAGCAGTTCACGGCCGGGAAAGCGTCGGCGCGCCAGCAAGGCACCCAGGCCAACGCCGAGCACGAGGTTGATCGCGGTCGCCCAGCCGGCCACCTTCAGCGACAACCACAACGCGCTCCAGTCCAGATCCACCATCAGGGGCTGCCGAAACCGTGCCTGTGCAGAATGGCCTGGCCCGGCGCCGAGCGCACGAAGGCGATGAAGCGCTTGGCCTCAGCGGCATTGCGGCTGGTCTTCACCATCGCCAGCGGATAACTGATACCGCCGGCAACCGGCACCTGGAAGGCGCGCTGCACGCGATCACTCATTGCCTGCACATCGGTGGCATAGACGAAACCAGCGTCCACTTCGCCACGTGCCACGTAGTCCAGCGACTGGCGCACGTTCTGGGTGCTGATCAGCTTGGCCTGCAGCGCCGGCCACAGACCAGCCTGCTGCAGCACGCCGCGTGCATAGCGGCCTACCGGCACGCTGTCCGGGTTGCCGATGGCGACACGCTTCACGTCCGCAGCCGCCAACGCTGCCAAGTTGGCCGGCTTGCGTGCTGCGTTCGGCGGCACCACTACCCACAGGCTGTTCTGTGCGAACACATGCTGGGTGGAAGGATCGATAAGTCCCCCGGTCTGCGCCTGCGTCATCGTCGCCTGGTCGGCGGAGGCCAGCACATCGACGGGCGCGCCACGGGCGATCTGCTGCAGCAAGGTACCGGAGGCGGCGAAGTTCAAATCAACCTTCGTGCCCGGGTTGGCCTTCTCATACGCAGCGGAAATTTCACGAAAGCTCTCGGTCAGGCTGGAGGCGGCCGAGACCGTCAGCTCAGCCGCGCTGGCCGGTAGTGCGGCGGCCAGCAACAACAACGCCCACAGCTTGTTCATGCATGCATCCTCGGTTGGGCATCATTCGCTTGTGTCATCGGTGGCCGCCATCAGCGCCAAGCGCTCAGGTTGCAGCAGGATGATCTCGCGCTGCTTCACTGCGATGACTTCCTCATCGCTCAGCCGGCGCAACACCCGGCTGGCGGTTTCCGGTGCCATGCGCAGGTAGTTGGCAATCTCGGTGCGGGTCATGGTCAGGTTGAAGCGATTGGCCGAGAAGCCGCGTCGCGCATAGCGGTTGGAGATATCCAACAGGAACGCCGCCATGCGCTCCTCGGTACGGTAGTTGGCCGCCAGCAGCGCCGCCTTGCCGATCTCGGCGCTGAGCAGGCTGAACAACTTGGCCTGCAGCCCCGGCATGCGGCTGGCCAGCAGGCTGATGCGCGGAAACGAAATGCGGCATAGATGCACGGTATCCAGCGCCACTGCATTGCAGGGATAGCGCGAGCCGTGGATGGCGTTCAAACCGATGACCTCGCCGGGCAGGGCGAAACCCAGCACCTGCTCGTTGCCGAGGCTGTCGTCGACGAACGTCTTGACCATGCCGGCACGCACAGCGGCGATCGAGTCGAACGGCTCACCGGCGCGGAAGATGTAGTCGCCCGCATGGTAGGGGCCAACGTGATCGACCATCACGTGCAGCTCGTTCAGCGCAGTCTTGTCATAACCCTGCGAACTGCAGGCATCGGAAAACGCGCAGGTGGTGCAGAAATGCAGCGCGTCACCGTCGCTGGCAGCGGCCGGATTGGGTGTTGCAGAGCCCTGCGGGCCACGCGGTGGGGGGGCTGATGGCGTCATTCCGGTTTCAAGCAACTACGGCCAAGGGTCGAAAGCTTGCTGCGATCATACGCCACAGCAGCTGTCCTTCATTTTCAATCAACAGCATGTCGCCCTCACGCCGCAGCCAGCCACGCTCGATGAACATGGCCACACGTTCCCAGGCATGCGCGAAGCAGGTGTCGAAAGGCTGGGCGTTACGCCACTCAAACGCACCCATGTCCAAGGCGTGGTCGCAGGCCAGGCTTTGGACCACTTCATCGGTCATACGCTCATGCTCGGAAAGAATGAGCCCGGACGATACCCCCGGCTGCCCGGCGACGAGGCAGGCACGCCAGTGGCTTGGCTCGGGCGCGATCCGGCAGATGACATCGCCGATCTGGCTGCAGGCGCCGACACCGATACCGAGCAGGTCATGCCGCTCGCGCCGGGGCACGCCGAGCAGATCGCAATGCCGCTGGCCGTCGCCGTTGCGCACCGGCAGTGCCAGCCCGGGCCGCTGATAGTGGTCGCCACCGAGCGCCTGGTAGCCGGCCGCACGCAGCAGCCTCCAGGCCTGCAGCCAATTCGCCGGCAACGGGTACCCGGGCAGCAGCGCCGGTGACGGCAGCACGATACGCTCCGGCGCCAGCTCCAGCACCCGCTGCAAGCGCTGCAGGAACGACTCATCGGCGTAGCACGGAACCCGCAGCTGGTAATAGCAGGCGGTGAACCCGACCTGCTGGGCTTGCGCCAGCATCGCCGGGCCATCGACGCCGGCATGATCGATCACCGTCATCCGCGTGCAACCGACCTCACGCAATGCCGCAGGCTGGACCTCACTGGCCGCATCCAGGCGCACCTCGACCTGCGGCCTGGCGATGGTGCACAGCTGGTTCGGCACGGCATCCAGCAGGCGTCCCAGCAATGCCGGCGGAAGGTGTTCGACAATGCCCGGCTGCAGCACCATGGCGGCCACTTCGCGGTCGCTGGCCAGCATGTTGGCGTGCAGGCCAAGGCACACCAGCAGGGCATCCAGAATGTTCTCCGCGCGCTCCATGTCATGTGGCGGGGCGCAGAAGCCCAGCGTCAACGCACGCGGAATGAGATGTTCGTTGCTGGCCTGCAGCGCGGCGCGCCAGCCGGCTTCGGCGAAGCCGGGGCTCAGCTCCGCCGGCGCCGGGAAAAGTACGTGCGCCGGCTGCTGCAGCAATGCGACATGCAATGTGGCGTCATCCATCCCGGCGGTCTCTACTGACATGCCTGCATCCTCGCGCACGGACCGCCGGGTTTCACTGATCTGGATCAAGCGCGGCGCTGTTTCTCCGCCACACCGGCATCGATGGCTTCGGGCAGGTCGGTCTCACGGTCCAGCTGCGGGAAGTTGCGACGCTCCATGCGGCGGATGGCGAAGTGCATCCACGCCAGGGAAATGCTGACCAGCACGAACAGCAGCATGAAGCAGCTGCTCCAGATGCCAAGCGCATCGTTCAGCGCGCCGAACACGATGGGCAGGATGAAACCGCCGAGGCCACCGATCATGCCGACAACACCGCCGACCGAGCCCACATGCTGCGGGTAATAGACCGGGATGTGCTTGTATACCGCGGCCTTGCCCAGCGACATGAAGAAGCCGAGCACGAACACCAGCACGGTGAACAGGGTCACGCTGATCGCCAGATGGAAGCTGATTTCGCCATGGATGCCCTGCACGATGTAGCGGGTATCCGGATAGGCCAGGATGAAAGTACAGATGCACGACACACCCAGCGTCCAGTACATCACCCGGCGTGCGCCGATGCGGTCGGACAGCCAGCCGCCCACCACCCGGAACAGGCTGGCCGGGATCGAATAGCACGCCGCCAACATGCCCGCCGTGGCTACGTCCATGCCGTAGGCGCCAACCAGATAGTGCGGCAGCCACAGTGCCAGCGCGACGAAGCCGCCGAACACGAAGAAGTAGTACAGCGAGAAGCGCCACACCTGCAGGTTCTTCAACGGCGCCATCTGCTGGGCGAAGGACATCGGTTTGACGCCGCTGCGGCGGCGTTCTTCCAGCGACGGATCTTCCTTGCTGAACAGATAGAACAGCACGGCGGTCACCGCCAATCCCACCGCCCACAACTTGGCCACCATCATCCAGCCGGACGCCACCATCACCAGCGGGGCCAGCAGTTTGGTCACTGCCGACCCGATATTGCCGGCACCGAAGATGCCCAGTGCGGTGCCCTGCTTCTCCGCCGGGAACCACTTGGACACATAGGTGACGCCGACCGAGAAATTGCCGCCGGCAATGCCGACGAACAACGCGGCCAGCAGGAATTGCGGGTAGGTCTGTGCATAGGTCAGCAGCCAGGTCGCCACCGCGCCGCACAGCATCACCAAGGTCATCACCTTGCGGCCGCCAAACTGGTCGGACCAGATGCCGAGGAAGACGCGGATCACCGAGCCGGTCAGCACCGGGGTGGCGATCAGCAGGCCGAACTGGGTGTCGTTCAAACCCAGCTGCTCGCTGATCTGGATGCCGATGATGGCGAAGATCATCCACACCGCGAAGCACACGGTGAAGGCGAACGTGCTCAACCACAACGCACGTTGTTGTTCGCCGCTGCTGATGTTCTGTAGATTCTGGCTCATTGCCACTCCTGGGGGGTTACGTCTTACTCGGCCTGTGCTTCGATGTCTTCAAGCCCGCGCACCGGGTAGCGCTCGCGCAGCTCAAGCAGGAACTGCTGCAGGTCGCGTTGGCGCACCTGTAGTTCCAGGTAGTCACTGATCTGCGCCCGCACCTGCTCGAAGCCGAGCGCTTCGCCGGTTTCGGCCGCCACCACGTCCACTACGTGGTAGCCCCAGCGCGATTCCACCGGGAAGCCCGCCAGCCCTTGGCGCAGGCGGAACACCTGGCGGTCGAACTCCGGCGTGGTCTGGCCGCGTTGCAACCAGCCCAGCTCGCCGCCTTTGCTGCTGGATGGGCATTGCGAGTGACGCGCGGCCAGGTCGGCAAACACATGCGGCTGTTCAAGCAGCTCGGCAATCAGCTTCTCGGCCTGGGTGCGCGCCTTCAACCGGCCGGCGATATCATCGGCCGGCGCCGCCAGCAGAATGTGGCGTACGCGGATGCGGTCGGGTGCACGGAACTTTTCCGGGTTCTGCGCGAAGTAGCGTTGGCAGTCGTCCTCGCTGGGAACGCGGTCCTCCAGCGTCTGCTCGATCAACTGCTGGATGCGCGCTTCCTCGCTGGTCTCCTGGCCGGCGCCGGGTACATCGGCCAGGCCGAGCCGCTCGGCCTCCAGCCGCAGCAGCTCGCGCACCACCAGTGCACGTGCCGCATCGGCACGTGACTGCTCGGGGCGCATCGCCCGATGGAATTGCATCTCGCGGGCGATATCGGCTTCATTGATTGCCGTGTCCTGCACGTACAGGCTGCATGGCGCCGGCTGGCCGAGGCCACGGGTTCCCGCATCCTGTTCGTGATGGTGGCCGGCTTCGGACGGCACCGACTTGTCCGAGTCGATCACCGTGATCGGAAGTATGCGTGGCAGGCTGCCCATGGCTTACTCCCGCGGACCGTAGCGCAGCGTGGCCTGACGACGACGCACCACCTGGTACGGCCGCCACAGGTAACTGAGCGGCACGCTCCACACATGCACCAGACGGGTGAACGGTGCGATCAGCACCAGCGTCAGGCCGAGGAAGATGTGCGCTTTGTAGACCCAATGCACGCCTTCGACATAGTCGGCCGCGCCGGCACGGAAGGTGACGATGTGCTGCGCCCACTCGGCCAACATCACCATCACCCCGCCGTCCAGATGGCCGGCCGAGACCTTGATGCTGTACAGGCCAAGACAGAGCTGGGCGAACAGCAGCACCAGCACCAGCGTGTCGCCAAAGCTGCCGATGGCGCGGACCCGTGCATTGGTCAGCCGCCGCACCAGCAAAATGGTGATGCCGACGAAGCACAGCGCGCCGAAGAAGCCACCGACCACCATCGCCAGCAACTGCTTCTGCGAGGAGGTGATGAAGGGCTCATACAACGCATGCGGGGTCAGCAGGCCGACAAAATGGCCACCGAGGATGGCGATGATGCCGATGTGGAAGCAATTGCTGCCAATGCGCATGCCGCGATCCGACAGCAACTGGGTGGAGCCGGTACGCCAGCTGTACATGGCCTTGTCATAACGCGCCCAGCTGCCGATCAATAGCACCGCCACCGCGATGTAGGGATAGAACTGGAAGGCGAACTGATTGAGGTAATTCATGGCTGGATCTCCCGCGGCTGCGCGCGTGCCGGTGAACGATGGGGTGGATCGCAATCCTGCGAAGGCGCATCGGTGCCGAAGCGCACCGCCTCTTCCTCCCACAGGCTGTCCATGGCTTCGACGGTGTCATCGCGCACTTCCTCGCTTGCCCGTTGCCGCAGCACCGCCAGGTTGACCTTGCCTTCGCCGGCCTCGACCAGGATTTCCAGCAACACCGCATGCGGCAGCTGCCGCTCTGCCGCACGCGCGGCGAGCATGCCGGCGATGTGGCCGATGTGGTGCAGCCAGTCCTTGGCCTCGGCCTGCGGCCGGTGCGAGAGGTATTCCAGCAACAGCGGCAGATAGTCCGGCAGTTCGCGCGCATCCAGCTCGAAACCGTTCTTGCGATAGGCGTCGATCAGGTCGACCATGGCCTGACCACGGTCGCGCGACTCGCCATGGATGTGTTCGAACACCAGCAGGCTCATCGAGCGGCCACGGTCGAAGGTGGATAACCAGCGGTCCTGCGCATCCAGCGGATCACTGGCCAGCAGCTCGCGTACGAAGGCCTGCAACTGCCCGCGACGGGCCGGCGACAGCGCCGGATCGTCGCAGGCCTCAAGCAGCTCCTCGCCATGCTGCCAAAGCTCGTCACGCGGGTAATCCAGCAATACACCAATCAGCTTGAGCACACTCATTTCGTCACCTCGTGCCGGTGCTGGCGATTTGGATGCACCGCAAAGGTGGTGTTCTTGCGCTGGCTGAACAGGTCGGCCGGGCTGTCACCGTTGCAGCCATTGCCGAAGGTGAAGCCGCAACCGCCACGTTCGCCGAAGGCGTCGTTGGCGTACTCGCGGTGCGCGCTGGGTATCACGAAGCGGTCCTCGTAGTTGGCGATGGCCAGGTAGCGGTACATCTCTTCGACCTGCGCCGGGGTCAAACCAACCTGCTCAAGCACGCGCATGTCTTCCACGCCATCGACGTTCTTGCCGCGCCGCCAGGCACGCATTGCCATCAAGCGTTCCAGCGCCCGCACCACCGGCGCTTCGTCACCCGCCGTCAACAGGTTGGCCAGGTAACGCACCGGAATACGCAGCGAAGCGATATCCGGCAGCTCGCCGCTCATGCCGACGTGGCCACGCTCGGCCGCCGACTGGATCGGCGACAACGGCGGTACGTACCAGACCATCGGCAAGGTGCGGTATTCCGGGTGCAACGGCAGTGCCAGCTTCCAGTCGATGGCCATCTTGTAGACCGGCGACTGCTTGGCCGATTCCAGCCAGCTGTCGGGGATGCCTTCGGCACGCGCGGCTTCGATCACCGCCGGGTCGAACGGATCCAGGAAGATGTCCAGGTGGGCCTGGTACAGGTCCTTCTCCGCCGCCACCGATGCGGCCTCGGCAATGCGGTCGGCGTCGTACAGCATCACCCCGAGGTAGCGGATGCGGCCCACGCAGGTTTCCGAACACACGGTGGGCTCGCCCATCTCGATGCGCGGGTAGCAGAAGATGCACTTCTCGGATTTGCCGCTTTTCCAGTTGTAATAGATTTTCTTGTATGGGCAGGCCGACACGCACATGCGCCAGCCACGGCACTTGTCCTGGTCGATCAGCACGATGCCGTCTTCCTCGCGCTTGTAGATCGCACCGGATGGGCAGGCTGACACGCAGGCCGGATTGAGGCAGTGCTCGCACAGGCGCGGCAGGTACATCATGAAGGTCTTCTCGAAGGCGCCGTAGATTTCCTTCTGCACCTTGTCGAAGTTGTAGTCACGCGAGCGCTTGGAGAACTCGGTACCGAGGATTTCCTCCCAGTTCGGGCCCCACTCGATCTTTTCCATGCGCTGCCCGGTCAGCAGCGAGCGCGGCCGTGCGGTCGGCTGATGCTTCAGCTCGGGCGCGTCGTGCAGGTGCTGGTAGTCGAAATCGAACGGCTCGTAGTAGTCGTCGATCTGCGGCAGGTCGGGGTTGGAGAAGATCTTGGCAAGCATGCGCCAGCGGCCACCGGCACGCGGCACCAGCTTGCCGGCGCTGGTGCGCACCCAGCCGCCGTTCCACTTGTCCTGGTTCTCCCATTCCTTGGGGTAGCCGATACCGGGCTTGGTTTCAACGTTGTTGAACCAGGCGTATTCCACGCCTTCGCGCGAGGTCCACACGTTCTTGCAGGTGATCGAGCAGGTGTGGCAGCCGATGCACTTGTCCAGGTTCAATACCATCGCAATCTGGGCACGTACTTTCATCACACCACCTCCCGTGCTGCGCCCGAGGCATTCGAGTTGGATTGCTCGTCATCCAGCCAATCGATCTTGTCCATCTTGCGCACGATCACGAACTCATCGCGGTTGGTACCGCAGGTACCGTAGTAGTTGAAGCCCCATGCCAGCTGCGCGTAGCCGCCGATCATGTGGGTGGGCTTGAGCACGATGCGGGTCACCGAGTTGTGGATGCCGCCACGGGTGCCGGAAATCTCCGACCCCGGCACGTTGATGATGCGTTCCTGGGCGTGGTACATCATCGCCATGCCCGACATCACCCGTTGACTGACCACCGCACGCGCGGCAATCGCACCGTTGACGTTGAACAGCTCGATCCAGTCGTTGTCCTCGATGCCGGCACTGCGCGCGTCGTCCTCGCTCAGCCACACGATCGGTCCACCACGCGACAGTGTCTGCATGATCAGGTTGTCGCTATAGGTGCTGTGGATGCCCCACTTCTGGTGTGGGGTGATCCAGTTCAGCACTATCTCCTTGTTGCCGTTGGAGCGCTTGTTGAGCAGCGGCTCCACCGTGCGGGTGTTGACCGGCGGCCGGTAGCTCATGAAGGCCTCACCGAAGTCGATCATCCACTCGTGGTCCTGGTAGAACTGCTGGCGGCCGGTGATCGTGCGCCACGGAATCAGCTCGTGCACATTGGTGTAGCCGGCGTTGTAGCTGACGTTGTCGTCTTCCAGCCCGGACCAGATGGGCGAGGAAATGATCTTGCGCGGCTGTGCCTGGATGTCACGGAAGCGGATTGCCTCATGTTCCTTGCCCAGCGCCAGATGCGCGTGCTCGCGGCCGGTGAAGGTGCTCAGCGATTCCCAGGCCTTGACCGCGACATGGCCGTTGGTTTCCGGGGCCAGATGCAGCACCACTTCGCAGGCATCAATCGCTGTGTCGATGGATGGTCGGCCCTTGCTGATGCCTTCCTCCAGCACGGTGTGGTTGAGCTTGCCGAGGAATTCAACCTCGTGCTTGGTATCCCAGCTCATGCCCTTGCCGCCATTACCGAGCTTGTCGAGCAATGGACCGAGCGAGGTGAACTTGCGGTAGAGATTCGGGTAGTCGCGCTCGACCACGGTCATGCTCGGCATGGTCTTGCCGGGGATGGCCTCGCACTCGCCCTTCTTCCAGTCGGCCACACCGAACGGCATGCCCAGCTCGTTGGGCGTGTCGTGCAGGGTCGGCACCAGCACCAAGTCCTTTTCAACACCGAGCACGCCCGGTGCCATGTCGCTCAGCGTGCGTGCAACGCCCTTGAAGATGTCCCAGTCGCTGCGTGATTCCCAGGCCGGATCCACTGCCTTGGACAGCGGATGGATGAAGGGATGCATGTCGGAGGTGTTGAGGTCGTCCTTCTCGTACCAGGTGGCGGTCGGCAGCACGATGTCCGAATACAGCGCAGTGGTGCACATGCGGAAATCCAACGTGACCAGCAGGTCGAGCTTGCCTTCCGGCGCCTCGTCATGCCACTTCACGTCCTCGGGCTTGACCGCGCCCATCTCGCCCAGGTCCTTGCCCTGCAGGCCGTGACGGGTGCCGAGCAGATGCCGCAGCATGTACTCATGGCCCTTGCCGGAGGAACCAAGCAGGTTGGAGCGCCAGATGAACATCATGCGCGGGTGGTTCTGCGCGGCATCAGGATCGGCGAAGGCAAAGTCCAGCGAGCCGTCCTTGAACTTGGACAGCGCGTAATCGGCCGGAGCGATGCCGGCCTGTTCGGCCTCGCGCACCAGCTGCAGCGGGTTGCGGTCCAGCTGCGGTGCACTCGGCAACCAGCCCATGCGCACCGCGCGCAGGTTGAGGTCGGCCAGGCTGCCGCTGTACTTGGATGCATCCGCCAGCGGTGACAACAGTTCGTCCACCTGCAGCTTTTCGTAACGCCACTGCCCGGTGTTGAAGTAGAAGAACGAGGTGCCGTTCATCTGGCGCGGCGGACGGCTCCAATCCAGGCCAAACGCCAGCGGCTGCCAGCCGGTCTGCGGACGCAGTTTTTCCTGCCCCACGTAATGCGCCCAGCCACCGCCGGTCTGGCCCACGCAGCCGCACATGACCAGCATGTTGATCAGGCCACGGTAGTTCATGTCGTTGTGGAACCAGTGGTTCATGCCGGCGCCGACGATGATCATGCTGCGACCATGGGTTTTGTCGGCAGTGCGGGCGAACTCGCGGGCGATCTCGATCACCTCGGCGCGTGACACGCCGGTGATGCGCTCCTGCCAGGCCGGCGTACCCGGCACATTTTCGTCGAAGCTCTTGGCGACGTTGACGCCGCCGAAGCCGCGATCAACGCCGTACTGCGCCAGCAACAAGTCATACACCGTCGCCACCAGTGCTTCGCCACCATCGGCCAGCGGCAGGCGGCGCAGCGGGATGTTGCGCTCAAGCACTTCTTCGGCCGGCGCAGCGGTCCAGCCGTCGCTCTCAATGCCACCGAAGTACGGGAAGCTCACTGCTTCGATACCGTCGTGGATATCGGCAAGGCTCAGCCGCAGGCGGGTTTCATGGCCATCACTGGCCTTCTCCTCGATGTTCCACTTGCCCTTCTCGCCCCAGCGGAAGCCGACCGAGCCGTTCGGCACGGTGATGTCGCCGCTGTTCTCGTCGAATGCCAGCGTCTTCCATTCGGGGTTGTTGCTCTCGCCCAGCCCGCCCAACTCACTTGCGCGCAGGAAGTGGCCCGGCACCAGGCGGCCGTCGGCGCGTCGCTCCACGCGCACCAGCATCGGCATGTCCGAGTACTTGCGGCAGTAGTCCTGGAAGTACTGCGAGGGCGTATCGACGTGGAACTCGCGCAGGATCACGTGGCCGAAGGCGAACGCCAGCGCGGCGTCAGTGCCCTGCTTGGGGTGCAGCCAATGGTCGGTGAGCTTGGCCAGCTCGGAATAGTCGGGGCAGATCGACACCGTCTTGGTGCCGTTGTAGCGCGCCTCGGTGAAGAAGTGCGCGTCGGGCGTGCGCGTCTGCGGCACATTCGAGCCCCAGGCGATGATGTAGCGGCTGTTGTACCAATCAGCCGATTCGGGCACGTCGGTCTGCTCGCCCCACACCTGCGGCGAGGCCGGCGGCAGATCGCAGTACCAATCGTAGAAGGAAAGACAGGCACCACCGAGCAGCGACAGGTAGCGCGCACCGGCCGCGTAGGACACCATCGACATCGCCGGAATCGGCGAGAAACCGACGATGCGGTCCGGGCCGAACTCCTTGGTGGTGTAAAGGTTGGAGGCTGCGATGATCTCGTTGGCCTCGTCCCAGTTCAATCGAACGAATCCGCCCATGCCGCGACGACGTTTGTACTCGCGCGACTTGGCCGGGTCCTGCACGATGCTGCCCCAGGCCTCGACCGGTGACATGGTCTTGCGTGCCTGCCGCCACATGCGCAGCAAGGTGCCGCGGATCAGCGGATATTTCAGCCGGTTGGCGCTGTACAGGTACCAGGAATAGCTGGCACCACGCGGGCAGCCGCGCGGTTCGTGATTGGGCAGGTCCGGGCGGGTGCGCGGGTAGTCGGTCTGCTGGGTTTCCCAGGTGACCAGGCCATTCTTGACGTAGATCTTCCAGCTGCACGAGCCGGTGCAGTTCACGCCGTGGGTGGAGCGCACGATCTTGTCGTACTGCCAACGGGCGCGATAACTGTTTTCCCAGTCCCGCCCTTCGCTCTTGCTGAACCCATGGCCGTCGGCGAAGGGTTGTGGATCACGCTTGAAGAACTGCAAGCGATCAAGGAAATAGCTCATGGTGAATCTCCGTTCGCAAACTGCTGCATCGTGGCTGTGTGTGTCATCTGGCTGCGGTGCATTGCTTTCTCAGCAGGGGGTTTCGGCCCCGCGCCGGTAGTACCACCACCAGGTGACGACCAGGCAGGTGATGTAGAACGCAATGAAGCCGTACAGCGCCATATCCGGGCTGCCGGTCAAGGTGATCGATGAGCCGTAGCTCTTGGGAATGAAAAAGCCGCCGTAGGCACCAATGGCGCCGGAGAAGCCGACCACGGCGGCCGATTCAATGCTGGCCTGGTGTGCAGCGGCCTTCTTGCCTTCGGCGCCTTCATTGGCCGACAGGCGCTCATGCAGGGTGCGGAAGATCACCGGGATCATCCGGAACGTGGTGCCGTTGCCGATGCCGCTGAGCACGAACAAGGCCATGAACGAGAGCAGGAAACCGTAGAAGTTGCCGCCCTGGCCATTGCTTGGCAGGAAGTGCAGCACGCCGAACACCGCCGCGATCATCAGTGCGAACACCCAGAACGTCAGCCGCGCACCGCCCCAGCGGTCGGCCAGGCTGCCGCCCACCGAGCGCATCAACGCGCCCAGCAGCGGACCGATGAAGGCATAGGCCAGCGGGTTCACATCCGGGAACTGGCTCTTGACCAGCATCGGGAAACCGGCAGAAAAGCCGATGTAGGAACCAAAGGTGCCGATGTACAACCAGCACATCAGCCAATTGTGCTTGCGGCGGAAGATCACCGCCTGCTCGGAGAACGAAGAGCGGGCGCTGGTCAGGTCGTTCATGCCGAACCAGGCCGCAATCGCGAACAAGGCGATGAAGGGCACCCAGATGAAGCCGGCGTTCTGCACGAACAATGGCGCGCCGCCATCGACCACCGCTTGCGGTGCACCGCCCAGCGCGCCAAACACGCCCACCGTGATCACCAGCGGCACTACCGCCTGCGACACCGATACGCCGACATTGCCCAGCCCCGCGTTCAAGCCCAGCGCCATGCCCTGGCGTTGCTTGGGATAGAAGAAGGAGATGTTGGACATTGACGAGGAGAAGTTGGCACCGCCGAAGCCGCAGAGGATGGCGATCAGCACGAACACCCAGTACGGCGTGGCCGGGTTCTGCACCGCGAAGCCCAGCCACAGGGTGGGAATCAACAAGGACGCGGTCGACAACGCCGTCCAGCGGCGGCCGCCGAAGATCGGGATGACGAACGAGTAGAAGATGCGCAGGGTCGCGCCGGACAGGCTGGGCAGTGCCACCAGCCAGAACAGCTGATCGGTGCTGAAGGCAAAGCCGATCTTGGGCAGGCTGATGGTCACCGATGAGAACAGCACCCATACCGAAAACGCCAGCAGCAGCGACGGTATCGAGATCACCAGGTTGCGGGTGGCAACCTTCTTTCCGGTGTGTTCCCAATAATCAGGATCTTCGGGTCTCCAATCGCTGATGACGCGACCCGGACCTGAACTGCTCTGTTTTGCGACATCGCGACTGGCACTCATGCATCGCTCCAAGGCTGTGTGATACGGCGCTGGCTTGCTGTGCTGTTTGCTTGCCCAGCCGCCACGGCGTCATTAAGCCCGGCGCCCCCTGGGGCAGTCTTGATCTTGATCAATCCAACGGCGCTCTCACGCCAACTACCTGACAAATATCAACTGAGGCTGACAACGTCCGCCGAATTGCGGCGCTGCGCACCGCGTTGACGCACGCTGTCACGTACATCCACATCGAACTGCAATTGCAACGGTTGCGCCTGCGTGTGCAGGGTGAAGCTCAAACCATCACGGCACGGCAGGCGTGCCTGCAGCGCCAGCACGTCCTCGCGGGGCAGCTTGACCATCAACGTGTGTGCATCGCCATCCAGCAGCGCCTCCGCCGTGTCGTGCAGCTGCAAGCGCTGCGACAGGGCTCCGGGCGTGCCAAGCCAGGTCTGGTTCTCCAGCACCTCGCCAGCGAGCAGGCGGGCCAGCTCGCTTTCGTCAACGCGCAGCCGTAGCGACTGCGACTGGATCTGGACTTTCATGAAGCAACTTCCTCCCATTGGCGGGGGGTATTGCAGTTCACAAGGCGGGCTTCGGCACCGGCTGGCAGCGGCAGTTCCAGGCCACCGAGGCGGCGTTGGAACATGCGTAGCGAGCGTGGCCCATCTGTACCCGTGACCATTTCGTACAGGAGGGTGCGACATGTGCCGTCGATGTTCAAGTACATCGGTACCGGTTCCCCTGAATAGGTCACACAAGACGCACCGGCATCACGCAGCTGTCGCAGCAGTGTCACGTCCAGCAGGGGCATATCGATCGGCACCACCCACGCCGGCCCGTCGTCCAGGGTTGCCACCACGCTGTGCAGCCCACCCAGAGGGCCACAGCGCGGCACCGAATCGGGCACCGAATCAAAGCCGGGGTAGTCACCGCTCACCTTTACCGGGTTGGCACCGAGTGCGCCCAGCAGCGCACAGCTGTGTTCAAGCAGGCTGCGCCCACGCCAACGCAGCAGCGCCTTGTCCTGGCCCATGCGGCTGGACAGACCGCCGGCCAGTACGATGCCGGCGACCGGCACCGGCTCAATGCGAGTGGTCGTGGACATGCCCGTCGATATGCGCGTGTTCGGTGTCGGGTTGGCACAGGCTGCAGCCTTCGCTCCACTCGCTGTCGCCATCCTGGTAATGCTCCTGCTTCCAGATCGGCGAACGGTGCTTCACGCCCTCGATCAACTGCCGGCAGGCACGGAAGGCCTCGTCACGGTGCGGGCTGCCAGCAGCCACCACCACCGCGACATCGCCAACGGCAAGGCGGCCTTTTGCATGGGCCACGTACAACTTGATGCGCGGGCCAAAATCAGCCGTGATAGCGGCGATCAAGCGCTCGAACTCATTCAATACCAGCGGCTCGAACAGGTCATAGGTGATGCCCAGCACCGGCCGCCCCTGGTTCAGATCACGCACCTTGCCGATGAAGACATCGATGCCGCCGAAGCCGGGATCGGAGACGAAGGCGATGCCTTCGCTGGGATCAATCGGCGCATCGGTGCGGTCCACCACTTTCCACTGGTTCTCGAAGCTCATTTCAGCCTCCACTTACCGGCGGCAGGATGGCCACCCGCCCGTCGCTGGGCAGCAGTTCGTTGTCACGCAATACGCGCTGTTCATCGGCAAAGGCCGAGTAATCCACCAGCCCGGCACGAAACTGCGGGAAGCGCTCCTGCAGCAGTGCACGCAAAGCCCGGCGCAGGTCGCTGACCTGCCCGCCTTCGACCGCCACGCTGAGCTGGCGCTGCGCATCCAGCTCCGAGAACGCACCAAACAATTGAACGATGATCTCTTTCATGCCATCTCCTGCAGGCTCAGCTGCACCGGCTCGCGGTGGCCCCAGCCCTGTACACGTACCAGACTGCCGGCCGCGGCCAGATCGTCATCACCCTCCAACACCACCCACGCATTGGCGCGCAGCATGGTCTTGAGGCGGAACGACTCCTGCCCGGCCAACACACTCACACTCAAACGCCCGCTCGCATCGGCCTGCACCTGCGCGCGCGCATGGAAACGCAGGCCCGGCGGCTTGCGCACATCGGCCTGCAAGGGCAGCTGCAGCGCGGTTTCTTCGGCCAGCCCCAGCATGTGCCGCAGCACCGGTTCGGCGAAGAAGCGCAGCCCTACCGCTGCGGAAATCGGATTACCCGGCAGGCCGAAGTACAGCGTGCCATCGGCCAGACGCGCGAACAGCAGCGGCTTGCCAGGACGAATGGCCACTTTGTGGAACAGGATCTCGGCACCGCGCGCGCGCAGCGCATCGGGAATGAAATCGTAGCGCCCCTGCGACACCGCGCCGGTGCTCAGCACCACGCGGGCGCCTGCAGCCAAGGCTGCGTCCAGTGCCGCATCAAAGGCGGCCACGTCATCGCTGACCACGCCGTTCCAAACGACGTCGGCGCCAGCCGCACGCAGCCGGCTGAGCAGGAACGGGCGATTGCTGTCGCGGATCTGCCCGGACTGCAACACCGCGCCCGCGTCGCTGATCAGTTCCTTGCCGGTACTGATCACCGCCACCGGCGGCTGCTGTTGTACCTGCACGGCGGCAACGCCGAGCGCATGCAGCAAGGTCATCGCGTTGATATCCAGCGTCGCACCTGCGGCAAGCACGGTTTCACCCTGCGCCACGTCCTGCCCACGCAGGCGCACGTGCTGGCCCGGCTTTACCGTTGCCTGCAGGCGTATGCGGGTGGGACGGCCGTCGACGGCGTCCAGCACCTCGATCTGTTCAACCGGCACCACGCTGTCCAGGCCCGAGGGCATGCGCGCGCCGGTCATGATTTCCCAGGCCTGCGCCGCATTACCGTCCGCGGCACCATCACCTGCGGCCTGCCAACCCTGCACCTGCAGAATGCTGCCTGCCGCCAGCGGCTGGCCGCCTGCGCGCAGGGCAAAGCCGTCCATCGCCGCGTTGTCGAACGGCGGCAGATCCTGCGTGCTGAACACCGGTGCGGCCAGTACACGATCAGCCGCAGCGGCAATCGCCACCTGTTCGGCACGGGCCGATGGGGCCGCGGCAAGCAACTGCTGCAGGGCCTGGGCATAACTGATCATGCGTGCGCGCCCCCATCCATCATGGCCAGCGCGTGACCCAGCACCGGCGTGAGGATGTTCATGCACTGCGCGGCCGCACGTGGGCTGCCCGGCAAGGCGATCACCAGCAATCCATCAAGCTGCACCACCTCGGCGCGGCTCAGCCAGGCCAGCGGGGTGTGCTGTGCACTGAGCCCACGCAGCATCTGCGCCAATCCCGGCACCGCACGGCCACCCAGGGCCTGCAAGGCTTCCGGGGTGAGATCACGCGGGCCAAGACCGGTGCCGCCCGTGCACAGGCATAGGCGCACGCCATCGGCCGCCAAGGCGCGCAGGCGCGCGACCAGCGGTTCGATGCCATCAGCCAGCACTTCATTGCTGACCACTTCACCGCCCAGCGCCTGCAGGCCCTTGACCAGCACCGGCCCGGATTCGTCAACGTAATCGCCACGGCTGGCGCGGTCGCTGAGGGTGATCACCGCACAACGCGCTGCACCCAGGGTCTTGGGCGGACGCGGGCGGAAACGTTCCAGCTCACCTGCATCCATGCCTTGCGGGTGCGTCCACACGCCGCTCTTGCCGCCTTCCTTGAACAGCAGACGGATGCCGCTGATCTCCAGCGCTGGCTCGACCGGCTTGCTCAGGTCATACAGGGTAAGCAGGGCCGCATTGACGCCGGCCAGGGCTTCCATCTCCACGCCGGTGCGGGCCTCGCTGGCACATTCGCACCACACCCGGATCGCCTGCCGCTCCGGCACCGGCGCGCAGTACACGCGTACCAGTTCCAACGGCAGCGGGTGGCACATCGGCATCAATGCCGAGGCCATCTTGGCGCCCTGCAGGCCGGCAATTTCCGCCATCACCAGCGCATCGCCCTTGGGCAGGCGCCGCTCCACGATCAACGGGTAGGCAATTGGCCCTGCGATCAGCTCACCCACCGCCACCGCGCGACGGCGGGTGATGCGTTTGTCGCGCACATCGGCCATATGGAATGCCGCACTTATCTGCCCACTCATTGCTTGTCTCATCCTCCAATCGAGGCCAGGTGCGGGGTAAGCCCGGTCTGGCCGAAATGCAGTCCATGCCCGGCCGCCTTGAGCCCGAGCTGGGTGGTGATGCGTGCCAGCAGTGCGTCCTGGTCATCATCGGACTGCAGCAAGGGCCGCAGCGCCACGCCAAAATCGCCGAACAGACACAGCCGCAGATCACCCCGTGCGGTTACCCGCAGGCGATTGCAGCCTTTGCAGAAATCCTTTGAATACGGCGCGATTATGCCGATGCGGCCGCGGTAATCGGGGTGGCCGAACTCACGCGCAGGGCCGGCATCGCCGCCACGCTGGCGCTCGCTCCAGCCAGCGGCCAGCAGTTGCTCGATCACCACATCGGCGCGCAGGTGATGGCGCTCGAAGTACTCGCGGTTGTCGCCGGTACGCATCAGCTCGATGAAGCGCACGCTCATCGGCCGCTCGCGCAGGAACTCCATCCACGCCGGCAGTTCGTCGTCATTGAGCCCGCGCAGCAACACCGCGTTGAGCTTGATCGACTGCAGCCCCAAGGCCTGCGCCAGAGTGAGGCCTTCCATGATCTCGGGCAGGCGGTCGTGGCCGGTGATGGCGTGGAAACGTTCGCGCTGCAGGCTGTCCATGCTGACGTTGAGCGCGGTCAGGCCGGCCCGGTGCCAGCCCGGCAGATGCCGCGGCAGCAGGCAGCCATTGGTGGTGATGGCCACCTTGCGGATGCCCGGCACCTGCGCCACGGTGGCGATGATCTGGGTCAGGTCCTTGCGCAGACTAGGTTCGCCACCGGTCAGACGGATCTTGTGCATACCCAGCATGGCAAAGGCGCGGACCAGCCGCGCAATCTCGTCCACCGCCAGGAACTGCGGGCGGCCATCGGCCTGGTAACCATCGGGCAGGCAATAGCTGCAACGGAAGTTGCAGGCCTCGGTCAGCGACAGGCGCAGGTATGGAAAGCTGCGACCGAAGCCGTCGGTGAGTTGGCTCATGGCTGTTTCACCTCCTGACTCCACGTTTCCACGCTCGCCCGGCATGCCGGGGTGCCCTCGCCTGTATTGAATGGCTGTCAGCCTACGTGGCGAATTGCGTCGATGGCATGACTTAAATCAATTCAGACCCCAGCCGTGCCCCCGATGCCTGTGGCAGCATGGCCTTTCCACGGATACCGCCAATGTGACGCCGATCATGATGCTCAGTGATTTCAACGACCTGCTCAGCGCATCCGCGCAACAAACCGAGCCACAACGCCTGCTGTTCGTGTTCGTGAAGGCCGAGCTGCCCGAGTCTCCGACGGCCGATCAACACGCCCGCCACGACAATGGCGAAGGCGGAACCCTCACCGCCGTGTTGTGCGTGGACAAGGCCCCGCAGGACATCACCTCGTTCGCCGCACTGGCAGCCGAATCCGCCGCTACCGGCCAGGCCTGGGACCTGGTGTTCGTCGCCGCGCTGGATGGGCGCGCAGGCATTGCCCCGTCCAGTGATGAAGCCGCACAGCCACTGCGATTGATGGTCAATGCCGTCAACGACGGCCAGATCAGCCGCTTCGCCGCGTTCGACCGCGACGGCACGCCCGTACAGTTCTACTAGCTCGCCAGCTGCAGCAGCAGGAAAAACACCACCAACACGGTGTTCACGCCCCATGCCACGGTCAGGCCGCGCGCGGCCATGCCGTAATTGGGGTTGTGCGCACTGGGAGCGGCCCGCCATACCGCAGGAATGATCCAGCCGGTGTAGAGCAGCAGCACCGCAAACAGACCCAGCAGCAAAGGGGTGCGTCCCTGGTCCAGCGCCCATAGCGCGGCGGCCCACAACAGGTTGCTGGGGATCACCCCCTGCAGCCAGAACACCCGCCACAGCCGTGACGGCGGCAGCTTGTCGTCTGAGGTATGCATCGAACTGACAGCAGTCATGGTCTGGACTCCTGGGTTGGGCAGCACTGTACCCGAGCTTGCACCTGCCGGACGAGCGGGTCAAATCCGCAGGCGAACCACCGTGCAAGGGCAGCGCAGAGGGCGGTGACGCCGGCGTGTTCCGGCACGCATCGTCAAGCGCGTGGACCGTTGCTGCCTGGCGTGATCTGCACGCCGATCAGGCGCGAACCACCAAGGTCACTTACCGCCGTCCGCGCTTGCCCTCGCCCGGTCCGCCGCGTTCAGCCACAACCCGCGCGTTCTCCATCGCCAGATCAAACACTGCCATGCGGTAAAAGCAACGGTAGCGATGACGAGCGAACGCATACCCGCACCAACGCGAGCACAGCGCGGCGCGGGCGCCCATATCCAACTTCCCGTCCGAACAAAAACGGCGCATTGCATCTGTTGCCATCCACCAACCTGTCCAACAGCGCAGTGCGCCCAACATAGGCGCCGGGCGATGCCGTGCATGCGGTTTCCACTACTTCGGCAAGCAGCGATGCCCGGGCGATCCTTTCGCAATCGGTTGCGGAGCACGCGGCCTTCCAGGCAGCGAATCAATTCCCCCTTGGCCGCTGCGGGCAAGTGCGCACAGCGTTGCTCCCAGCACAAGATGCCGGTCGTAATGGCGCGGCGTTCAGCACCGGTTTGGCTTGAGCTGAGATGCTGCCAATCACCTACATCGGCATGACGAACCATCCCAAGCACGCAAATTCCAAGCGTCCTTCGGGCTCGTAGAATCGAGCTGCCGGGGACATCACGGCAACACGGCAGCCAGCCTTGCTGGCCGCAAGCGAACTTTTCCGATTGAGCAACCTGCAACAGGAAACATCAATGAACGTCCGCGAACTCCTGCAGTCCAAGAAGCAAACCGTAGTCACCATCGACAGTGAAGACACTATCGGTGCAGCCGCGCACAAAATGAGCGCGAACAAGATCGCAGCACTGGTGGTGATGAAGGACGACGCACCGGTTAGCATCCTTTCCGAAAAGGACATCGTGCGCAGCGTGGCCGACGACGGCCCGCAAACGGTACGCCGGGTCATCTCCAGCCTGCCCTCAACCGGTCTGGAAGTAATCTCGCCCGAAGCAAGCCTCAAGCAGGCCATGGCATTGATGACGTACTCGCACCACCGCCACCTGATGGTCACCGAGACCTCCAAGCTGGTCGGCATCATCAGCCTGGGCGATATCGTCAAGAACCTGCTCAGCGAACTTGAGCTGGAGAAGGCCGTGCTGCAGGACATCTACACCGCCGCGCACTGAGCCCCCGGCGAGCGTGCAAGCCTGCCCGTGCATCTAACAAGCACGGCCATCAGCGCAACCACGCTCGCCAGATCAGCAGTGATCGCCCGTTGACGATAGCGCACCACCGGCAGCGCGCCGCCGCGCCTTGATCCAATCCTGACCTTGATGACCTCCCTTTACCTGCGCCGCCGGTAACAGCCGTGCCGCGTGAAGGACGTCTGGAAAAATGGATGCGGTCGGAAACAAGCGCTTAACCCTGAACTTGGCAGCATGCGGGTACACTTTGACGCAGCCAATGCCATGACCGCCGCACGCAAATTCCCACAAAGAACCGCCCTGTTGTGCCCCGCGATGGGCACCGCCCTGGCGTGTTTCATCCGGGCCAACTGATCATGGGGCTCAGCGCACAGGTACTCTCAGAGGAGCAGTGGCTACGGTTGAGCGCATCGCACAAGCATCACGGCAGCGGGCCAGAGTTCTGGGAAGCGTATCGCGACATACTGGACACGGCCGCACTGCATGGCGATGGGGCTGCCGCTGCCAATGAACTGGCAAGACTCGCCGTGCAACTCGGCGTGACCGAAACCGCGCTCTTTCTCTGAGCCAGACCATGGACAACGAACTGCTGACAGAAAGCATTGGTTGGGCTGCATCGGTGATCCTGCTGGCCACGTTGATCCGGCAGATCGTCAAACAGGCCCAGGCTGAGCACCCGGAAACCCTCTCCACCTGGCTGTTCGTTGGGCAGGCAGCGGCTTCAATACTGTTTGTCATCTACTCCGCGCTGGTAGGCAACACGATCTTCGTAATCACCAACAGTTGCCTTCTACTTACCGCGCTGGCGGGGCAGTGGGTGTCGCGCCGCAAGCGCAGGCGCGCCACGTCCGCTGAGCGCTGACGGCTCCGCCAACTCGGGATATTGCTTCAGAGCACGAGCTCACTGTCCGTATGGCTCCGCAGCATCTGCCGCCCTGCAGAATGGCGCCGGCATGCGCGGAGCTGTTCATGGATCCGGGGCCGACGGACGCGTGGACGAACGACCCAGTGGGCAATCTGCGTCCGGCTACGCTTCCTCCTCGATATCGGGTGGCTGCACGCGACGCTCGCGGCTGGTGTCCTGATCCTGCGCCATTCGTCCCTGGCGCCGCGCGGGCTCTGCCATCTCCAGTAATTCGCAGCTGTCGGAAGCGAGCAAGCTTGGGCTTGTTTCCAGGGGTGTTGTCATTGTCGGCATCCTGATTCATGGGCAGCGTTCCCGAAAGCAAACAACCACACGCTGCAAGGAGTTCCTGTCACGGAATGTCAACGGCGCGTAGACATTCACTGCTGCGATTGAACGCCACACTTCGCCGGGCAAGCCTTCAATGAACAGGGGCCGCAGCGGGCGATCACTCTTCACAACTTGCTGGCAGACCTGCACGCGCTGCTAGCAGCACGTGGATCAGATTTACTGTTGCCAGCACGGCCGCATCAATGCCGGCATCGTCCAATTCCACGAGGCACGAAGATGATACGAGACCGCAAGGATCCGCCCGAGCCTTCCGAGGAGCGCGACTGCCCCGAGTCAGGCCAACAGCGTCGCCAGCGCAAAGAGCACGAGAGTTCCAATCACGACGAGGCGCTGGAAGAAACCTTCCCCGCCAGCGACCCGGTATCGCCTTTCGTTCCTGCCAAGGCGCCGGATTGATCAAGCGTGGGGTGGCCGGCGTTCCGGCGACCCCACGCCCTCAGGGTCGATCGCTACGTGCGTTTACTGCCATGGCGGGCAACATGCATGCATACACCGGTGTTCGCATTTGGCCATCCCCTTGCCGCCGCGCAATCCCGGCAGACTCAGAGATAGTCTTTGCGGGCCTTTTCCGCGCGTGCGGCACCGATGGCGGTCTCCACATCCTTCTGCTCCTCGGGCGGAGGCAGAACCGCAGGAATGCCAAGACTCTGCAGCCAGAGCTCCCGGGCCCAACCGGCGGTGTGGTAAAGGTGATGGTCTTCCTGCTTCTCAACGGCTTCATAAGCCTGCTTGAGTATTTTTGCCGAAGCGCCGCCCTGTTCGGCAACCTTGCCGATCAACTCCCAATTCTGGTGGTCCTTGGTTTCCGCCAACACAACGCATTCGGCTGCAACCAACTCGGCTGCGGCCGGCGTGTCGTTCTTGATTGCCATTTCGATGGCGGCTACCAGCGATTTGCCATGATGGGCAACTACCTGCCGGCCGGGACTGGCCATCTCGGTATCAAGGCCGAGCTCCTTGAAAACCCGCGTAAGTATTTCTTCATGGCCACGGGTTTCTTCGAGATAACCCTCCCACTCTTCACGCAGGTCGTCGTTCTGTACCGCCTTCAAGGCGGTCGTGTAGATCTTCTGCCCACCGCGCTCGGTCTCAAGTGCCTGAAGCAGCAACTCGGTGACCTGGGCGCTATCTGTCTTTCTGGCCATGACGGCTCTCCTGAGGGACGAACGTGTGGTGTAGCGGCAGCGACGATAGCGATGCGTGAGCGCCCGTGAATGCAACGCGAACACGCACCGGCCGTGTGTGCAGAAGATATGGAAGGCATCGCCAGTCGCGGAGCCCCCGTGCTGGCGCATGTCAAAGTCAAATGGCGAACTACGGATCTGCGCGTAGTCGTGCTATTGCGTTGCCGTCGCGGCAAAAAGAACGAGTAATCCGATCAATCAGCATGGGAGAAGCAGATTTCCACGCGAACCCATGGCAGCGGCGTGCGTACGCCAAGGGTGATCGTCAACCCACCATCAAGGCCCAAGGGGCTTTGGATCCGGAAAAGCGGTAACGCAACCCTTCGTGGTCCACCTGCGTGGCGATGTTCCCGAGGTTGTCGATCATTACATGCAGATCAATCAAGGCTGCCGCCGCCCTGCTCGCAGCGTGGCGCAGCAAGTCATCAAGTGGTACGCGTTCAGTACGCAGCAACTTCACCGCGCGACGTCCCAGTCCCGGACCTTCCAGGAACATGTTCAAACCGTTCAAGATACTTCTCCCTTTGCGGGACCCACCCTGTACTAGCCTCACTGGTATACAGCAAACCAACTCCTGAATTGGCAACCCGCCCTCACACCTCCTGCGGGGCTTCAGCTGCTGGATACCGCCGCCACCGGAATGGACTGGCTTGCCATCGCCGCAACACTGGCCGCCAAAACGTATGCGGATGCCTCACGAGCCACCGCCATGCGCAGAGCGTAAAGCCTGCTGCAATGTGATCAATAGCGCGGGGCTGGAATCTCAAAAGCCGAGTTGATTGGCCACACCAGGTTCGATGTGCTGAAACCTTGAGCCTCGCCGATTTTCAGCCATGCTTTGGCGATTGCGGGTTCAACAACCGGCTTCCTGTACAGCAGACACATGTGCTTCCGGTCCGGCTGCCCCAGCAGCGCGATCTGCCCCGCGACGTCGACCTTGATGATGTAGATTTCACCTCGAAAGAAGGGCATCCAATGAACTGTTCCGGGATAGTCCACTTTCCATCTTGAATTCGCACTGTCAGTTGCAGTCGCCTCACCATGGAAGACTTTTTTGCCCAAGGTACTGTGCGTGTAGGTACTCACGACATCGATGAAGCCATCCTCGCGTAGCGTGTAGTCGCGGAACACGTCCCGCATCTGCAGATCATCACCGCTGGTCGGCGTCCGTACGACCTCGTACCAACGTCCCATGTGCGCCTCGACATCCACATAAGGCGCCCGCCATAGTTCCGGTTTCATTTTTATCGCGTCCATAAGACAGGTATGCATGGGCATCATTAAAGCCACTTGGCGCCAACGTTGGCCGTGAAGGCTGACGACAGGGCTTTCACGCTGCAGTGCGGGATCGGAATGCTGATACCTGCAGAAACAGCGCGCACGGCAGCAAGGAATCAGCCTAAAACCGCGAAGCTCAGAAAACGGAGATGAGCCACGGCCTTACCGTCCACCACGGCGCCTGCATCGCTCTTGCGCAACCGCTGGTTGAAGATGTTTTCTGCGTGCGTCGCACTGCCATAGGCGATTTCCAACCAGCCGCGCCAATGCTGCGCGGGTCATCGCTGTGCTGAGGGTTCGCCCATGACGACCGCCACGGCCGCCATCGCATCCTCATAACGTTTGCCTGCGTAATACGAATAATGCGCTCGCGGGCTCAATCGCTGACCTGACAACCGGATTGCAAAGAAGATCGAGAAGAAGTTCCGCGCCATGCGCATGGATACTTCGTGGCGCTTTCCGGTGGCGGGGCTGTACGCCCGCTTCGCGCCAGTCGCACTGCTCCAACAACGCGTGCCGCTACTGGCGGGGTTGCGATTGCTACCTGGTCGCTAGTACGGCAGTAACGGTATTCTTCGGCGCGGTGCCCCGCCTGTGCACGGGCGGGCTACGGCTTATTCGATGGAGTGGAGGGATTGATGACAGCGGGTTCCACAGCAAAGGTCGGCTCCACATCGGTAATGCGCTGGGTGGGAACGCTGCTGGGTCTGGTGCTGAGTGCAGGCTTGCTGTCAACGATTCTCCAGGACCGCTCAGCGCGCCTGCAGGCAGCGCAACACCAGAGTGCGGCGATAGCCCAAGGCGTGGACCGGCTGCTCCGCTACGAGATACGCAACCTGGAAAGAGCATTGAACGGCATGGCCGCCGAGGCTGACGGCTTCGCAGCCGATCCTTCCCATTGGGATCTGCCCGAAACCATCCGCGGTGTCATTTCACGTAATGGCGAGCTCCAGGATATCGATGTGTTCGGTGCTGATGGGAGCTTGCTCCACGGCGGCGTGAACGCGCCTACCGCGGCGTCAGCCGTATTGCAGCCATCACTTCAGACCGGCCAGTTGGGTGTGGGCGCGTTGCTGAAGCAGGGTCGCGCGCAGCCTGTCGTGCAGCTGGTGGTACGCACGCCGCACGGGAACTGGCTGGTGGCGCGGCTGCGCACGTCGGAACTGCAGTCGATGCTGGAGGACGTCGATGTGGGCAGGGACGGTGGCACCGCCATCATGACCCCGGCCGGTGTCGTGCTTTCGCACCAGGGCGCAAGCCTGGACTACGCAGACCTGCCCGGCGGCCTGGCAGAACAGCCGCCGCGACTACATGCAGGCGCTGATGGCGATCTGCTGACCAGTCTGGCGTCCAGCAGCGGTTATCCGTTCGTGGTGGCGGCGGCCCTGTCCAGGAACGAGGCGATGAAGCCCTGGAGAAACTACAGCGCATTCGCGGTGTCGCTGTTGGTGTTGTATTGGTTTGGCATGTTCTATCTGATGCGGCGGATGGCGGCATCGGAGGCAGTACGTCACAACGTACATGTTGAACTGCAGCGTCACGCGGACTGGCTCGGCAAGGCGCAGGAAGCCTCGCGCGCGGGAGTCTGGGCGATGGATACGGGCCGCGACCAGGTACGCGCCTCGGCGCATGCGGCAGAGCTGTTTGGTTTCCCGCGTGCCGAAGGCATGCTGCCGCTGAAGGAATTCTTCAACCGCATGCATGACGCGGACCGGCCACGGGTTGAGCAGGCATTCGCGCAGGCGTGGGAAAGCGGCAGCCCCTTCCGTGCCGAATACCGCATCATGCTGCCCGATGGGCAGCAGCGCTGGATAAGCGCGCGCGGCGCTCCGGTGCATGACCACGACGGGGTGCTGCGCATGACCGGCACCATCATGGATATCACGGTCCGCCGGCTGCAGCAGAGTGACCTGGAACGCGCCGAATCACAGTTCCGCGAACTGTTCGAGCGCAATCCACTTCCGTTCTGGGTATTCGACATCCAATCGCTGCGCTTCCTTGCGGTGAACGCGGCGGCGGTACGTCGTTATGGCTATTCCCGTGAGGAATTCCTGGCGATGACCATTCTTCAGATCCGGCTGCCCGAGCAGGCAACGGCGGTACAGGAGTCGGTCGATGATCAGGCCGAGCCCCGTGATTCGCAGCCCATCTGGTTGCATATGACCCGCGACGGCCGCCGCATGCACGTTCGCGTCTATAGCAGCAGCATCCGTTTTGACGGCCATGACGCGCGCCTGGTGCTGGCTGAGGATGTCAGCGACCGGGTGGCCTATGAGGCCGATCTGAAATGGCGTGCCGCGCACGAAGAAAGCACCGGCCTCCTGCACCTGCGTACGCTGCTGGAACGGGTGGATGCAGCCCACAGGGGAGCAGCCCCCAGCAGCCCTTACGCCATCATCCACATCCAGCTCCGTGACCTGGAACTGATGTCCTCCACCTTCGGGCGCGGAACCCGGGACGCCCTCATCCGCAGCATCGCGCGGCGCCTGCAGCGGATAGCCGAAGGCCACGGGCACTTGGCCTATGCACCGGCGGACGCGTTCGTGCTGGCGATCACGCAGGGCGAGAACTGGAACGATCTGGTGGATGCGCTGGGCGCGGCCTTTACCGAGACCATCGAGTCGGTGACCGGCGTGCATCGCTTGGAAGGCTGGATCGGCGTTGCCTTCCAACAGCCTGAAGAACTGGCCGAGCAGGTAGCCGGGCACGCCGTGCTGGCGGCCTTCGAGGCGCGCGCGCAGAACCTGCCAACGATGCATTACTCACCGCGCATGGCCGAGCATGCGGCGGACCGGCTGGCGACGGTGCACCGGCTGCGCAGCGCATTGGCCAACGCCGAGTTCGAGCTGTTCTTCCAGCCCATCAAACGGGTGCGCGATGGAAGCATCATCGTCGCCGAAGCGCTGCTGCGCTGGCACACCGAGGACGGCTATGTCTCCCCGGCTACCTTCATTCCGCTGTGCGAGGAATCCGGGCTGATCGTGCCACTTGGCGAATGGGTGATTGACGCAGCGGCGCGTGCACGCCAGACATTGGGCGCGTGGGGCCACGACGGCATCGCCATCGCCATCAACGTGTCCGCCGTGCAGTTCATGTCCGGCACGGTGTCGAGCATGCTGCGCGATGCACATCTGCGTTACCACCTGCCACGCGGCGCCCTGCATGTGGAGCTGACCGAAAGCGCGATGCTGCAGCGCCCGGAAATGGCACAGGCAACGATGGAGGAGCTACGGCGGGACGGTGTCTGCGTTTCGATAGACGATTTCGGCACCGGCTTCTCCAGCATGAGCTACCTGCGCGACCTGCCGCTGGATCACCTCAAGATCGACAGGAGCTTCGTACAGAACGTGCACAGCGACCCGCGCAATGCGTCCATCTGCAATGCGCTGGTCGCGTTGGGGCATGGCTTGGGGCTGAGCATTGTTGCCGAAGGCGTCGAGAGCCCCGCCGAGTTCGAATGGCTGGCCGCGCATGGCGTTGATTGCGTGCAGGGCTACTACATCGCACGCCCCATGCCTCTGCAGGCGTTCATCGAGTGGGTGGAAGCCAACGCTGCCTAGCCGCTCAGGTGCCGCCAGCGAGAAGCGACAGCAACAGCACCAGGGACAGCCATTGCGCCTGCAGAACTCGAACCGCGTACGTTCACTCGTCACCTTGTTCCGCTGTTCCTACGCGTGGCGCCGCTAGAACCAGCGGCGGCGGCGGCCCAGCAAGGTCATCGCTACCGAGAACAGCAACAACCCGACCACGATCGACCAGAAGCCCGCATCGCGCGTCTGGAACAGGCTGGCTTCGAAATTCATCCCCAACGCGCCGACGAACGTGGCCAGCACACCGGCGATCACGGTGACGAACGTCAGTACCCGCATCGATCCGTTGGTGCGCAGCGCGACCTGGCCACTGAACAGCTCGAAGCTGCCGACGACCAGTTCGCGCGCGTTCTCGATCATGTCCATGGCCCGTTCGAATCGTGTGTCCAGCGCGACGAAATGACGCTCTGCATCCCTGCTCTCCGACGGCCGGAAATCAGGCCGCGACAAGGTGCCGAACACGGCACGGTGCGGCGCCAGCATTCGACGCAGGCGCGACGCCCAGCGCCGCAACCGTTGCAGCTCCTGGAGGTTGGCTTCGATGTCATTGCTCGACATGTCCGATTCCAGGTGCTCGACGGCACATTCGAAATCGCTGACAGCGTCGAAGTACCCGGATAGCTGGCGGTCCAGCAGCGTGGCGACGAAGCTCTCCGACGACAGGCTGCCGATGACGGCGCCATGCGCAGTTTCACGCAAGGCGGCCAGAAACGGGATTTCCTCGCTGTGGTAGGTGATCACACGGTTGCGCCCCACCACGCAGGTCAGTACGGCACCACTCACCAGCTCGTCGCCCTGTGCCGGCGCTACGGCGACGGCGCGCGCCCAGAAGTACTCTCCCTCGCGTTCCACCAACGGCGTGCTGCCAGACTCCAGCAGCGGCCGTACAAGCGCGGGCAGTTCGCAGGCGCGCCACAGGCTATCCAGTGTCTGCTCGTCGGGTGCCGACAGATCCACCCACAGCAACTCATCTTCCGTAGGCAGGCATTCGCCCATGTCGGCCAGGCTCAACTCATGTGGCGGTGCATTGGATCGGAACAATCGGGCAAAGAAACCCGGCACGGCGGCCCTGCTTTCCATCTACCGCTCCTCCTTCAAACACAGGCAACCATTGATGGCGGTACGTTGTGTCCTGTCGCACCCCAGCGCTGCACATCGCAACGCTGGGGACCCGCTGCGGCTGCAGCTGCCTGTGGTGTAGCCAGCCCACCGATAACGACGCGTGAGCAGGCGTGAAGCGAACGCAGGCGTGTTGTATCCGCATGCATCAACACAGTGTGTTCACACAAATCCACGGACTACCAACGACCGTACATGGAGCATGCAGATCAACTCAGAACGTGGTGATGAGCATGACCAGCATCTGGATGGCCTCTCATCCCTTCGTTCCCACCCCACAGGTACTGAGCGGTGACATCAATGCCGACGTGGTGGTTGTCGGTGCCGGCATTACCGGCCTGCTGACGGCGTGGCGGCTGTGCGACGCGGGCTACCAGGTGGTAGTTCTGGAGGCAGGGCTGGCCGGGCAGAAGAACACCGGTGCCTCCACAGGCAACCTCTATGCCGCCACGTCGCAGATGGCAGGCATGCTCGACAAATGGGGGAAGGATGTCGTGCGCGAGGTGGTTGCCGCACGCATGCACGCCATTGCCGGGGTCGAGACACTGGTCCAGCAACAGCTGATTGAATGTGGTTTCGCGCGCGCGCCGCTGCAGTGGGGTATCGAAGGCAGCGGCCAGGTCGAGTTGCAGGCGTATCAGCGGGAGCTCGCGGCATACCAGACTGCCGGCCTGAATCCGCAGACGGGCCGGAGCAGCCTGCCCTTCGCGTTGACCGAATCGTTCAACGTGGAAGCACAGGCGCAGTTTGATCCCTACCGGTTCTGTCGTGCCTTGCTTGCCCAGCTGAGCCAGCACGCTGCGGTATTCGAGCAGAGCCAGGTCACCGACATCGACGCCCGCGCGGGCCGGGTGACCACGGCCAACGGGACGGTGCACGCCACCCACATCGTTCTGGCAACGCATTCACCGGCGGGCTTCAACCTGCTGCAGGCGGAAATGGAGGTGTACCGCGAGTACGGCATCGCGGTCCCGGTCGAGACGCCGCCTGCCGAAGGCATTCATTGGGTGACCGACAGTGGCCGCTCGCTGCGCTCGGTACCGGGGCGGCAGTCGCCGTTGCTGGTAGTCGTCGGCGAAAAACATCGCACCGGCGAATGGTCTCCTGCGCAGGACCCTGTCGGCCGCCTGCTTGACTATGCGCAGCAACGGTTCGTGGTGAACGGCCCGGTGGCGGCAAGCTGGTCAGCCCAGCAGTTCAAACCCGCTGACGGGCTGCCCTATATCGGCAGCAGCGCACATGAAAATGTGTGGGTCGCCACCGGTTTCCAGGCCGATGGCTTGACCTGGGGTGCGCTTGCGGCCGAGTTGATCGTCCAGGGCATCGAAGGGCAGCAGCCCAGCGACCTGGCACATCTGCTCAGTCCGCTGCGGATAACGCCGATCAAGTCGGCCGCTGGCTGGGCCAGAACCAATGCCACGGTGATCAAGCATATGGTCGGCGACCGCCTGAAGGCGGGAGCCGACGATGGCACGGAGATCGCACCGGGCTCCGGACGTATCGTGGGCCGTGGCGAGAACCGTTGTGCCCTGTATCGCGACCCAAGCGGCATGTTGCATGCAATGTCTCCGGTCTGCCCGCATCTGAAATGCATCGTGCAGTGGAACGGGGAAGCCAGCAGTTGGGACTGCCCGTGCCACGGCAGCCGCTTCAGCCCCACCGGTGAACTACTCGAAGGCCCCGCATTGACGGGACTGGCAAGTAAACGAGCGCCTTCCTAGGCCATCCCTTCATGCACGCGCAGCCGCGCGGGTGAGCAACCACGGCAAGGCCAGGCCCATGCCGAACGCTGCGTAGATGCAGAACATGTCCACCGGTTGCAGCCGTCGCTCAAAGCCCGGCGTCATCCGCGACGGTACGACCTTGTAATCGACCAGATACGCAGTGACAGCTGTTGCTGCAGCCAGCGTTACAACCGGCTGCGGTGAGCAGCGGCCCCGCCGCAGGGTTTCATACCCCGTTGCCCAGAACACGGAGGACGCATGATGGATCAGATACCCCGTAACGGTATGGCGAATGCTCCAACCTGTGCGACGGTGCGCCTGGCGCGGCCAGATCCATTGGCTGGTGGCATTGGTGCCGGCGGCCGCCGCATTGCTGCGGCGGTAGCTGAACCACGAGACCAACACGCTGGACACCACACTGGCGCAACTTCCGGAGCACAGGGCGCGCACGAACAATTGCTTCACCGTGCGCCGCTGTGTGTGTTCATCAGCGGCGGCACCGGGTTGATCGGCAAAGCACTGGCGGAGCGACTTGAGCGTTGTGGACATGGGGTCATCCTGGGAGTGAGGGACGAAGCCGAAGCTTCACGCAGTCAGCCGGGTGCGCGCTTTGTCCACCTTGATTTCACCGGCCGCCCCGATCCATCCGTTGTTGCGCTGCTGGCCGGCGTGGACGTGGTGGTGAATGCCGCAGGCATCTTCAACGAGACCTCCACGCAGAGTTTCGACGACGTGCATGTGAAAGGCCCGTGCACTCTGTTCGACCTTGCCGCCCAGGCCGGTGTGAAGCGCATCATCCAGATATCCGCACTCGGCGCGGAGCTGCATGCTGACACGCGTTATTGGCGCAGCAAGGCCCGGGGGGATCGCTGTGCGAGCGCGTTTGCAGGAACCGCCGTGGTGGTGAGGCCTTCGTTGGTATATGCCGCGTTGGGCGCCAGCAGTGTGCTGTTTCAGCGTCTGGCAGTGCTGCCGTGGCTGCCGTTGCCGGCCACAGCCGGCGAGGTGCAACCTATTCACCTGGATGACCTGGTCGATGGCCTGGTCGCGCTGGTGCAGCACCCGCAACCGCCGCCGCTGATTGCCGCTGTAGGCCCGGTTGCGCTGGGCATGGATGCCTATCTGCGGGCGCTTTCTCCAGCACCGGTCAAGCGCCGTATCGTGTGGCGCATTCCAATGCGCGTGGCCCTGCCGTTGGCAAAATGCCTGCAGAAGCTTCCCGGCAGCACCGTCAGTACGGATGCGCTGAAGATGCTCGCCCATCCAAACACCGCCAATGCTGCGCCATGGGCGGCCCTGGTCGGCAGGCCGCTGCGGCGGCCGGAGCAGTTCGTCGAACCAGCGCGTCGGCAGCAGGCCCATCAGCTGGCGGTGCTGGCCAACATGCTGCCGGTGCTGCGGCTGAGCCTGTCACTGACGTGGTTGGTAACTGCGTGGGTGTCGGCATTTGTTTACCCGCAGGCGGCCAGCCTCGACTTGCTGGTGCGCGCGCAGGTTCCGCTGGTGGTGGCACCACTGGCGCTGTACACGGCAGCACTGCTGGACGCGGCACTGGCATTGGCAATGTGGGTGCGGCGCTGGCGACGCGGTGTGTATCTGCTGCAGATAGGCCTGATGCTGGTGTACAGCGTGATCATCAGCCTGTGGCTGCCCGAGTACTGGGCCCACCCCTACGGGCCGATGGTCAAGAACCTGCCGATGCTCGCATTGACCGCACTGCTGCTCTGGCTGGAGAGTCCGCATGGACGTCGTACTCGTTAAATACCTGCATATTCTTTCCTCGACGTTCCTGTTCGGAACCGGCGTGGGCACTGCGTTCTACCTGTTGTTGATCAGCCGCGAACGCGACCCCGCCGTGGTTGCGCCGGTTGCACGCCTGGTGGTGATTGCCGATTGGTTGTTCACCGCCACCACCATCATCCTGCAGCCACTGTCGGGGCTGTACCTGGCCCATCGCATGGGCATAGCACTGACCACGCCCTGGCTCTACTGGTCGGTGGTGCTGTTCATCCTGGCCGCGCTCTGTTGGTTGCCGGTGGTCTGGCTGCAGATGAAGCTGCGCGACATCGCCGAGGCAGCTGCAGCGTCCGGGCAGCAGCTGCTGCCGCTGCGCTACTACCAGTATCTGGGCGCATGGGCCGCGCTGGGCGTGCCGGCCTTGATCTCGTTCCTGATCGTGTTCTACCTGATGACCGCCAAACCCGCGCTTGGCTGAAACCACGCTTATGCAATCGAAGGATGGAACACCTGGAGGTGACTATGGAAAATACTACGCACTACCTGTCAGACGATGAGCGAATGACCCTGCAGACCGCCTACCAGCTGCACGGGAGCGGCGCCGAATTCTGGGAGACCTACCAGACGCTGCTGCGCCTGGTCACGACACGGACGGGCGACCACGCCAATGTCGCCAACGAACTGGCAAGCCTGGCTGTACAGATAGGGGCCACCGACGAAGCGCTGTTCGTCTGAGCTATCGGGCCGCTCGCAATCGTGAGCCAATGCAGGAATGCGGCCCCACTCCTTGCCGGCTCATCCCATCGCGCAGGCAACTGTGGATGACATCATGCCGACGGTATCGCCGACGTTTTCGGCAGCGGCACTTCCACCACGCACTCCACACCTCTGCTGGTCAGCTCATAGGACGTCCGCGCTTTGAGCTGATAGGGCAATGCCCGTTCGATCAACTCCCGGCCATAGCTGCCCTTGCGCTCGGGATGCGGCTCGACCTCGCCGTAGAACTCCTCACTCCAGGTCATCTTCAATGCCGGCGTGCCATCTTCCCAACGATGGACATGCCAACGCACGGTCAGCTTTCCGGTGTCGGAACCGAGCGCGCCGTACTTGGCTGCATTGGTCGCCAGTTCGTGCAGCGCCAAGGCAAATGTCTGCAATGTGGTCGAACGCAAGCCCACGCCTGTTGGCCCGTCAAGCACCACGCAGCCGCGTTCGGCACCGTGCGCTTGCAGCTCCTGATGCAGCAGCTTGTCAAACGCCACCTTGCCGCCGTCGTCCAGACTGGACAGCAGCGACTGCACCCTCGCGATGGCTTCGATACGGTTGCCGTAAGCGTCGCGGAACTGGTCAATACTTTCGCATTCACTGAGCGTGCGGTCGGCCACCGCACGGATCACCGCCATCAGGTTGCGGGTGCGATGCTGCAGCTCGGCCATCAGCACCTGGGCACGGCCAGCGGCTTCCTTCTCTTCGGTGCAGTCATGGCCAATGCCACCGATGCGCACCACGCGCCCTTCGGGATCAAGCAATGGGAACTTGGTATTGCGCATCCAGCGGATGGCACCGTCTCCTCTGAGAATCCGGTACTCGATCACCATCCGTTGGCCCGTGCGGACGCGCTTCAGTGCGTCGTGCACCTTGTGCTGGTCTTCGGGGAGTATGTGGCTGAGCCAGCTTTCCAGTGTCGGGTGAGCCAGCATGGCGCCGCATTCGGAGCCATAGAGCCGCTCGAAAGCATGGCTGAGGTATTCCAGGTCCAGCGTCTCGGCGTTGCGTATCCACAGCACGTCCGAAGATGCATTGCTGAATTGTGCAAACCGCGCCGTGCTCTCCTGCAGGGCGCGCCCGGTGTCGATGTGATCGGTGATGTCATGGATGGTGCCAACCACACGCTCCGGTTCATCGACCGGCTGCGACAGGAACAGACGCTTCAGCAGCAGGCAACGTTGCTGGCCATCGGGCAACCAATACCGGAAGCGACAGGTAAATTCGTCGTATTCCTCGCCCGCCCGCAGCAACACCGTGCGCAGCGCTTCCCGGTCCCGCTCATGGACGCGGGCCAGCAAGGCCTGCATGGTTGGCGCAATGACGCTGGGGCGATAACCGCAGATGTCGAAGCGGCGGTCTGCCCATACGATGGAATCGTCCTCTACCTGCCACACCCAACCCGCAAGATCAGCCGACACCACCGGCGGAATCCCCATGTCCGAGCCACCGCGTTCGGGATCAATGGACATCGCCGCTGATATCCAGCAGCGCCGCCAACTTTTCCCTTACCTGCTCCACACCAAATGGTTTGGTGCACTGCGGGCTGTCGGCATAACGCGGCGGCACCAGCTCCCGGTCGTAGCCTGAGGTGAACAGCAACGGCACGTGTTCATTGCTCAGTCTGTCCGCTACTGGATACACGCTTTGCCCACCCAGGTTGACATCCAGGATCGCTGCATCCGGCAGCGGGCACGTGTCCAACAGCACATCGGCGTCTTCGAGGTTTGCAACCGGCCCCAGAACTTCGGCACCGTCGCCTTCAAGAAGATCGCGCAGACACTGAGCCAGAATGTATTCGTCTTCGACCACAAGAATCCGTCGTCCGGCGAGATTGCTAGGCATCAGGGCGGTTCCTTTGAATCTGAATGGAAATATCAGCCCGTCCGTGTTCTGCAAGCGTGAAAGAAGCGAACAATGAAGTGAGGCCGCCTTCAAACAACCAGGCAATGGCCGTGTGGCAAGAGTCAACGTGTATGCGCTTCAACTGACGACGACGTAACGCCTGCGGGACTACGGTTTGCCTGTGTTGGCAGGCGCCGCCCACACCCGCTTCCGCGCGCCGCGGGCAGACAAACGTCATCCTCGGCAACGCCGGCGCCTGCGTACCCCCACGTTCAGCGGACACCGCCAAATGGACAATCAGCGCCTGCACCACCTTCGCAACGACTTGAACGTTGTGACCTTGGGCCTGTCCTTGCTTAGAAGGCAGTTGGATGGCAAGGCGCCGACAGAGGCGCTGGACACACTTCGCCACATTGAAAAGGCTGCCGAGCGTTGCGGATCGGCCATCCGGTCTCAAAGTCAGGCGACGAAAGCCTGAGACCGCTGGCACCCATTCATCCAACGTGGGTGCCGATAGCAGCGCAGGAATCCGGGGCACCGAAGAAGGCGCTTTGAAGGCGTTGCAGATGCCTGCTGTTTCATCCGTACGTCACCGCCTGCCGATCCAGGAGATTGAGATGGTCCGCCGCAACCACGACAGGGGCAACGTGCTGCAAACAGTCCGCTTGCCTGCGCTCTCGCACGTCCCCAGCACGGATCGCGAATGCCGTGATCGGAACCATGAAGATCAGAAAACCGTTGCCAACGGCGTTCACGGATGCCGCAAAGGTACGCAAGCGCGTACCCACGCAAGCACAGCCGCACTGCGCTCGCGGCACCGCGCTCCATCCTCGAAATGGGCCACCGCACATTCCCTGCGTCAGCCAACGGAAGGCGATGCCATGACGCGGAGCTCAAGGTGACCAAGGCGCTGCCAAGCCGGCTTCCCCCACCCTTTCATTGGGTGGAAGAGCAGGACCGGAAGCATCTGTTCCTGGGCAGCACAAAGGTGCTGGAAATCTGCAAGCGCAACCGCGGATGGATAGTGCATATCTTTCTGCAGGACCCGGAACGCCCGCAGCCGATCGTCGCGGTAGGCTCGGCCAACGCAGGCATGCGCTGGGGTGCGAACTGGGCAAAGCTGCGCGTGCGCCTGCTCTCATCTCTCGCAGCAGCCAAGGATGATCACACGCCCACAACACCGTCCTGAACAGGCCACGGTGACCGCTTTGAAACGCCTTTCAAACGCTTTCTGATGCAGTTGTTGCCGGTTGGCCACGCAATGAAGGAGGGCAGCCAAGGCGACAGGTGATCATCTGCTCACAGCGATCCACGGATGCACAACACAGTGCTTGCCAAGATGCTGGTGTGCGCTGGACTCAGGCACCCCGCATCCACGCTTACGCATACAGCGAAGTGGTCAGCGCCTGCATCCAAACAAAGGAAATGCCCAATGAACATCCGCATCCTCACAACTGCACTTTCCTTGGCCTGCACCATTGCATTGGCCGGCTGCCGGGGTGAACCCGACCATCCCGCGCCGTCAGACCCAGCGCCGAGCACACCTGCCACCGCGTCTGCCGCCGGCACCGCCAGCCCTGACGCGGCCGCCGAGAAACCAACAATGCCGGATCAAAGCGCCGGTGAACGCTCCGCGCTCGGCGTGTTGAACGCCATCAACGATCACGAGATCGCCGCTGGCCGCCAGGCGCTGGAGAAAAATGTCAAAGGCGAGGTCGCCGACTATGCGCGGCTCATGATCAACGAGCACACACGCAACAAAGAGCAGACCAACGCGCTGAATCCGGATAACCAGAGCGCGGATGCCAAAACCCAGGCGGCCGCCGGCCAAGCGCTGCTCGATCAGATCAACAGCAAACAGGGCGATGCCTACAGCAAGGCGTATGTGGCGGCGATGATCACCGGGCATACCGACGCATTGGCTGCTCTGGACGACAAGCTGATCCCCGCTACAGCCAGCCCGCAGGCCAAGGCCCATCTTCAGCAGACACGGGAGCATGTGGCGCGTCATTTGACCCAGGCCCGCGCACTGGCCAAGGACGAGAAGCAGGCCGCGCCCGACAAGGCTGATTGACCTTCATCCCGCTCTACCAGGCTGACCGATGTTGAGCCCATCCGTACCGAGGAGAACACTCATGGCAAAGCTGCCGTTCAATCCAACGGGCACTGCAAGCCACCAGAACAAGCCGCACACCGCTGACAAGCTTCGCAACGACAAGGCGTTGTGGAAGGACCATGACATGTCCGACGCGCAACACACCGCCAAGCCGGAGGACTACGAGCGTCCACCACCGCCCGCCCGAAAAGAAAAATGATCTCCCACGTTGAACAATAAAAAAGGCCCCGCGATGCGGGGCCTTCTGCTTTTGGAGCTCAATCAACGATTGCGCTCTTACTCGCTGCGGCTCTGGTCCTTCCGGTTCTGATCGTTCTGATCATTGCGGTTCGGGTCCTTGCGGTTCTGATCATTCTGATCAGTGCGCTTCTGATCGTTCTGGTTCTGATCGTTCTGGTTCTGGTCATTGCCAGTCTGATCATTCGGATTCTGATCATTCTGGTTCTGCTCATTGCGGGTCTGTTCGTTTTCGCGTGGATTCTGGCTCATGGTGTTTCTCCATCCCCGCCAGCGGAATGCTGCGGTACGGTGTCATCCTCGCGCCTGCCGCATGTTGAGGAAGTGCACAGGTGTGACGCGCATGTGCATTGTCTCGACGGTTCAGCAGAACAACTCGCGCCTACGCTTCATGGCGCGATCAATGCAGGTTCCCGGGCCGGATTGCGGTGGGCTTCGATGGCGGCAACAAAGTCTGCTATCACGTCATCGTTGAGATCCTCGGCCATGAGCAGCAGCGGGTCGTGTTCAAGCACGCCTGGCCCTGCAGTCTCCAGCACCGCCTTGGCATCACCAACGAACAGCAGAGGCTTGCCATGCCGATAGGCGTCGCGTACGTGCTCCAAGGCGCGCACGTCCCGCGAGAGCGTATCCACCGCCTTCATTCCCGACGCGACCACCAAGGCGTCGAACAGCACGCCTGGCTCGTTTTCCAATGACGCATCTGCATCGATGACGCCGCCCTCCTCGCTTTCCAGCGCCCCCACATGCGGCCCTACAAGGCGCACCATCGCACCCTGCGCGCTCAGTGCCTCGGCCAGCACGACGAGGTCGCCCTGCCGGCTTCCATCCGCCACCAGGATGGCGATACGGCGCGTGTGCACACCACCTTCGCCTGGCCGCGCCAGCAACGACAATGCAGGCGAGTTGGCAACTTCTACTTTCACCTTGCCTTTTGAAATGCTTGGCATGCGCGGTGGCAGCGGCATACCCAGCCCCTGCGCCACCTGCGCTGCGAGTGCCTCAGATGCATTACGGAGCATGGACACCACGCGTTTGCGCACCGCCGGCACTGTAACCTTGCTCAGCTCGAACCGGAACGCCTCGGCGATGTGGCGCTGCTCCGCTTCGGTCTGGCTTTCGTAGAAAAGCGTGGCCTGGGCGAAGTGCTCCGCAAATTTCTCGGGTTTGGCACGGACTTCGTCGCCCTGTACGGGCTCGGCGAAAGACACAAAGCCGGCACCGCCGGCCTGGAAAGGGCAACCGCCCGCCAGCGAGTTGGGTTCGTAGGACACCCTGCCCCGATGTACCGCTTGGCGGTGCATCCCGTCGCGCTGATTGTTGTGCACCGGAACAACAGGCGCATTTATCGGAATCTCATGGAAATTCGGCCCGCCCAACCTGCTTATCTGCGTGTCCACATACGAATGAATGCGACCGGCCAGCAGCGGATCGTTGCTGAAATCAATGCCGGGAATCACATGCGCCGTGCAGAACGCCACCTGCTCGGTTTCGGCAAAAAAATTGTCGGGATTGCGGTTCAGCACCATGCGCCCGACGGGCTGCACCGGCACCAGTTCCTCCGGCACCAGCTTGGTTGCATCCAATACATCAAAGCTGAAGCTTTCCGCCTGTTCTTCGGTGAACACCTGCACGCCCAACTCGTACTCCGGATACTCGCCGGCTTCGATGGCTTCCCACAGGTCGCGGCGATGGAAGTCCGGATCCGCACCGGCGATCTTTACCGCCTCATCCCATACCAGCGAGTGCGTGCCCAGCTTCGGCGACCAATGGAACTTGCAGAACACGGACTTGCCGCGCGCATTCACCAGCCTGAAAGTATGGACGCCGAAGCCCTGCATCATCCGATAGCTGCGCGGAATGGCGCGGTCGGACATCTGCCACATCAACATATGAGTGGATTCCGGCATCAGCGACACAAAATCCCAGTACGTATCATGCGCCGATGCTGCCTGCGGCATGGCGTGGTGCGGCTCTGGCTTTACCGCATGCACCAGATCAGGAAACTTGATAGCGTCCTGGATGAAGAAAACCGGCATGTTGTTGCCAACCAGGTCCCAGTTCCCCTCCTCGGTATAGAACTTGACCGCGAAGCCGCGTACATCGCGTGCCGTGTCCTTGGAGCCGCGCTCGCCGGCAACGGTTGAGAAGCGCACGAACACCGGCGTTTGCTTGCCGGCTGTCTGGAAAGGCGCGGCGCGGGTCAGCGCGGAGAGGTCTTCATACGCTTCAAAGTAGCCGTGTGCGCCAGAGCCGCGTGCATGAACGATACGCTCGGGAATACGTTCGTGATCGAAGTGGGTGATCTTCTCGCGCAAGATGAAGTCTTTCAACAGCGCAGGCCCGCGTACTCCAGCTTTTAGGCTGTTCTGGTTGTCAGCAACCGGCACCCCTTGATTCGTGGTGAGCTGCTGATCCATCGCATCGTTGCGTGCCCGCGGCAGCGCCCCGCCACCCGAGTCCTGCCCTGGCGCAGCGGCAATCCCCGTCTTTTCGTTTGCGTTCGATTCGCTTGTGGTACTTGCACCCGCTGCGGTGGAGGGGGCAGTGAAGTGCTCACCCTCCGGTGGCGACAGTGCGTTTTTCCGGCCGTGCTCGGCCGCCTTCTGTGCATTGTGTGCACGCGCTGCGGACCAGTCATCCATGGCTTTCGGCACCGCATCCACGTCACGGACAGGTTTACGCGAGCTCGCCTGCGCCGGGCCGCTGTCAGAACGTGCGGCGGATTTTTCCGGATGAGTGGGTGATGAGGGATGTTTGCGGCTGGCCATGACAGGGACTCTTCTGGACGGCTCTCAAACATAGTCACATGGGGTGAAACACACGTGATCCGAATGTCGGTTCCAATCACGGCGGGTTGACCGCAGCCAGCGCAGTTTCCAGCGACACCCAGCCGTCGAGATGATCATGAGAGCACTCACCTATCAGGGCGCCAACAACGTAAGCATGGAAACCGTACCCGATCCTGAAATCATTGCAGCTGACGACATGATTCTGCGGGTGACGGCAACTGCCATCTGCGGATCGGACCTGCATATTCTTCACGGAAAGATTCCGGGCATGAAAGATGGTGACATCCTCGGCCACGAATTCATGGGTGTTGTCGAAGAAGTTGGTTCGGAGGTGACGCGCGTGAAACCTGGCGACCGGGTGGTTATTCCCTTCGTCATCGCCTGCGGTCAGTGCTTCCATTGCTTGCTGAATGAGTACGCCGCCTGCGAAACCACCAATAGCGGCCCCGGTGCGGCAATGAACCCGAAGAGCATCAAGCCGCCAGCGGCGTTGTTCGGCTACAGCCATATGTACGGCGGCATTGCAGGTGGACAGGCGGAACTTGTGCGCGTACCCAAAGCCAACGTCGGCCCATTGGTGGTGCCGGATGTGCTCAGCGATGAACAGGTATTGTTTCTCTCGGACATTCTGCCAACCGGCTACCAGGCAGTGCTCAACGCGGGGGTCAAGCCCGGTTCAACGCTGGCGATCTTCGGTGCCGGGCCGGTGGGCTGCATGGCCGCAGCCTGCGCGCGCATGCTCGGTGCCGAAACCATCTACATGGTCGACCACAACCCTTACCGGCTGGAATTCGCACGCGATACCTATGGCGTGCTGCCGATCAACTTCGACCAGGACCACGACCCGGCCGAGCTCATCATCCAGGCAACACAGGGGCGCGGTGTAGACGCCTGTATCGATGCGGTGGGTTTCGAGGCCAAGGGCAGCACCACCGAGACCGTGCTCACCACGCTGAAACTGGAAGGTTCCAGCGGTAAAGCGCTGCGCCAATGCATAGCCGCGACGCGGCGCGGCGGCACGGTAAGCGTACCGGGTGTCTATGCCGGCTTCATCCATGGTTTCCTGTTTGGCGACGCGTTCGACAAGGGCCTGACCCTCAAGATGGGCCAGACCCACGTGCAGGGCCTGATGCCGGAATTGCTGGAGGCCATAGGCGAGGGACGACTGAAACCGGAAGTGATCATTTCCCACCGCATGAAATTGCAGGATGCAGTACGCGGCTATGAGCTGTTCGACGAGCGGCAGGACAACTGTCGCAAGGTGGTACTCACCCCATGATTGCGGCGGCTATTGGCGATGCCAAACGGAACTGACATCGGCACGCAAGCAAGAGCCCCTCAGCGAGGGGCTCTTTGCACGGCATTCCTGCCGCCATCATCAGCGCCTGCGCAACGGCAGCCAGCAGGCGCGGCGGGGAAGTGCGGTTCCGCGCTTACTTGTTGGCCGCGAGGGTAAGACCACTCGCATCAACGCGTTTCACGCCCTGGATGCCGCCCGCAGTGGCGACCGCCCGCTCCTTCTCTGCGGCACTGCCGACCATGCCGCTCAGCGCAACCACGCCGTTGACGGTCTCAACCTTGATTTCCATGCCCGGTACATTGCTGGTGGTCAGCAGGTCGGCTTTCACCTTGGTGGTGATCCACGTATCGCTGCCCGGCTGCTGGGAATCCGTCTGCGTGGTGTGCCCGGCCTTGGCCTTGTCATGTGCCGTTGGCGGGTTGCCCGCGCTTGCCACCGCAGCGGCCATGCCCAGTGGAATCACCAGCATCATTGCGAATCGGCTCATGTTTGCTCGGTTCATTGACGTGTCCTTGAACGGAGCAGGAGAGCTCCATCGCCAGCGTCTGCCTGTTGCGGTTAACGAGGCGCATCCCTGCACCCAAGCGTGCTCATCTACCGATGACATTGATGTACGCAGTTCTCACTGCAGCAGTGTGGATGATGATCAGCGCGGTTCCGTGTGCTGCGGGGGCCCTGATCCGCGCGTCGCTTGATGTGGATACGCGCGGCACCCGTGCGGTGGCGACGCTGTTCCCTGCCGCCAACTGAAGCTTGCGGCGGAGCGGTCAATTCATCTTGATCGGCTTGAAGGCCGTCATCCGCATTCCTGCAGGCGTTGAGCGCCTATGAAGAACCGGGTATCGGCGTGTTGGCGCGTTCATCCATGATCACCTCGCCATCTTCCTTGACGAACGCAGCAGCCAGTGGCGGCAGGATGGCCAAGACGGCTTCCGACGGGCGCGCGAGCCGCACGCCCAGGTCGGTTTCCACAAACGGTCTGTTGATCAGAATCGGATGCGCCAACATGGCATCGATCAGTTCATCGTCGGTAAGGCCCGGATCGTCCAGGCCGAGCTCGGCGTAAGGCGTTCCTTTCTGGCGGATTGCCTCCCTCACGGTCAACCCAGCCTTGTCGATCAGCTCATGCAATCGCGCCTTGGTTGGCGTGTCGGTCAGGTAGTCGATGATCACCGGTTCGATGCCGGCATGCCTGAGCAGAGCAAGCACGTTTCTGGAGGTTCCACAGTTGGGGTTGTGGTAGATCGTCGCCTTCATGCTGCGGCTCCTGCGGCCGCGGCAGAAGTTGTGGCGCCGGACGCTGCAGCAAGCGCTGCCACCGCCGCCTCACCCTTGCGCTCGCTGTAGCGATCAACCAGGTAGTCACTGCGATCCCTGACCAGCAGCGTGAACTTCACCAGTTCCTCCATCACGTCGACGACGCGGTCGTAATACGCCGATGGCTTCATCCGCCCCTGCTCATCAAACTCCTGCCAGGCTTTTGGTACCGACGACTGGTTGGGGATGGTGACCATACGCATCCAGCGGCCGAGCAAACGCAAGGCGTTCACCACGTTGAAGGACTGCGAGCCGCCGCTGACCTGCATCACCGCGAGCGTGCGGCCTTGGGTGGGGCGAATGCCGGCGTCCTCCAGCGGCAGCCAGTCGATCTGGTTTTTCAGTACGGCAGTCAATGTTCCGTGTCGTTCCGGACTGACCCAGACCTGGCCTTCAGACCACAGCGAGGCCTCGCGCAGTTCGCGCACCTTCGGGTGATCGGCCGGCACTGCATCCAGCATTGGCAGCTCATGAGGATCGAATAGCCGGGTCTCGGCACCGAAGTGCTCCAGCAGGCGCTGTGCCTCCAGGGCGAGCTTCCGGCTGAAGGACTGGGGCCGGAGCGAGCCGTAGAGGATCAGGATGCGCGGCCTGTGTGTACTCGGGCGCAGCACGTCCAGATCGGAGTGGGCAGGCTGTTGCACAGCGCCGGCGTGGATATTGGGTAGGTCGAGCACGGCTTGTCCCTCTTCATCATTTCCACTATTCTAGAACTATGGAACATATAACTGCAACGCGGGCGCTGGCCGCACTCGGTCACGGAACCCGCTTATCGATCTACCGCCTGCTTGTCGAAGCAGGCCGCGGCGGCAAGCTGGCCGGCGAGATCGCCGAGGCACTGACGCTTCCCGGCGCCACCCTGTCCTTCCACCTGAAGGAGTTGTCCGCCGCCGGCCTGGTCAGCTCAGAACAGCGCGGCCGCACGGTCTGCTATCGCGCCAACTTTGACGCCATGACCAGCCTGGTCGATTACCTGACCGAGAACTGCTGCGCGGGCGATCAATCCTGTGGCACGCCAGGGCACTGCTGATGAATGACATGGCTGCGGCGCCTGCCGGGCGCCTGTCATTCCTGGATCGCTTCCTGACCGTCTGGATCTTCCTGGCAATGGCGGTCGGCGTGGGCCTGGGCGCAGCCTTCCCCGGGCTGCAGTACCGAATAGACGCGCTGAGCGTTGGCACCACCAACCTGCCCATCGCCATCGGCCTGGTCCTGATGATGTTTCCGCCACTGGCCAAGGTGGACTACGCGCAACTGGGCGTGGTGTTCAAGGACAAGCGCGTACTGGCGCTGTCACTGATCCAGAACTGGCTGATAGGGCCGGTTCTGATGTTCGCCCTGGCGGTGATCTTTCTGCGCGACCAGCCGGGGTATATGACCGGGCTCATTCTGATCGGCTTGGCGCGTTGCATCGCGATGGTTCTGGTCTGGAACCAGCTGGCAAAAGGTGACAACCAATACGTCGCCGGATTGGTCGCATTCAATTCCCTGTTCCAGATTGCACTGTTCAGCGTCTACGCCTGGTTCTTTCTTTCCTGGTTGCCAACTGCGCTGGGGCTGCACGGCGTGGTGCTCGATGTAGGTTTCTGGCCGGTTGCCGAGGCTGTCCTGATCTACCTGGGCATCCCCTTCGCTGCCGGGTATCTGGTGCGCCGGGCGTTGACCCGGTCGAAGGGGCTTGATTGGTATGAGCACAGGTTCCTGCCCGCCATCGGCCCGATAACCCTGGTCGCGTTGTTGTTCACGATCACGGTGATGTTCGCCATGAAGGGCGGCGATGTACTCAAACTGCCGTGGGATGTGCTGCGCATCGCTGTCCCGTTGACGATCTATTTTCTGGTCCAGTTCACCGTCAGCTTCTTCATGGGCAAGCTGATCGCCAAAGACTATCCGCGCACTACCGCCATCGCGTTCACAGCGGCGGGCAACAACTTCGAGCTTGCCATCGCTGTGGCGGTAGCTGCGTTCGGCATCAGCTCGCCGGTCGCATTCGCCGCCGTCATTGGCCCACTGATCGAAGTGCCGGTTCTGATCCTGCTGGTACACGTCGCGCTCCGGCTGAAGCGAGGTTTCGCGTAGCGCCTCCTCACGGAGGCGGTGCGGGCAAGCCTTCGCTATCAGCTGGAGTGCGCACCGGGGCAGTAGTGGCCTGCTCCACTATTGCGCCGAGCGGGCTAATGGGTGGGGTTCGCGCGCTTCAGCGAAAGCGATCACTCTTCCTGTCCACCGCCGCCATCAACCTCATCGCGGTGGCCCAAGCTGTAATCCACCTGGCAGTTCTGGCAGAAAAACGTACGACGGTTGGTGGTCCCCATATACCGCTTGCTTACCGGCCCGCCGCATTGCGGGCAGGTTCGTCGGGTATGCACCTGCCAGTGCTGCTTCAGTACGAAGGCGCGCTTCCATTCAAGGAACTGGAAACTGTAGAGGCGCGCCTGGTTGATCAGTTGCGTGAGTTTGCGCGGCGGCAAATCACCGACACGGGTGGCTGGATGCACGCCGGTCAGGAACAGAACTTCATTCTTTATGATGTTGCCCACGCCGGAGAAAATGGTCTGATCCAACAGAGCGTCGCAGACCATCAGCGCCGGTGCGGCCTTGAGCTTGCGCCGCGCCAGTTTCGGGTCCCATGCATCATTCATGACGTCGGCGCGCCAATCGTATACATCGTCCAGTGGCTGTTCGATCAACTTCACCGAGCACGCATAGAAATTCATTTCACCGCTGTCAAAGTGCAGCGAGACCCTCGGCGGTGACTCCTTGCGTTCATCGATACGCCAACTGCCAAACATCAGCAGATGGATGCGCAGGCTGACGTTGCTGAACTCGAGCAGGAAGTGTTTTCCCCAGGCGCGTACCGCCTTGACGCGCCTGCCTTCCAGTCGCGCAAGGTCCAAACGGCTGTTGCCGGAAGCCTTCCGCACCGTATGGCCCTTGAACCGGGCAGCGGCCTCGCACAGCAGAACGATGGAAGGGCCCTCAGGCATCGGGCTTCTTCCGCAGCAGCGCCTGCAGACACAGGGCATCGGCGACGGCGGAGCCATCGGCGGTATTGTCAAAAATCACCCATGCTTGGCCACTGACATCGCGCTTGGCCAGATCGCCGGCCAACGTCCGCAATGCCGGCTCGCCGTAACGGCCGTAGTACATCCGCGGTTGCCCATGCCAACGCCAATAGCTCCAGCTGCGGCTCCCGCCAGGCCATGCTGCGAGCGGGAAACGGGCAGGATTGGCGGCTACACGGGCGATGTCGTGCGTCCGCAACATCGCATCCGCAGCCTCGCTGAACCAGCTTGCATGACGCGGCTCGCAGGCCACGCGTGCTGTCGTACGCCTGCGCAAAGCGCGCAGAAAGGACGAGGCAACCCGGCCGTCGTAAGCCAGGCTGGGCGGCAACTGCAGCAGCAGCGCGCCCAGTTTCCCGCCTAGCTGCTGCACCGCTTCCAGAAACGGATCAAGCAGCGGCGCTGCACCACTCAGCCGCAGCTGGTGCGAAATGGTCTGTGGGAATTTCACCGAGAAGCGAAACCCTGCAGGCACCACCGAAGCCCAACGCGCATAGGTCGCCGCGCGGTGTGGCCGGTAAAAGGATGAGTTGATTTCCACGACCGACAACCGCGTCGCATAGCGCTGCAGCGCGCTGCCGCCGTTGCCGAAAGCCGCAGCGTGCGCCGAAGGCAGCGACCATCCTGCGCAGCCCACCAAGGTGTCATGCATTGCGGTATTGCGAGCTGATCGGTTCATCGCACAGAACATCAGCCTGCATGCGTAGCGCGACGGTGAAAACGGTTCATGGAAGACGTGAAACCGCCTCTCCCTACCTTCCGCATCGTGGCCTGTCTGCCCGAAGGCGCTCCGCTCGCATATCGAGAGGGGACCGGTGCATGAAGGGCTTGCCCCAACGCCCTCCATCGGACATGCGCATCCACATGCTCCCCTGCGCACACAAGCGCGACCACAACCCACAAAAAAGCCCGCGTTTCTGCAGGCTTGCTGTGAACTCTGAACTTGCTTGGACGCCATGAAACCAGGCGTTGGTGCCGCTTATCCGAATCGAACGGATGACCTACTGTTTACAAGACAGTTGCTCTACCAACTGAGCTAAAGCGGCAAGACGCGTTACCTGCTGCGGTTGCGCGATGGTCGCGCTGCAACCGGTGGGAAGCTGGTTCGAAATCCGGTACTTCCCGAACCCCACCGTGGCGGGGCGCGCCATTCTACCGCAGACGCGCGCAATCCAACGACTGTTGCTGGGCGGCCGCTGCACGCTGCTTCAAGCTGGCCGGGGTGGCGGTGCCGGCGGTGGCGGCATCCACCCACCAGCTGGGCGCGATTTCGGTACCGCTGGCGGCCAGCTTGGCCGGGAAGCCGGCGGCGGTGAGACTGGCCAGGCGGCGCTCCGCGCCTTCGCGGTTGCGGTATTGGCCGAGGGCGACGGCATTGGCTTCCTCGCCCTGGGAAACAATGAAGTAATCACTGAAACCGGCGTCGACGATGCGCTTGGCGGTGGCCTGGGCTTCCTCGCGCGAGGCTGCCGGGGCGATCAGCACCCGGTAGCTGTTGGCGGCCTTGCCGGGCACTTCGCGCAGGCGCGGGCGGGCCGCATCCGCGCCCAACGCGGCCAGCGCTGCCTGTGCCTGGGCCTGGCTGGCGTAGGGGCCAAGGCTGGCGCATTGCACGGCGGCAGCGGGTTTCGGCTCGGCCGGCTTGGCCTCGGCGGGAGGTGCCTGGACTGTGCTGGTTGCGACAGCTGCAGGCGCTGGCGCAGCTTCTGCCGGCTTGGCAGCGGCAACTGGTGCTGCAATGAGCGGGGCAGCAGCGGCGGTCGCGGCTACCGCAGCGGCCGGCGGCGCGGCTACGGCAGTGTTTTCCGCCGCAGGCGCTGGCAGTACTTCCAGCGTGACAACGCCGGGCTCGGCGCGCGGCACGGCGGCCACCGGTTCGGCGCGCGGCGCCATCCACCACAGCGCGACACCCACGTTGAGGATGGCCAGCAGAACGATAAGAAGACGGGTCAGCATGCGGCGATCCTACCGTTCACACGCGTCATGGTGAACCGCCCAGCGCGCCAGACCATCGAGCACCAGTGCGGGCCGGTAATCGGCGTCGGCCAACAAGGGCAGCAAGGGCAAGGCGCCGCCGCCGTGGACCACCAGCTGCGGCGGGGTGCCGAGCAAGGTCTGCGCCTGCCGCAGGCTGCGCTCGACCAGCGCCACGGCCGCACCGTCGCAGCCGGATGCCAGCGCATCGGCGGTGTCGTTGGCGAACTCGGCGTAGTCGCCGCCGCTGGCAGGCAGCTGCACAGCGCGCGCATGCAAGGCTTCACGCATGACCGTGGGTGAGGCAGCGATTCGACCGCCCCGGTGCAGGCCGTCCGCATCGATCAGATCGATGGTCAGCGCGGTGCCCACGCCTACCACCAGCACCGATTGCCGCGCGGGTGCGACGGCCAGCAATCCGAGGAAGCGATCGACCCCGAATTTCTCGGGCCGCGCATAGGCCACGCTCACCCCGGCGCAGCGCGGCAAGGTCCTGGCCACCTGCACCTTGCCGAAGCGGCCTTGCAGGATCTGCAGGACTTCTTCGGTCAAGGCCGGCGCCGCCACGCTGGCTACCCAGGCGGTGTCGCCCCTAGGCAGGGCCTCCAGCGCGCTGGCGGTGATCGCCTCGGCACCGTGCGCCCAGGCCTGCACGCTGCCGGCACGGTTGCCCTGCAGCGGTGCAAATTTGAAACGCGAATTCCCCAGATCAAACAACCAATCGCTCATGCCGCCCTCACGCTGACTTCGCCGGCATGGAAACAGGTCTCCTGCCCCGCAATGCTCACCCGCAACGCACCGTCCTCGGCCAGCCCGCAGGCCACGCCATCGTGCAGCACGCCCGCTTCTTCCACCCGCACCGCGCGCCCGCGCAACACATCCATCGCCGCGTAGCGCGGCAGGAACGGGGCCAGCCCGTGCTGCTCGAACTGCTGCAATGCCGGCAGCAAGGCCGCCAGCAAGGCCGTCACCACCGCATTGCGCGACACCTCGGCGCCGGCCAGCGTATCCAGATCGGTCCATGGTTGGCCAATCTCGGCGGCATTGGCCGCTGGCATGCGGACATTCAAACCCAGCCCGATCACCGCCCGCGCCGGGCCGGCAAACTCGCCACCGCCCTCCACCAGCAGGCCACCGAGCTTGTGCCCGTCCACGACCACGTCGTTGGGCCATTTCAGGCCGGCGTCCTTGAAGCCCAATTCATGCAGGGCCTCGACCACCGCCACGCCCACCGCCAGGCTCAGGCCGCCCATCCGCGACAGGCCGCCGGCGAAGCCACGCGACAGCGACAGATAGATATGCGCCGCCAGCGGCGAGGCCCAATGGCGGCCACGACGCCCCCGGCCGCCGGTCTGGCGCTCGGCCAGCAGAACGGCCGTTCCGCGCTCAGGCGCGCTGCGCTGCAGCAATTCTGTGTTGGTCGAGCTCAATGTCCAGCCGATTTCCAACTCCGCCAACAGCGCCTGCACGGCCGTAGGCAGGCCGCCACGGATCCGTGCCAGGTCCAGCAATTCCAGCGGCTGGGCCAGGCGATAGCCATCGCCGGCACGGCCTTCGATCGCCACCCCAGCGGCGCGAAGCCCTTGAATACGCTTCCAGACGGCCGCCCGGGTCAGCCCCAGCTCGCGCGCCAGCGCGTCGCCGGACAACGCCCCGGCACCCAGCTTGGCCAGCAATTGGCGGTCATCCACAGCAGTACCCTCACGACAGACTTGGAAATTATGCGGCAAGCCTTACAGGCCGCCCAGCACCGGCCACCCAAACCGGGAGAAAAAGCAGGCTAGAATCGGGAATTAGCCCGCTCTTGGATGTTGACGATGCGCCACCTCGCTCATTGCCTGATCCTGTTGCTGGCGCCAGTTGCAGCGCAGGCTTCGGACGCGCTCGGCGGCGCTGGCCAAAGTGCGTGCAGCTACGCCCCGGCTGAAGTGGAGCGGGTTGCGGCCCCGGCCGCCGCGGTTGGCATCGCCAACGCCCCGCCGGCAACCCCGGCCCCGGCCAAGACCGTCACCCCGCGTACCGGTGGCGGCAGCGACGATGACCTGCTGCCACGCCTGCGTGCACCGCGCTGGCACCGCCTGTTGCCCGGGATGTTCCGCTGATCCAGTCGTTGTTGCGCTGGTTGCAGCGCATACCGCCACCGCTTGATGACACCCTCTGGCAGCAGACCTGCCAGCAATGCCCTTGGCTGCACGGTTTGTCGGCTGTGCGCGAGCGCAAACTGCGCGCCCTGGTGGAACTGTTCCTGCAGCGCAAGACCATCACCCCGGTTGCCGGGCTGCAACTGGATGACGGCCAGCGCATGCTGCTGGCCGCGCTGTGCTGCCTGCCACTGATCGAATTCGGCCGCGAAGGCCTGCATGGCTGGTCGGAGCTGGTGGTCTACCCGGATGCATTCCGCGTACGCCACAGCCATACCGATGCGGCCGGCGTGCTGCATGAGTGGGATGACGAACTGATTGGCGAGGCCTGGGGCAGTGGCCCATTGATTCTGTCGTGGGCGGATGTGCAGGCCGATATTGCCGAGCCGCAGGCCGGCTTCTGCGTGGCGGTGCATGAAATGGCGCACAAGATCGATGCGCTCGATGGCGCCATCGATGGCACCCCGCCATTGCCGCGCGAATGGCAGCGGCAATGGGCGCGGGATTTCCAGCAGGCCTATGACGCGTTCTGCGCGCAGGTGGATGCGGATGTTGAAACCGTGATCGACCCTTATGCGGCGGAGGCACCGGAGGAGTTCTTTGCGGTGGTCAGCGAGTACCACTTCTCCGCGCCGGAACTGCTGGTGCAGACGATGCCGGCGGTGGCTGCGCACCTGCGGCGGTTTTATGGGCCGGTTGAAGGCGGGCTGCGGTAGAGCAGGATCAACTGCCAACCCCTCCCCAGCCCTCCCCTTGGCTACGCCAAAGGGAGGGGGCAGAGCGCATGCCCTGCTCCCTCCCTTGCGCACGCAGTGCGTAGGGAAGGGCTGGGGAGGGGTTTGTTTTTGACTTTGGCTTTGGGGCTCCCCCGCACAGCCAACGCAGCGAACACACACGGCCGGCGAACCCTCAGCCTTTCCGAGGTCAGATGCCCGGCGGCAAGGTCACTTCAAAACGGGCGCCGCCCAGTTCCTCGGAACGCTTGACCTGCAGTTCGCCGCGATAGGCCTTGATCAGGTCCTGCACGATCGACAGGCCGATGCCGTGGCCCTGCACGCGCTCATCGCCACGCACGCCACGCTGCAGCACCTTGGCGATATTGTCCTCGGCAATGCCCGGGCCATCGTCGTCCACCGCCAGCATCAGGCCGGCACGCTTGCCGTTGCCTGCGGTAATCGGCCGCGCCGTCAGCAGTACCCGGCGGTTGGCCCATTTGAAGGCGTTTTCCAGCAGATTGCCCAGCAGCTCCTGCAGGTCGCCCGGCTCGCCGTAGAAGTTCACGCCCGGCGTTACTTCGAACTCGCAGAGCACACCCTTGGCGGCGTAGACCTTTTCCAGCCCACGCACGATCTCTTCGGCCGTGGTCTCGATCGGCACCGGTGCGGAGAACAGCTTGTGCCCGGACGATGCCGCACGCGCCAGCTGGTAGGACACCAGATTGTTCATGCGCTGCAGCTGCACGCCTACCTCTTCGCGCAGTTCGCCATCACTGCTGTTGCCGCTTTCCAGCTGGGTGCGCAGCACCGCCAACGGCGTCTTCAGGCTATGCGCCAGATCGGCCAGCGTGTTGCGCTGGCGTTCGAGGTTTTCGCGCTCGCTTTCGATGAAGGCGTTGATGCTTTCGGTCAGCGGTTCCAGCTCGCGCGGATGCAGCTCGCTCATGCGCTCGCGCTCGCCGCGTTGCACGCGGGTCAGTTCGTTGATCACGCGCTTGAGCGGGCGCAGGCTCCACTGCAGCACCAGTGTCTGCAGCAACAGCAGGATCAGGCCGGTAACACCCAGCCAGAACCACACCGCAGCGCGGAAGCTGCGCAGCTGCATGCCCAGCGCGCGCGAGTCCTCGAGCACGTAGATGGTGTACGGAAATTCGGATTCGGGCGCGCCATCGCCACCCCATACCAGGCCTATGCCATAGCGGTAGACCTCGCCGGGCGTGCCGTCGATCTGGGTGATGGGCAGTGGGCCTTCGAAGACTTCCTCGCGCGGCTTGAGCGTACGCTCGCTCACATCCGGCAGCATCGGGCCTTCGGCCGACATCGAGTTGGCGACATGGCCGGGCATCACAACCTGCAGGTACAGGCCGCTGCCAGGCACATCAAAGCGCGGGTCCGGTGGCTGTTCGCGGATGTACAGTGAGCCATCGCGGGTGAAATCGATGCCACCGGCATAGGCGGTGGCGTAGTTCTTCAGGCGCTCGCTGAGGTTGTCACGCGCGGTCTGGCCGAACGCGGCATCCAGCGCATAACCGGCCAGCGCAAGGAAGGCCACCAGGCCCACCGAGGCAGCCAGCAGCTGGCGGGCCTGCAGGGAGCGGGGCCGCCAACGCTTCAATAGCCACTGACGGCCCGTCATGATGCAATGCCCCTACGGGGCTCAGCCCTCGTTGCGCGGAATCGCGAAACGGTAGCCGCGGCCACGCACGGTTTCGATCGGCTTCAACTCACCGTCCGGATCCAGCTTCTTGCGCAGGCGGCCAATGAACACTTCCAGCACGTTGGAGTCGCGGTCGAAGTCCTGCTGGTAGATGTGTTCGGTCAGGTCGGCCTTGGAGACCAACTCACCGGCATGCATCATCAGGTACTCCAGCACCTTGTACTCGTAGCTGGTGAGGTCGACATTGCTGCCGGCCACGCTCACCGTCTGTGCGGCCAGATCCAGCGCCACCGGGCCACATTCCAGGGTCGGCTTGGACCAGCCAGCGGCGCGGCGCAACAGCGCGTTGACGCGGGCCAGCAACTCTTCGACGTGGAACGGCTTGACCAGGTAGTCGTCGGCGCCCTGCTTCAGGCCCTCGACCTTGTCCTGCCAGCTGGAACGCGCGGTCAGGATCAGCACCGGGAATTTCTTGCCCTCGTCACGCAGCGCGCGGATCAGCTCCATGCCCGACATCTTGGGCAGGCCCAGATCGATGATGCCCACGTCGAACGGCACTTCGCGGCCCATATACAGGCCTTCCTCGCCATCCTGAGCGGCATCCACGGCAAAACCTTCGCGCTTGAGGCGGGCCGCAAGGGTTTCCCGCAGCGGGGCTTCGTCTTCAACCAGAAGGATACGCATGAACTCTCCCTAGTACTTTGGGCCGGCCAAGCGGCCAGCGTGTGTATTCAATAACCACAACCACTATCGCTGTTCAGGAGTTATCGCCGCGTGGTGGCAGCTCCGCCCGCTGGTCGCGCGGGTGGTCTCGTGAAGGCGAAGGGTCGTCCATGTAGCGTACGCGCCCACGGTCATCCATGTATTTGACACGATTGATGTCACGGCCGTCATACGGCACGCGCTCAGCGCCAAGAATGCGCCCACCGGTTTCACGCTGCACACGCCGCACCGCATCGGACAACGAGCGGTCATTGGCCGGCCGGCCGGCGCGTGCGACGCGCTCGCCACCTTCAATCCCGCGGGCGTGTTCGCCCCGCGATGGCTGCGGCTGCTGGGCCGACGCCACGACCACGCCCGGACCGGCCACGACCAGCGCGGCAATCAGAGCGACGAGCAGACGACGACGGGAAAGCGAGTGCATGTGACAGATCCTAGCGGACGGCGAGGCAACGTTCAAAATTCGTAAACAACGGCCCGGGGAGATTTTCCATGGACCTCACGAAATTGAGCCAAATTCTTGATTTTTAGGGGTGAATCCGATCTGAACCCTGCCCCTGCCCCGTACACCCGTTCAGCAAAATGGCCGGACAAACAGCGGGCCGCCGCCGGGGTCCAGCGCTCAGGCTACCCGCGCAGCCTGGCGGCGGGTGACCTGCAGCGCCTGCTCCAGCAGCGTCCAATCGGCGCCGGGCAGGTGCGCACCCTCGCTGAGCACCTGGCGGAAGCCACGCCCGCCGGGCTGTCCGTGGAACAGGCCAAGCAGGTGACGGGTGATGTGCTTCAAGGCCAGGCCGGCCTCCAGCTGCGCCTCCACATACGGGCGCAGCGCCAGCAGCAGTTCCTCACGCCCACGCAGCGGCTGGCCGGTCTGGGCACAGTCCAGCGCGTGCAGCACGTAGGGGTCGTGGTAGGCCGCGCGGCCGAGCATCACCCCGTCCAGGTGCTGCATGTGCTGCTGGGCGGCCTCGACCGTGGCGATGCCACCGTTGATCACCACCGGCAGCTGCGGGCGCTCGCGCTTGAGCTGGTAGGCCCATTCGTAACGCAGCGGCGGGATCTCCCGGTTCTCCTTGGGCGAGAGCCCCTTGAGCCAGGCATTGCGGGCGTGAACCACCACCATCGCGGCACCGGCCTGGGCCTGGCGGTCGACAAAACCGGCAAAAACCTCGTAGTCCTTGTCCTCGTCCACACCCAGGCGGCACTTCACCGTGATCGGGATATCCACCGCCGCCACCATTGCCGCGACGCAGTCCGCCACCAATTCAGGTTCGCGCATCAGGCAGGCACCAAAGCGCCCGGCCTGGACGCGGTCCGACGGGCAGCCGCAGTTGAGGTTGACCTCGTCATAGCCCCAATCGGCGGCAATCCGCGCAGCCTGCGCCAGCGCGGCCGGATCGCTGCCACCGAGCTGCAGCGCCAGTGGCTGCTCGACCGGATTGAAACCGATCAGCCGCTCACGGTCGCCATGGATCACCGCATTGGCATGCACCATCTCGGTATACAGCCGCGCACCCGGCGCCAGCAGCCGATGGAAAACCCGGCAATGCCTGTCGGTCCAGTCCATCATCGGCGCAACGGACAGGCGCAGGGAGTCGGCGTAGCGGGTGTTTTGAGGCAGGGAAGGCATGCAGCGCGGGATCTTGTGATGCGTGGATGGCACTATTTTCGCCTAATTCGGCCGCCCTCGTTGGGCAAGCCGCGAGAGCCTTCAGGTTGGGGAACATATTGGAAGCCACGATCCACCGGCAACTACTGCCCCTGCGGGCTCCAAACGGTCCAGTGCAGGCATCAAAAAAATTCCGAGACTGAACGCTCAAGCTAAGCACTCCGCGCGGGTGTATCTCACCGAAGCGCGCACCCGGCGCAGCAGCGCGTTCTTCTGGACCCTCATGGTCTGTGCGCAAATGCCCGGCAGCGAGCAGCACAGCGCCAGGAATCGGCAACTTCGCCAGCCCAACTGGATCTGTTCGCATGAGGAGCGACCGCGGACAGCTGGACAGCTTTAGCCATGACCCACGGCGAAAGGCGGATGCCAATCGAGCGGCAGCCGAAGAGGCTAGAAAAGCCTTTCAGTTCCTTCCGATCATCCGCGGGGAACGCGTCAACCACTATCTGGCCAACGCCGCCCGCTTGGACGCCCTGGCAGACCAATGCAGCAAGCAAGGACACAACCAATGACCACCACTACCGTCTTCCTGCTGCTCGCTGAGTTCGGTACCGGTCACATCCCCTTGAAGAAGTGCTGCCAGCACTTTGGGATGAAGCCGGAGGAAGCGAACAAGCGCGCTGCGCGCCAAGCGCTACCCATCCCGGTCTTCCGCCTGGGCAGCCAGAAGTCGCCGTGGCTCGTTGCTGCGGACGTACTGGCAGCCTACATCGATGGGCAGCGCGACGAGGCCACGAAGCAGTGGCTGAAGCTGCAACGCGCATCGTGAGAGCAAACCCAAAAAAAACAGGCCCGCTGTATCAAGCGAGCCCGTGCCGAATCATTCGCTGATTCCGCTACTCAACCACAATGTACTCCGGCTCCTCCGCGGAAGTAGCGAACTCTTCCATCCGCGTAATCAGGCCATTAACCACTGTGTAAACCTGCACCCACTTCTGAGCGAAGTTGCCATCCCGGCCATCGATCAGGGAATTTTCCTCGCCGAAAGCGACAACCAAGTTGCCTGACTGAATGGTCTTCAGTACGCGGAAATATTCCGCATGCATCGTATTGAAGTTCGTCGCAAAGAACTTCCGAACTCCTGACCTTCCCTTAAAGTGCAGCGAAGGAAGTTTCTGACTCCCATGATGTGTCCACACCGTATCTTCCGAAACAGTGGCAACAGCTGCCTCAAGGTCTTTGGCGCTGAATGCTTGGAACATCTTATTCACAACGCCCAGCTCTAACGTAGACATGTGTATCTATCCTCAGTTCCATGATGTAACGAGCCGGCAAGCGGCCTCACTACTCAACTGGTAGAGATTCGTAGCGAAGTGCTGGATTCTTCGACCTGATCCCCTGGCGATGGACTTGCCCCCAGCTAGCCATCTCCATGATCACCTTCTCCAAGCTACGCCCCGACTTGGTCAGCTCATAAATCACTGCGCTCGAGTTGCTCCCCGGAACCACTCCCCTGGTGATGATTCCATTCAACTCAAGTTCTTTCAGGTCCTTGGACAGACTGCGTGATGTGACGGAGCCAAGAAGGCGCTCAAGATCGCTGAATCGTTGCCCGTCCTGCAGTAGCGCACAGACTATTGCGAGCTTCCACTTCCCACTCACAACATTCACTGCGTCCTTTACGGCCATGACGAACGTTGCCTTGCATACGTCGATCTCTTCTTCGTTGAGCATGCCGAATCATCCGCTTTCAGCCAGAAGAAACAACTATACAAGTGGATAGTGAATTGTGGCGTTGACTGGACGAAGCTGCCGCCCCTCTCCTCGGAAGCAGCGCGATGATGCTAATTACAGGCGCAACAGGGCAGCTTGGCGCCAGCGTCGTATCTCATCTCATCCAGAAGGTTGGCGCTACTGCTTTCACGACACTAGCGCGAGATGAGGCAAAAGCTGATCGACTACGTGAAGGCCATGTCAACGTCCGCTATGGCGATTTCGACAAGCCCGACACCCTGGGCTCGGCACTAGCCGGCATAAAAAAGCTTCTGCTGATCTCAACCATGGCCCATAACCGAGCGGATCAACATCGGAACGTTGTCGATGCCGCAAAGAAGGCTGGGGTGGAGCACATCTTCTATACGAGCCTCGCGATCAGATCGATCGAAAATTCTCATGTTCGAGGATTGATGAATAGTCACTTCGAGACAGAAGACTACATCAAGGCCAGCGGCATGAAGCACACCATTCTGAGGAACACCATGTACGCCGAAGCCATACCGATGATTGTCGGCTCTGGGCTAATTGGCTCCTCAATTGCTCTCCCTGGCGGAGATGGTCGCGTGCCCTACGTGCTGCGCGAAGAGCTGGCCGAAGCAACGGCCAACGCGATATCGAGTAATGGACACGAAAGCCGAACCTACAACCTCGTTGGCTTCGAGTCCTACGGCTACTCAGATGTTGCCGCTTCGCTAGCCAAACTTCAAAGAACACGCCTCTCCTACCATCAAATCGGGCCTGATCATTTTCATAAGCACATGGCCGCCAACCATGCCAGCACCTTCGAGATCTATCTGACCAAAGGGACAGTACTGGATATTCGAGATCACCAATACGAAATAGAAAGTCGTGACCTTCAAATGCTTCTAGGCCGTACATCCAAGGGTTTGGAAGCAATGGCTGCAGAAGTTTTCGCCCACACCAACAACCGGGAAAATCAATGAAACTGCTGGAAGCTCTGAACGAGCGCTACGCCACAAAGCGCATGACTGGAGAGAAGCTTGACGACTCACTTGTAGCCCAGATCATAGAGGCCGCCAGACTGGCCCCGACCTCTGCAGGCCTGCAGCCGTTCAACATCATCGTGATCAGCAACCCTGCACTAAAGGCAAAGATATCCCCGATCGCGCTCAGTCAGCCGCAGATTGTCGAGTCCTCTCACCTCCTCGTTTTCGCCTCCTGGGACGAGATGGACAATGAACGCATGGAAGAGATGTACCAGTACATCTACTCACAGCGAAGCCTGCCATTTGACAGAAACATGGATGTGATGCAGAACCTGCGCAACCTGTTTGCAACTTTCACCAAGGAACAACAGCACCACCACTCAGCAAAACAAGCTCACATTGGCTTTGGAATGGCCATTGCCGCTGCGGCGGAGCTCGGAGTGGATGCAACCCCAATGGAGGGGTTCGATAAGGAGGCACTCGATGTGCTTTTGCATCTGCGAGCCCTTGGCCTCAAGTCTGTGACCCTGTTGGCCCTGGGCCGTAGGGACGAGAAGAACGACTGGCTCTACGGGCTCAAGAAAGTCCGCCTTCCGATGGATCGCTTTGCGATCTCGCTTGGTTGACGAAAGCGGGCGGCTCGTTGAGCCGCCCGCCTTTATTTTGGGCGTCGTATAGCGGTAGACATGAAGAACACTCAGATCGACTCCAAACACATGTCCGCGAAGATGTGGTGCCATCACTTCGGCAAGACGCCGGAGGAGGCGAACAAGCGCGCTGCGCGCCAGTTGTTGCCCGTTCCTGTGTTCCGCTTGGGCAGCCAGAAGTCTCCATGGCTGGTCGCTGCTGACGTGCTGGCTGCCCACATTAGATGGGCAGCGCGACCAAGCTACGAAAAAGTGGCAGAAGCTACAGCGGGCATAGTGATATCCGCTGCAGACTTCGCGCGTGCTCCGCTCGGCTGCCGCCGGTCGGTGCACACCATTACCCCTGCGGCTGCTCCAACTTAGATCCGTCGGTAAAAACGATCACTTGCGGCTCCCATACGACCTTGTACTTTGTGTCGTCCAACTCTGCCAGCTTGCGATCATTGTTATTCCCAACGGCATACTTCACTGAGCGACTGCCGAGCCATGTCATGCTGCTCCCTGGTTCAATTGTGTCGTCGTTCGAAAGAGCGAAACCGGATATCTCGTCGCCGAAAAGGTCCTTTATCGAAACGTAGCCTTTGACGCCAGCGATAGCCTTGTCGGTGTTGTTCTTGTATCCAAAACTGACAGCGAACTGCTCATCTGTGACTATCCCGCTGTAGCCGCGCTCGACTTCAATCGCTTTGCTCACCAGCGTGACTGTGACGGCATCACGCATTTGCTTCATAGCCGCTTCTTTTCTGGCCTCGAGCTCTGCCTTCAACGCGGCTTGCTTCGCTTCCTCGATTTTCTTCTGGGCCAAGAAGTCGCGTTGCTCATCGATGGCCTTGCCGATAGTCACTCCGGGTGGGATTCCTGCGGTCTTGTCTCCAAACGCTGCTCCAAGCGTATGTCGCAGGACGTAGCCTGCGACAAGTTCGCGCTCCTCCGGCTCCAGCTTGTCCACCGCTGTCTTGATCGAATCAAGGTTTTGGATATCTGTCGGAATTTCGGTGTTCTTTGCGCCGTTGCAACCAGCCAGCAATAGTGCGAGCGCAATGGTAATAGCCGTCTTTTTCATGTTCCCCCTGTCCATCTTAAGTCGCAGGCAAATGCCCCTAATCGGAACATAATGATGCCACATGAACCGTGGCCCTGCTTCTACGCCAAGCAGACAACGCCCGTCGCTGCGGAAGCGGTTAGTGCACATATTGACAACCACCGCGACGAAGCCTCCAAGCAGCGGCGGAAGCCGCTTCGAACGTCATGAAAAGCCCCGCATACGCGGGGCAAGTTCATACATGACAAGCAATTTCTACGATGCAAAGCAGCGATCCGCAATTGCGCGATGGATCACTCGATCTTCTGGCGCAGCCTCTTTTAGGGAGTCAAAAACTCTCTGGCGTCCTGCATTCTACAAACCTGTTATTCGCACCACTCCAATTGCTTGCGCCACCGTCAACGTCTGAAAGAACGCATGGCTCTAGTGGTTGGGAGGGAAAGTTTCTCAATCTTGGCCATGATGTAATCCCAAACGGTGGACAAGGAAAGATACGTAACGTCCGTGGCCTGGAGCTATGCCACTACCATTTTTCTTCCAATCCAGCCATCGCCTTCAAGCTTACAAACGTTGACGGCTTCACACCTGTCAATGCACCTCTTGAATCCCGCCCGTGCATTGAAAACCAGTCAGCGAAAGGACCCCGCTGCCCGGGCGCTGCCGGCAAGCTCGGCCTCCGCTTGGCATGGCCGGCGCAGCGCAGCTCTGGCCGCCGGCTGGGCCTGCCAACTCCCCGGTTCAGCACACTCTTACGGTCTGCGGCGATAACAGAGGGGCAAACGTCACCGTTACCCCTTGCGAGCTGCCCCTTGGATACTGCCACCGCCCCCCGTTCCGACCTGCTGGCCGGGCTTTCCGAGTCGCAACGCGAGAGCCTGCTGGCACAGATGCGGCGGCTGCAGCTGCGCAAGGGCGAGCACCTGGTGCGCCAGGGCGAGGCCGCCAACCATGTCTATTACGTGCTGCGCGGGCGCTTTGAAGTGCTGCTCAATGGCGGCCACCTGGTGGCCGAGATCGGCGCGGGCGAGCCGGTCGGCGAGATCGCCTTCTTCGGCGGACTGAGCCGCACTGCCGACGTGGTGGCCAGCCGCGACTCGGAAGTACTGGAACTCAGCCGCGAGAGCTTCGACCACGTGGCCGCCGCGCAACCGGGCTTCACCCAGTCCATCCTGCGCGTGCTGGGCCGGCGCTTGGCCGCCACCACTTCGGCGGCGGCGGCGATGGCGCCACGCATCGCCGATGCCATCGGCCTGTGCCCGGCCGGCAGCGTGCCTGTTCCGGAAATGCTGGTCGAACGCCTGCTGCAGGCCTTGCAGGCCAGCGGCTCGGCCGCCGTTGCACTGCGCGCGCGCGACCTGCCGGCGGACGTGGCCGCCGACAACGAGCAGCAGCTCTCGCAATGGCTGGGCATGCAGGAACATGCCGGCAGCAAGCTGATGCTGGTGACCGGTGACGGCAATGCCGCCTGGGACCGTGCCGCGCTGCGCCACTGCGACCAGTTGCTGCTGTGCGGCCGCCAGGATCAGGCGCACGCAGGGCCGGTGCCGCTGAGCGCGCTGGAAGCCTATGCCCTGCCCTTGTTCCGGCCGCGCCAGATCGGCCTGCTGCTATGGCGCGCACACAGCGGCGATGCGATCCGGCACACCCGACATTGGCTGCAGGAGCGGCCCTTGCACCTGCATCACCACTTGGCGCTGGAGCAGCCTGGCGACTATGCGCGGGTGGCGCGGCTGCTGACCGGGCGTGCGCTAGGTGCGGTACTGGGTGGCGGCGGTGCACTCGGCGCCGGCCATATCGGCACCTTGCGCGCCCTGTCCGAAGCGGGCATCGCACTGGACATCATTGGCGGCACCTCGATCGGCTCGGTGGTTGGCCATGCCTATGCGGCCGGCCACGACGCCGCCGCGATGATGCTCGACTACGAACAGTTCTTCCTGCGCAGCAAGGCGCTGGGCCGTTTCACCCTGCCCTGGTACAGCCTGCTCGATCACCGCCACCTGGATACCTGCATGCAGAACCAGCTCGGCGATGCGCGCCTGGAAGACCTGCCGCTGAACTACTTTGCGGTGGGCGCCAACCTGTCCACCAATGAGCTGGAAGTGGTGCGCCACGGCCTGACCTGGCAGGCACTGCGCATTTCCACCGCCATCCCGGTGGCGCTGCCGCCGTGGATCAACGAACAGGGCCAGGTGCTGGTCGATGGTGGCGTGATGAACAACGTGCCTATCTCGGTGATGCGAGCGATCAAGAACGGGCCCAACATGGTGTCCATGCTTTCGCACGGCAACGAGTGGCGGGTGAAGAGCGCCTATGGCGGCGTGCCGTCGCGGCTGGCGCTCGCCTGGCAGCTGCTGCGCGGGCGGCGCAAGGGCGATGATTTCCCGCGTATTGGTGAAGTAGCCGCGCGCTCCATGCAGATCACCTCCGGGCGCATGCTGCGTGGCACCGGCCTGGGCAGCGATCTGCTGTTGAAGCCACCCACCGTGCCGGGCATGGGCCTGCTCGCCTTCAAACTGGGCCGGGCGCAGGAACAGGCCGGCTATGAATACACACTGCGCTTCCTGGAAAAGACTGGCGGCCTGGACGGCATCAATGCCTGGCGCCGTGGCGAAGTGATGCCCGAGTTCGAAGACTGATCACCGCGCCCGCAGCGCTTATGGCAGCGGGCCAAACACCAGCAGCAGGGCCACCCACAGCAGCTTGCACAGCACATGCAGCAACTGGTCGACGTTGTAGCTGATGCGGTGGCCGCATTTGAGATCGTCGATCAGCGCATGGCTCAGCGCCTCCAGCAGGCCCAGCAACATGCTGCCGGTAACCCAGCCAACCACACCGCCATGTATCACCGCATGCGCACCCAGCGCCTGGTACCACGGCACACCGGGCATCGGGGTGAAGCGGTTCTTTGCCCTGGACAGAAACTCGCCCTGTAGCGGGTAATCCGCCAGCGCATGGCCGACGATCAACAGCACAAACGTGGTCAACGACGGAATCAGGGACATGTGCTGGCAGGTTTCAAGTCTGGGAGGGAGTCTGGCACTACTTGGAGGTCGCCGTGAAGATGCCATCCCATTGCGTTGGCGGATGTATGATCAACTGCTCAAGTCGCTGCACATAAAGCGCGTGCAACCCAGCAAGTGAAGCGGCACCGCTCTGCATGCGCAACACCTGCAGCGCATTCAGCGCCGCGCAGAAGTCGCCGCTGCGGTACAGCGCAAGCACCTGCGCATGGGCCTGCGCCAGCGCTGCGAATTCAGCCTGCTGCGCCAACTGTGCATCACCGAGCAGTGCAAACAACTGCACCGGCTCGTTGCGACCCACAACACGCACGCGGTCCACTTCGACATAGGCCAGCTCAGCGGCTTCTGCCCGCACCGCGTCGGTCACCATCAAGGTCACCCCGTAATACTTGGTCAGGCTTTCAACGCGCGAGGCCAGATTGACGGTGTCGCCAATGGCCGAGTACGAAAAGCGCTGCTGTGAACCCAAGTTGCCCACGCAGGCCTCGCCCATGTTCAGGCCCACACCAATACGCAAGGCACTGCCACGCTCACGGTTCAGCGCATCCACCGCTGCAGCCATGCCCAGCGCAGCCAGACAGGCTTTACGCGGATGCGCGGCGATATCCACCGGCGCGTTCCAGAACGCCATGATCGCGTCGCCGATGTATTTGTCGATGGTCGCTTCGTGGGCAAGCAGCACATCGGTCATCGGCGTCAGGAAATCATTCAGCAGCGTGGTCAATGCATCCGGGCTGAGGTTCTCCGACAGCGCGGTGAAGCCACGGATATCGGAGAACAACACCGTTATCTGCCGCGTCTCACCGCCCAGCTGCAAGGCCTGCGCATCATGCGACAGGCGTTCCACCAACGCCGGTGACAGATAGCGCGAAAACGCCGAGCGCACGAAGCGTTTCTCGCGGTTACCCACAAACAGCAGGGTCGGCATCATGCTGACAAACACCGCCAGCAGGCACAGCAGCGCCGGCAGCGGGTCGAGCAGCCAGGCATGCCGGGTATAGGCCCACCCTGCCAAGCCAAGCACGGCAGCCAACAGCAGCAGGAAAGCCAGCGATGACAGCAACGGCCGTGCACCGGCCATCACCAGCAGCAACAGCAGACTGCTGACCACCGCAACCAGCACTTCTGCACCGCGCGCCCAATCCGGACGCTGCAGGAACTGCTGGTTCAAGGCCTGATCGATCAGCTCGGCGTGCACGTTGACGCCGGGCTCGGCCGCCGCCAACGGCGTGGCGACGATATCGCGCAGACCGATGGCCGAGGTGCCGATCAACACCACACGGCCCTCGACCTTGTCGGCCCATGCCGCCGCATCGCCCTGCAGCAGCTGCCATGCCGGAATCGCCGTCATATGCGGCATGCCGGAGTAATGGATGCGGAAGCGGCCATCGGCAGCGGCCGGCAGTTCCAGCATGCCCACCTTCACCGCAGTCAGCGCGAGCGGGCCGGCGGCGGCTTCGCCACTGGCATCACTGGAACGCAGCAGCAGGCCCGATGCGCCCTGCGCCACCCGCAGCGCCTCCACTCCCAGGCCGGGATAAAGCTGGCCATCAGCCGATGCCACCAGCGGCATCGCACGAATGATGTTGTCGCGGGCCGGCGGAAACGAAAAACTGCCGATGCCCGTCGCCGCCGCCGTGAGCACCGGCAGATTGGACAGACCGCCTTCGAAGGCGGGCAGATAGGCACGCGGGTCGCTGCCGGCGAAGGACAGACCCGCCAGCGGCGGTGACAGCGCGCGCCCGGTTTCGCTGGACAGCGCCACCCCCATCACCACCGGGTTGCGGGCAATGGCTTGGGCAAACAGCTGGTCGTTGTCCAAGGGTGCGTTGGGCGCTACCTGGATGGCGATGCCCTGCGCCTGCAGGCGTTGCAGCTGTGGCCCCAATGAGGTGCGGTCCGGCTCGGTGAACACCATGTCGAAGGCGATTGCAGCTGCACCCAGACTGCCAACGGTATCGACCAGCTGACCCACCTGGTCACGCGGCCACGGCCACTGGCCGACACGCGCCAGTGAGGCTTCATCGATATCGACCACCAATACGCCGGGATCCAGCGTGGCCGCGCGTGGTGCAGCACGCTGGAAGCTGTCGAAGACCAGATCCGACAGCCGTGACAGCCCATCGCGGAAAACGGTATCCGCGAACAGCGCCAGCAGCAGCACCGCCACGCCGCCGAGCAGCAGTTTGAAGCTGCGCGGTCGCGTTGACTTGTGCTTGCTGCCAGGGCGCAGGGTCGCGCTCATCAAGGGCCGCCGGTAACCGGCATCTCGTTGGTCTTCTTGCCTGCGAAGATGCCGCTGGCCGACCAGTTCGATGCGTCCTCCGCACGCACGTTGAAGGTGCCCAGCATGGCTGCCGTGCCATCGCTGCCGTCACTGGCGAAGCCGGCGGTATAGCTGCCGAAATACGGTGCAGCCATGCTGGATTCGAAGGTGCCGCCGATGGCGGTCTGCGGCATGCTGCTGGATGCCGCAGCAAGATCGAAACTGCTGCCGAAACTGTGCCCGCCGAAGTTGGCGATTGCGATACTGCCGCTACCCGCGGCGAAATCCACTGTCGCAGTGAAATCCCCGGTCACGCCTTCGGTGATGACGCCGCCACTGTAGGCAGCACCAATCGCCATACCCGAATAGCTGGCGACGATATTGGTCGGCAGATCGGCCAGCGGGGTGAGATTGCCGATGATCCAGTAGCCGTTCTGGGCGATGTTGGGCGGCACGTCCGTCCCCGGTATATCCGACGGCACGCCCGGCACATTGATCGCCTCCCAATAGCCCCAGCTGAGGTAGTCGCAATTGCACAGCAGGTCCGGCGTTCCATCCACCCGCAAGTTGCCCTGGCTGTTCTCGAATTCGTAGCTGCGATCGTGCAGGTAGTCACCCGCGCCGGACAGCGAGGCACCGCCCCAGGATTCCGGCGCAATGGTGGCAGTGAAGGTGCCGGCGGCGGCGTCGAACTGGAACGTCGCCGCTGCACCCGAAGACATCGGCGTACTGCCCGCGTACGCCGAAGCGAAGCCCTGCAGCGTGCCATTCAAGGTCTTGGGCAGCGTTGGATCTACTGGATCTACTGGATCCACCGGGTCCACGGGATCTACCGGATCTACGGGATCTACCGGATCTACGGGATCCACGGGATCAACGGGGTCCACTGGATCCACCGGATCTACTGGATCTACGGGATCTACGGGATCTACGGGATCTACCGGATCTACCGGATCTACCGGATCTACCGGATCCACCGGGTCTACCGGGTCAATCGGGTCAATCGGGTCAATAGGACCTACAGGATCTACCGGCGTCACCGGATCTGGCGGCGTGGTGCTGTGCTCAAGCTCGGTCTCGATCTGCGACTGCCCGGGGCTGTCGCCCTGTGCTGCGGGCAGCAATGCCGATGGCTCCTGCCCCGGCATGACACCGGGCACACCCAGCGCCGGCCCCATCGGAGCGCCGCTGAAGCCGGCACGCTCGTTCGGCTGTGCCTCCAGCCCGCCGACATCCTGGTCCTCGCCCTGCGCCGCTGGCAGCCCCGCCGCCGGATCAACCGGCGCACCGCCACCATTGTTGATCAAGGCACCATCGCCATTGGAGCTGAAGCCCGTACCCGGTTGGTGCAGGACCACCGCCGGCCCCTGCGCGGGTTCGAAGCGGGCCTCATCGCCAAACTCGAACTGCCCGATGGCACTGCCGGCACAACCGGCCGCCGCATCATCCACGCACAAACCCAGAATGCCGCCACGAATACCGGCCACGCCGACCGGCGTCTTGATCTTCACCCCGTCAGCGCTCTTGGAGGCCGCACCGCCGATGAAGCGCATCACCCCGCGCGACATGCTGCCGGCCAGCTGCGCGGTGCCCTTGTCCGGGTTGTAGACGAACTGGTCGATCACCAGCGACGAGCGCGGGCCGATGGTGAAGCTGGAGCCATCCACCAGCAGCACCTGCACCACGCCCTTGGCATCGGTCTGGAAGCGCTGGTCGCGCAGCACGTTGTCACCCAGCCGCACCACCCGCGGCGCGGCCGAACCAAAATAGCTCTGCGCATCGGGTGCCACCGCCGCCGCAGTGCCTACCTTTTCGGCCGCCGCCGGCGCCACCGCCAGCAACAGCCCTGCAATCACCAACACCGGAAGATGGATGCGCATCGCCGAACTCCTCAGAACGCTTGAATCAGTGAAAAGCCAGCAAACTTGTTGCTGTACTCGCGCAGCTCATAGTTGGAATGCAGCCGCCGGTAGCCCGCGTACAACTGCAGATCGGTGCTGCTGCGCAGGGGAATGGTCTGCACGGCCTGCAGCACCAGTTCGTCGCCGCGTTGGCGCTGGTCGCGGCTGATGACAGTCATCGGTACATCGTTGACCCGCCGCGCGGTCTGCGCGCTCAGCGCCAGCACCCACGGCTGGCTGCGCTTGCCCAGCAGCGCCGGGTAGCGGTAGTTCACGCCGAGGTTGAAGCGCGGCTCCCAGTAACTGTTGAAGTCCACGCGCGCCTTCCGCCGCTCTACGCCGGGGCTGAGCAGCAGCTGCCAGTCGTCGGCAAGCTGGCGGCTGTAGCTGACACTGGCGCGGTAGCGGTCACCGGAATAGCCCTCGGCGCTGGCCAGCGCTGGCGCCGGTGTATAGCGTTCGTCCCGCCAGTCGATATTGGCAGCGATCAGCGATTCGCGCCCCACCGGCTTGCGGAAGGCAACGGCCAGGCCAGCGGAATGCATGTAGCGCGTGCCATCCAGCCAGGTCTGGCCGAACAGGCCGGCAATCGCGATGCGGCCATCGCGTAGCCCCCAGCGGTTGAGCGAAAAATCCGGCCCCAGCCGCAGTTCCAGCCCATCGCTGCCCAGGTCACCGAGTTCCCGGTAGCGGCTGGATGCCGCCGCCAGCGACACATCCAGCACATCGCCCTGCTTCGACACCGGCTGCCGGTAGCGCAACAAGGCGCCCAACTGCAGGCTGCTGTCACTTGCCGCGCGCGAGTCCGGTGCCAGTTCGAAATCGCGACCATTCAAGCTGATGCTGTCGCGGTCCGGCGCGCCGTTGGCGTTGCTTTCCGCGCGCGCGCCCAGGCTCAGCATGCCGCTGAAACCCCCACGCTGCTTCTGCTCGCCTTCGATGACAGCCATGTAGCCGGCAATGCGGCGACGCACCGTGTCCGGTGTTTCCGGCAACGCCACTACCCGCTCGAACAGTTGCCGCGCACGCGGGTATGCACCCAGGCGGAAGTACAGCGCCGCCAGCTCCAACTGCAGGCGCGGGGTACCCGGACGCAGGATCAACATGCGTTCGTAGGTGGCGATGGCCGCTTCATAGTCACCAACGCGGGTGGACAGCACCGCATAGGCAAAGCCGGCATCCAGATCCGCCGGTTGCTCGAGGATCTTCTGGAACAGCTGCCGCCGCTCCGCTTCAAGTTGCGCCACCTCCGCGCTGGGCACCGCGGCCGGCACGTTGTAGGACCGGTGCTGCGCCAGCGCCGTCGCCGCCGGAAAAAAACACAGCACCGCCGCCAGGACAGCAAGGCGCGCGCGTCCCCGCCGCGCGTCCTGCACATGCCCACCCGGACGACGGTACTGCCCCCCCATGCTCCTAGATTCCACAGCGGCCTCCTGCATCGCGGTCCCGGCTGACGGCCGACAGCCCAAGCGCAACGTACGCGGAGTCTATCCACGCACCGTAAGACGCCCGCCCAGTCGCATCACCCAGGCACAAGACCGTCCCCGCTAGAATCCATGCCCCGTCTGCCCCCGAGTCTGCTCAATGAACGCCTATGCACTGCTGGCCTGCGCCATCGCCCTGGAAGTGGCTGCCACCTCGCTGCTCAAGGCCTCCGATGGCATGAGCCGGCTGTGGCCAACCGTCGGTGCACTGCTGGGTTACAGCGTGTGTTTCTGGTTGCTGGCGTTGGTGATGAAAACCATCCCGACCGGGATCGCCTATGCGATCTGGTCCGGCGTGGGCATCGTGTTGATCTCGCTGATCGGCCTGTTCGTGTTCAAGCAGAAGCTCGACCTGGCCGCCGTGGTCGGCATCGGCCTGATCTGCGCCGGGGTGCTGGTGATCAACCTGTTCTCGCGCTCATCGGCGCATTGATCCGCGTTCGCTTCCTTCCTTTCGCGGTGCGAAGGGGGGAAGAAGGCCTGCTTGCGCGCGACTGGCGCGGCCTGATGAACGACCGAAGGCTTTGGCTTCGAGCCGGGCGGGTTGGGGAGGCTTTTGGCGCTGCCTGCTTCGCGGCTTACGCCGCTCCTACAGACATTGTTGGGAACGCCCCTGCCGAGCATGGCTCGGCACTACAGCTTTCGCCCCCTCCCTTTGGCCGAAGGCCAAGGGGAGGGTTGGGGAGGGGTGCTTTTGGCTCCGCCGGCTTCGCGGCTTACGCCGCTCCTACAGACATTGTTGGGAACGCCCCTGCCGAGCATGGCTCGGCACTACAGCTTTCGCCCCCTCCCTTTCGCGTAGCGAAGGGGAGGGTTGGGGAGGGGTGCTTTGGGCTCCACCTGCTTCGCGGCTTACGCCGCTCCCACAAATAGTGCGGGGAATGCTCCCATGCCGAGCATGGCTCGGCACTACCTTGCTTTTGTTGCCGCTGCCGTAAACTGTGCGTCCCCCGCGTCAGGAAGTTGCCGATGTACGGAACAGACGTTGCGCTGCTGGTCATCGACCTGCAACCGGATTTCATGCCCGGCGGCGCCCTGCCCTGCCAGCACAGCGATGCGATCGTGCCCGCCATCGCCGCGCTGCTGGACGCACGCCACTACGCAACCGTGGTGGCTACCCAGGATTGGCACCCGGCCGATCACGCCTCGTTCGCCAGCCAGCATGCCGGCCGCAAGCCGTTCGACAGCATTGAACTGCATGGCCAGGCGCAGACGCTGTGGCCTGACCACTGCGTGCAGGGCAGCGCCGGTGCCCGCCTGGACGCGCGCGTGGACTGGAAGCATGCCGACCTGATCCTGCGCAAAGGCACGCAGCGCGACGTGGATTCGTATAGCGCGTTCCGCGAGAACATCGGCCCACAGGCCACGCGCGCGCCCACCGGGCTGGCCGGCTGGCTGCATGAACGCGGCATCCGCGAAGTGCATGTCTGCGGCCTCGCACGCGACTACTGCGTGCTGTGGAGCGCGCAGGACGCCGCCATCAGCGGCTTTGCGGTGCGCTTCCTGTGGGATCTGACCCGCCCGGTAAGCGCGGACAATGATGCCGTCACCCGCATTGCCCTGGGCGAATGCGGGATCCAGCTGGGCTGATCAGCGGAATACCACCGTGCGGTGGCCGTTGAGCAGGATGCGGTGCTCCACATGCCGGCGCACCGCGCGCGCCAACACCTGCGATTCGGTATCACTGCCCAGCTGCACCAGGTCACGCGGCGTCATGGCGTGGTCCACGCGCGCCACGTCCTGCTCGATGATCGGGCCTTCGTCCAGGTCGGAGGTCACGTAATGCGCGGTGGCGCCGATGATCTTTACCCCGCGCGCATGCGCCTGGTGATACGGCTGCGCGCCCTTGAAGCTGGGCAGGAAGCTGTGATGGATATTGATGGCGCGGCCAGACAGCGCCTGGCATAGCCGTGGCGACAGGATCTGCATGTAGCGTGCCAGCACCACCAGATCGATGCGCTCACGCTCGACCAGGTCGATGATCTGCTGTTCCTGCTGCTCGCGGTTGTCGGCATCCACCGGCAGGTGATGGAAGGGCACGCCATAGGAACCCGAGAGGGCGGCAAAGTCGTTGTGGTTGGAGGCTACCGCGGCGATATCCACCTTCAACTGTCGGCTATGGGTGCGGAACAACAGGTCGTTGAGGCAATGGCCCTGCTTGCTGACCAGCACCAGCAGGCGCGCGCGGCGGCGTGCATCATGCAGCTGCCATTCCATCGCGAACGATGCACCCAGCTCCTGCAGCCGCGCGCGTACCAGCGGCTCATCACCGGCCTTGCGCATGTCGAAGTGCACACGCAGGAAAAAACGACCGCTTTCATCATCGCCGAACTGCTGGGCGTCGAGGATGTTGCAGCCCGCCTCGAACAGCAGGCCGGACACGCCGTAGACGATACCGGTACGGTCCGGGCAGGAAAGGGTGAGGATGAAATCAGGACGCATGGTCAGCGACATCTAACAGGCGGGTCGTGGAAAGTAACCGTTCCGGTCATTCCCCGCCAAAGACAGTTGCAGCTGACACCGTTGCCTGCGGCTCAGTGCGGGTGCACGGTCAACGCCACCAGCCGCATCACCAGCGGGCGTACCAGCAGCACGCAGAAGAAGGCGATGGGCATCGCCAGGCTGTAGGAAGACAACACCCGCCGCACGAACTGGCCATCGATATTGGAATTGGCGGCGGTGATCACGATGCACATCAGCATGGCCATGATCGAGGACATGAAGAACGCGAACACATAGGGGGTGGCGCGGGCATGCAGTTTCCTGCGTCCAACCGCAGCTGGGCGGGATGATTCGATCATTCGGCGGCCTCCATTCATCGACGCAATCAGGCGATTGCAGGGGCGGCATCATAGGCAGCGGCCCGCCGCTCGGCTAGGCTGGGCAGGCTTGGCGCTTTATAAAGAATTTCTTTGTAATCAACCCTGAAAATGCCGGCCAGCATGAATACTCTCCAGTCCATTCGCAGCTTCATCCGCACCGCGGACGCTGGCAGCCTGGCCGGCGCTGCCCGCACCCTGGGCATCAGCGCCGCCGCCGTGGGCCAGAACATCGCCCGCCTGGAAGCCCATCTGGGCGTGCGCCTGTTCAACCGCACCACCCGCCAGCTGGCACTGACCGAACGCGGCGCGCTGTACCTGTCGCAGGTACGTCATATCGAACGCGACCTGCAGCGGGCGCACGCGGCGGTGACCGACCCCGACGCACAGCCCACCGGCCGCCTGCGCATCGCCAGCACCGCCGCCTTCGGCCGGCATGTGCTTGCCCCCCTGCTGCCCGGCCTGCAGCAGCGCTATCCACGGCTGGAACTGGAACTGCTGCTGGCCGACCGCAGCGTCGACCATGCCCACGAAAACGTGGATGTCAGCATCCGTATCGAACCGCAGCTGGAGGAAGGGCTGGTGGCCCGGCCACTGGCCCAGGTGCCGCTGCTGTTCTGTGCCGCGCCGGCCTACCTGGCCAATGCCGGCACCCCGCAGGCACCGGAAGACCTGCACGAGCACCGCTGCCTGCTGTTCCGCTATCCCACCAATGGCCGCTATCTGCCTTGGCGCTTCGTCCGCGACGGCCTTCGCTTCGACGCCGACGTCCGCCCGGCCATGGTCAGCGACGATGCCGATGCCTTGGCGGCCATGGCCGCCAGCGGCGGCGGCATCACCCGCCTGACCGCCTTCGTCGCCGCACCGTATATCGCGCGTGGCGAGCTGCAGGCCTTGTTCCAGAGCGAGGTGGCCGGCGATGCACACGCCTCGCCCGAGCCGATGCACCTGTTCCTGTGCGTCAGCGACCGCCGTGACCTGACCCCGAAAGTACGCGCACTGCTGCAGCACATCGTTGCGGCGTTGCCGCCGGCCTGGCGCGCCGACAGCGAACACGCCTGAGCGCCAGCAGCAGCACGCCCGCCGACGCTCGCTACGGCATTCCCGCTCAGCCCTGCCCTGCCGGTTTGAACAGGCCACGCAGCTCGTGTGGCTCGCAGCGCAGGTACTGCGGCGACGCGCTCACCTGTGCACCCAGCGCGGCGGCTGCATGCCATGGCCAACGCGGGTCGTACAGGATGCCGCGGGCAAGGCCGATCGCATCGGCCTGGGCTTCGACGAGGATGGCTTCGGCATGCGCTGGCTCGGTGATCAAGCCCACCGCGATTACCGGCGTGCTGATCGCAGCCTTGATCGCTGCGGCCTGCGGCACCTGGTAGCCGGGGCCGAGCGGAATCTGCTGGCGCGGGTCCAATCCACCGCTGGAAACATGCAGGAAATGATTGCCGCGCGCCTCCAGCACCTTGGCCAGTTCAATGCTCTGCGCAACATCCCAACCGCCCTCCACCCAATCGGTGGCGGAGATGCGCACGCCCAGGGCAACGTCAGCGGGCAATACCGCACGTACCGCATCGAATACCCGCAGCAGCAGCCGCATGCGATTTTCCAGCGCGCCGCCATAGGCGTCATCGCGCTGGTTGCTCAGCGGCGACAGAAACTGATGCAGCAGGTAGCCATGCGCCGCATGCAGCTCGATCAACTGCAATCCCAGGCGCACAGCGCGCTGGGCGGCGGCGACAAAGTCCTCGACCACCGCATCGATACCCGCGATATCCAGTGCCTCCGGCGTGGGATCACCGGCCTTGAACGGCAGCGGCGACGGCGCCAGCACCTGCCAGCCATGCGCCTGTTCCGGCGCGATGGCACCGCCTCCTTCCCATGGGCGGGCAGTGGATGCCTTGCGTCCGGCATGCGCAAGCTGCACGCCGATCGGCATCGGCGACCAGCGCCGTACCGCTGCCAGCACCTTGCCCAGCGCGGCTTCGTTGGCGTCGTCCCACAGACCGAGATCGGCCCAGCTGATGCGTGCGCGTGGCGACACCGCAGTCGCCTCGATGATCAGCAGGCCGGCGCCGGACTGCGCCAGCTGGCCCAGATGGATGGTGTGCCAATCGGTGGCATCGCCCTCATCGGCCGAGTACTGGCACATCGGTGCGATGACGATACGGTTCGACAGGGCAAGCGGGCCTAGCGACAACGGTGAAAAAAGCTGACTCACGCGGGGTATTCCATCAACCGGGGAAGGCGCCCATTGCACGCTGCCGCAGCCGCCGATTCAACCGGTGTGATGGATCACTGCGTCTTGGCACCATCAAGCAGGAACGCCAACGCCTGCGCGCAGGGCATCTGCACCTTCAGCGACAGCAAGGCATCGGCGCGGGTGCGGCCCAGATTGACCGCGGCTATCGGCAGGCCGGCCTTGGCGGCAGCATCGACGAAGCGGAAACCCGAATACACCATCAGCGAGGAGCCCACCACCAACACCGCGTCCGAGCGCTGCAGGTGCTCATGCACGGCTGCCACACGGTCGCGCGGCACGTTCTCACCGAAGAACACCACATCCGGCTTGAGCACACCGCCGCAGGCCTCGCAGGCGGGCACGTTGAAACTGGAAAAATCAGCTTCCAGGTCCGCATCACCGTCCGGTGCGATGCCGGCCTGCAAGGTCTCCCAGCCCGGGTTGGCGTCCAGCAGCCGATGTTGCAGCAATGCGCGTGACGAGCGGGCTTCGCAGCCCATGCAGCGCACTTGGTCGAGGCGGCCGTGCAGATCGATCACGGTATGGCTACCGGCCTGCTGATGCAGGCAGTCCACGTTCTGGGTCAGCAACAATTCGATACGGCCATCGGCCTCCAACGCCGCCAGCGCATGGTGGGTGGCATTGGGCCGCGCCTGACCGAAGCGCGGCCAGCCCAGCAGGCTGCGCGCCCAGTAACGCTGGCGGGTTGCCTGCTCGCCCATGAAGGCCTGGTAGGTCACCGGCGGCGTGCGCTTCCATTGGCCGTCGTTGTCGCGGTAATCGGGAATGCCGGAGTCGGTGCTGCAACCGGCGCCAGTGACCACGAACAGGCGCCGATGACCGGCGATGAATTCCGGCAGCTCGGTGATCACTGCAGGTGACAAACGCCCGGCCTGTACCGAAGAAGTGCTCATCGCCGTGCGGCTCAGGCCTGCGTCGGCAGCGTCGGTACGGTGGTCGGATGCCCTTCGCCATCGAGCGCGATCATCACGAACGTACCCTTGGTGCAGAGCGCGCGTTCGCCGTTGTGCAGGTCTTCGGCAATCAGTTCGACTTCAACATGCATCGAGCTGCGGCCAACCTTGACCACCCGGCCGATGGTTTCCACCATCTGCCCGATGCGGATTGGCAGCTTGAAATCGACCTGGTCCGAGCGCGCGGTGACCACGGTGCAACGCGAATAACGGGCAGCGGCAAGGAAGGCCGCCTTGTCCATCCACGCCAGCGCCTGGCCGCCGAACAGCGTGCCCATATGGTTGGTGTGGTTGGGAAATACGATTTCCGCCATGCGGACTTCGACCGGCGGATTGGTTTCGACGATAGGGGTCATGGGGGTATCACCTGTAAGTTGGCGCCGATGATACGCCCGCAAAGCTGTGCAGCTGGTGAGCGCTCTGCGTCCCTTGCAGCCGGTTTTGTAGGAGCGGCGTAAGCCGCGAAGCTGACAAAGCCTCAGAAGCCTGAAAGCACCCCTCCCCAACCCTCCCCTGCGCTTCGCGCAAGGGAGGGAGACACGCGCTCCCTTCACCTTCGATGAAAGGGAGGGAGACAAGCGCAGCCGCTCTGCCCCCTCCCTTCGGCGCAGCCGAGGGGAGGGCTGGGGAGGGGTGCCTTTGCTGTTGCTGTTGCTGCTGCCTGAGGGTCCTGCAAAAACGGCGATCACACTCTACGTATAGAGCCCAAAGCACCCCTCCCCAACCCTCCCCTGCGCTTCGCGCAAGGGAGGGAGAAAATCAGAACGCCATATCGAACGCCACTTCACCCTGCACGCCAACCTGATAGGCAGACGCACGGCGTTCGAAGAAGTTGGTCAGCTCCTGCACGTCCTGCAATTCCATGAACGGCAGCGGGTTGCGCACGTTGTACTTCTTGGCCATGCCCAGCTTCAGGAAATGGTTGTCGGCACAATGCTGCAGGTACTGGCGCATGTCGCGGGTGGAGATGCCAGCCACGCCGCCGGACAGCACGTCCTCGGCGAACTGCACTTCACAGTCGATGGCCTCCTCCAGCATCTGGTAGACCTCCTGCTCCATCTTGGCGTCGAAAAGGTCGGGCTCTTCGGCGCGGATCTTGCGCACGCACTCGAACGCGAACTCCATGTGGCAGCTCTCGTCGCGGAACACCCAGTTGGTGCCCGACGCCAGGCCCGGCAGCAGGCCGCGCGAACGGAAGTAGTACACGTAAGCGAAGGCGGCAAAGAAGAACAGGCCTTCGATGCAGGCCGCAAAGCAGATCTGGTTGAGCAGGAACTGGCGGCGGTCCTCACGGGTTTCCAGGCGCTTGGTTTCCTGCAGCGAGTCGATCCACTTGAAGCAGAAACCGGCCTTCTTTTTGATCGAGTCGATGTTTTCCACTGCCGCGAAAGCCTTGAAGCGTTCTTCCGGATCCGGCAGGTAGTTGTCCAGCAGGGTCAGGTAGAACTGCACGTGCAGCGCTTCTTCATACAGCTGGCGCGACAGGTACATGCGCGCTTCGGGCGCGTTGAGGTGCTGGTACAGATTCAGCACCAGATTGTTCGACACGATCGAATCGCCGGTAGCGAAGAACGCGACCAGACGGTGGATCAGATGCTGGTCGGCCGGCGACATCTTCTGGTGCAGGTCGGTGATGTCGATCTGGAAATTGATCTCCTCCACCGTCCAGCTGTTCTTGATCGCGTTGCGGTACATCTCGTAGAAGTCCGGGTAACGCATCGGACGCAGGGTCAGCTCGAAGCCGGGATCGAGCAGCATTTGACGGGGGGACTCGGACATTTTGGATCTCCATTCCCTTCTCCCTGCGGGAGAAGGTGGCGCGCAGCGCCGGATGAGGGTTGGTTCCTGGGGATCGGCGCTACGTGCTTCTAGGAGCGCCCTCACCCCAACCCCTCTCCCGCGGGCGGGAGAGGGGCTTATGCAGTGCTTACTGGCAGGCCTCGCAGGCTTCCGGGTTTTCCAGCGAGCAGGCCACGGCTTCTACTGGCGTATACGCGCTGACCGTGGTCTTGGCGATCTTGGTGGCCGGGCGCGAGCGCAGGTAATACGTGGTCTTGATGCCCTTCTTCCATGCGTACATGTACATGGACGACATCGCGCCGATGTTCGGGCTTTCCATGAACAGGTTGAGCGAGGCCGACTGGTCAATGAAGGCGCCGCGGTCGGCGGCCATGTCGATCAGCGAACGCATCGGCAGTTCCCACGCGGTGCGGTAGATATGACGCAGGGTTTCCGGGATCTGCGGCAGGCCCTGGATCGAGCCATCAGCCAGCTTGATCGCATCACGCATCTCCGCCGTCCACATGCCCAGCTGCTTCAGCTCGGTCACCAGGTGACGGTTGATCTGCAGGAAGTCGCCGGACAGCGTCTCGCGTTTGAACAGGTTGGACACCTGCGGTTCCACGCACTCGTAGCAACCGGCAATCGAGGCGATGGTGGCGGTTGGCGCGATTGCGATCATCAGCGAGTTGCGCAGGCCGTGCTGCTTGATGCGCTCACGCAGTGCGTCCCAGCGCTCGACATCGGCCGGCACCACGTTCCAGGCGTCGAACTGCAGTTCGCCATGGGCAGCGCGGGTGTCGTTGAACGAGGGATGCTTGCCGCGCTCCTGGGCCAGTTCGCAGGACACTTCCAGCGCGTGGAAATAGATGGCTTCGGCAATCTTGGCCGACAGCGCGCGCGCTTCGTCCGAGTCAAACGCCATGCGCTTGCGGAAGAACACGTCCTGCAGGCCCATGCAGCCCAGGCCGACCGGGCGCCAGCGCAGGTTGCCACGGCGTGCGGTTTCGATCGGGTAGAAGTTCAGGTCGATGACGCGGTCGAGCTGGCGCACGGCCAGCCGCACGGTCTCGGCCAGCTTCTCGAAATCGAAGTCGCCATGCGCGTCGATGTGGTTGCCCAGGTTGATCGAGCCCAGGTTGCAGACCGCGGTTTCATCGTTGGAGGTGATCTCCAGGATCTCGGTGCACAGGTTGGACAGGTGGATCACGTTGCCGGCGCGCAGGGTCTGGTTGCTGGCCAGGTTGCACTTGTCCTTGAACGTCATCCAGCCGTTGCCGGTCTCGGCCAGGGTGCGCATCATCCGCGAATACAGCTTGCGGGCCGACACGCTCTTGCGCGCCTTGCCCTGGGTTTCGGCCTGCACATAAGCCTGCTCGAAGGCCGGGCCGTACAGGTCGGTCAGCTCCGGCACCACGCGCGGATCGAACAGCGACCATTCCTGGTCGGCTTCCACGCGCTGCATGAACAGATCCGGCACCCAGTTGGCCAGATTGAGGTTATGGGTGCGGCGTGAATCATCACCGGCGTTGTCGCGCAGTTCGAGGAAGTCCTCGATGTCGGCGTGCCAGGTTTCCAGATACACGCAGGCTGCACCCTTGCGCTTGCCGCCCTGGTTGACCGCAGCCACCGAGGAATCCAGCGTCTTCAGCCACGGCACGATGCCGTTGGAGTGGCCGTTGGTGGACTTGATCAGCGAGCCGCGCGAACGCACGCGGGTATAGCTGACGCCGATGCCGCCGCTGAACTTGGACAGCTGCGCGATATCGGCATAGCGGTCGTAGATGGACTCCAGCGAATCCTGCGGCGAATCCAGCAGGAAGCACGAGGACAGCTGCTCGTGGCTGGTGCCGGCATTGAACAGGGTCGGGCTGGACGGCAGATAGTCCAGGCTGCCCAGGCGCTGGTACAGCGCGAGTGCTTCGGGCACGTCCTCGCTCAGCGCACTGGCGATGCGCAGGAAGAACTGCTGCGGCGTTTCGATGACCTTGCGCGAATGCGGATGACGCAGCAGGTAGCGGTCATACATGGTGCGCAGGCCGAAGTAATCGAAGTTCAGGTCGTAGGCCGGATCGATCGCATCGTTGAGCTTGCGTGCGTTGACCTGCACGAAGTTGAGCAGGCGGTCGTTGATCAGGCCCACTTCGTGGCCACGGCCAACCGACTGCGAGAACGCGTGGATTTCCTGGCCGGAGACTTCCTTGCCGATGAAGTTGGCCAGCAGGCGTGCAGCCAGGCGGCCGTATTCGGGCTCTTCGCCGATCAGCAGCGCAGCGGTACGGATCGACAGCTCATCCAGTTCCTGGGTGCTGGCGCCGTTGTACAGGCCGGAGATGGTGCGCGTGGCAACCCGCATCGGGTCAACCGCATGCAGGCCTTCGCAGCAGCGCTGGATGGCGCGGACAATCTTGTTGAGGTCTACCGGCTCGGTGCTGCCATTGCGCTTGGTCACGCTCATGGCGGTGGCGGTCGGCGGCGGGGTCAGTTCAAAACCGGCTTCAGCCGGAGCGACGTCAGTAAGAGAGGTAGTCACGACGATGGTGTCCTTGAGCGTTATGCACGCAGCTCCTGCCCGCGCAGGAAGCAGAGCCGGTACGGAGGCGCGAGCATGGAAGGACGGCGTCGCAGCAGCCGCGACAGCCCACGACCCGACGGTCGCAGCAGCCACGGCACCACGTCACCAGCCGTCTTCCCCTCGAAGACACCGCAGCCGGCACCACGCGGTGTGCATCGCGTGGCTGTCGGCAGGTCTTCGGACTCATGGGCGCGAAGACCAAGGCCTTCTTCCTACTCCGCCGCTTCCCAAGGCCGTTTGCCTCAGTGCTGTGTGGCGGGGTCGTTCCCAATTACCGCTGCGGGGCAGTGCTGGAATGGCCTTAACGGCGTCACCTGCTTCCCTTTCAATCCAACGAGGCATGCCCCGTTGGAACCGACGAGGCACAAGATAGTGGGGGTATATGACGGGGTCAACACCAAATCTAGTAAATATTCGCCAAGCCTTGCGGCACAAGGGCTGGCTGTCGCGGGCCACCGAACGGTGCGGGCAAACCGCCCGAACTGACTGCGCAGTCAAGCCTTTTGCGGTATTTTTTTGCACGCGCTGCGCCTGCCTGAACAACGTAAATTCCGCATGAAATCCGCCAACGTGACTTCCGGCCGACGCCGCCGCTGGCGTAAGCAGCCAAGCTGCACCCACCCCCGGCAGGAGAGTCACACCATGCGCCTGTTGCCCATCGCCAGCTCGCTGGCCCTGCTGCTGCCACTGGCGGCCCACGCCGGTACGGTCAAAGCACCAACGTTGTCCGCCGACCAGTGCGGCGTGGCTACCGACTACAACGTGCTGGTGGACGGTGGCGGCATCTGGCTGCGTCGCGATGCCCTGCCGATGCGCGAGATCGTCTTCCACGATGGCCAGCTGAGCATCGACAACCGCATGCAGACGGTATCGGCTGCCGATGCACAACGCCTGCGCGCGTTGGAGAACGGGGTGCGCCAGTTGATGCCGGCGGTGACAGGCATCGCCAACGAATCGGTGGGCATCACCTTCGACACGCTGGATGCGGTCTACGAGGCACTGACCGGCGATGCCAACTCGCGCAAGGTACGCAAGCTGCGCAGGGAAGCCGAGCGCTTCGTCGATACCACCATTGGCCGTGGCCGCTGGGAGCAGGACCTGTTCGACGATGGCTTTGAAACAAGGGTCGAGGCGGCCGCCGAGAGCCTGAGCGGCTCCATTGCCCGCAGCGTGCTGTGGACGGTATTCACCGGCGGCGAAGACAAACTGGACAAGCGCACTGAAAAGCTCGATGCCGAACTGGAGCAGCGGCTGCAGGGCCGCACCCGTGCACTGGAACAGCATGCCTTGTCGCTGTGCGCGCAGGTGCAGGCGCTGGACCGGCTGCAATCGGCATTGGAGTTCCGCCTAGATGGCCAGGCACTGCAGATGATGCGCGTGAGCGGTGATGCTGCGACGATGGCAGTGCGCGAGGACAGCCCGGATAACAGCATTGCGTCGCCAGCGAGGTAAAGCCCGCCTTTGGTAGTGCCGAGCCATGCTCGGCAGGGGCATTCCCGGGAAGGCTCCTGCCGAGCATGGC